>JANNKK010000253.1:0-23741 GCA_031396245.1 Gemmatimonadaceae bacterium
GGGGCGGCGTACTTCTGGTTCACCCTGCGCCTGTTGATGGACCAGGAGCGCTTCACTGGTGCGAGCGCGGACCTCACCGCGCGGGTGGTCGGCGGCCTCGGCAGCTTCGCGATGGTGGTCGCGCTCGTCCTCACGCTCGGCTCGCTCTCCGGCTACCTGCGCAAGCACGCCGACGTCTTCACCAAGCCTCGGACCACCTGAGCGCGCCCTGATGGACGTCGAGATCGTCTCGATCGGCGACGAGCTCCTCTTGGGCTTCACGATCGACACCAATGCCGCGCACTTCGCGCGCGCCGCCGCCGAGCGGGGGATCCGCGTCACCCGCCGCGCGACGGTGGGGGATGGCGCCGAGGGGATCGCCGCTGCGGTGCGTGAGGCGTTGGATCGCACCGGCGCCGTGATCACCAGCGGAGGGCTCGGGCCGACGGCCGACGACCTCACGAAGCCAGCGATCGCCGCGCTCTTCGGCCGGGCGATGTACCGCGACGACTCGATCGTCGAGGCGCTGCGCAAACGCTGGAAGGCGCGCGGCTGGCCCGGTGAGTTGCCCCGCACCAACGAGCAACAGGCGATGATCCCCGAGGGGGCGACGATCCTCGAGAATCGCCACGGCTCGGCGCCGGGGATCTGGCTCGAGGACGAGCGCGGGCGTTGGGTGGCGATGCTGCCTGGAGTACCGCGGGAGTTCCGGGGGATGGTAGTCGACACCCTGTTCCCTGTGCTCGACGAACTCCGGCGCCGACGGCGGACGGCGGACGGCGGCGGGCAGGACACCGTGGTGCTCTCGCGTACGCTGCGCACGACCGGCATCGCGGAGTCTGCGCTGGCGGATGCGCTCGGGGATCTCGCGAAGGACCCGCACGGCGCATCCTTGGCATATCTGCCGGGGTGGGAGGGGGTGGACCTCCGGCTCACTGTCTGGGATCGTCCGCTGATCGAGGCCGAGGCGATGCTCGAACGTGCCGGGGCCGCGCTGCGCGAGCGGGTGGGTCGACACATCTATGCCGAGGGGGAGTCCGACCTCGCGGCGCTCGTGCTCACGGAACTCTCGGCGCGCACGCTTCGCGTCGCGGTCGCCGAGAGCTGCACTGGCGGGATGCTCGGCATGCGGCTCACGGCGGTGCCCGGATCGAGTCGCTCGGTGGTCGGTGGCGTGATCGCCTACGACAACGCGGTGAAGGTCCGCGACCTCGGCGTACGCCAGTCCACACTCGATGCGCACGGTGCGGTGAGCGAGGAGGCCGCCCGCGAGATGGCGTCGGGGGTGCGCGCGCGGATGGAGGTGGATGCGGCGATGTCGATCACCGGCATCGCGGGCCCCGATGGTGGGACACCGGAGAAGCCGGTCGGCACCTTCTGCGTCGCGGTGGACCTCACCGGCACCGTAACCTCGCTCCGCACCTCGAGCGTCGGGGACCGCCACGAAGTGAGACAACGCGCGACGCAGGCGGCGCTCAGCCTCCTCCTCCGCGCCCTGCGAAACGCACCCCGTCCCCTGCCGTAGGGAGCCGTGAGCGGCGACCTTTCATCCTATGAAGAAAGACAAGCACGTGAACAAGGACCCAGTGACGACCTCCTCCTTCGAGAACGCCGCGGTCAGCGCCTCGGAGGAGACCGCTCCGATCGAGGAGTCCGCCTCGGCGGATCCCATCCGCGAGCACCTGACCAGCGACCAGGAGGTCGGACTGGTCACGGCGGCGCTCGAGCGCGAGGTCAATGAGCATCGCGACAAGTACCTGCGGCTCTACGCCGAGTTCGAGAACTTCCGCCGGCGCGCGGTGCGCGAACGGCAGGACGCCGAGCACAAGGGGATGATGAACCTCCTCCGCGGGCTCCTCGAGGTGGTCGACGACGTGGCGCGTTTCGCACACGTGGACCCCGCCGGCACCGACGCGAGGACCATCGTCGAAGGCGTCGCGATGGTCGAGAAGAAGCTCCTCAAATCGCTCGCCGGGCACGGCCTCGAGGTCGTCGACCCGAAGGGGAAGCCATTCGACCCCGCGCTGCACGAGGCGATCACGACGACGCCGGCCGAGAGCGCCGAGGAGGACCACCTCGTCGCGCTGGTCTACCAGGTCGGGTATGTCTTCAACGGCACGCTCCTCCGTCCCGCGCGCGTCGTCGTGACGCAGTGGAACGGATGACGCGCGCCGGCTGAGGCCCGATGGCCCAGAAGGACTTCTACGCGGTACTCGGGGTGAGTGCCTCCGCCACCGCCGACGAGATCAAGAAGCAGTACCGCCGCCTGGCGAAGCAGTACCACCCCGACACGAACAAGGGGGAGGCCAAGGCGGCGGAGCGCTTCAAGGAGATCTCGGAGGCGAACAACGTCCTCGGCGACGCTGCGAAGCGGAAGCAGTATGACGAGATGCGCCGCCTCGGCGCCTTCGACCCCTTCGTCGGGCGACCGCGGGGCGGGGCGCGCGGCGGTGCGACCTCGACGGGAGGAGCCCGGGTCGAGGACTTCGACGTCGGTGGATTCGGCGGGCTCGGCGACATCTTCAGTTCGATGTTCGGCGGTGGACGCGCGCAGCGGCCGAGTGGACCGGAGAAGGGGCAGAGCGTCGAGACGACGCTCGAGATCCCCTTCCGCGTCGCGGTGCTCGGGGGGAAGGTGCCGATCGAGCTCGAGGTGAACGAGGAGTGCGGGACCTGTGGCGGGAGCGGGGCGGCGAAGGGCGCGCGCCTGCAGCCTTGTGGCGAGTGCGGCGGTCGCGGCACGATCTCGTTTGGCCAGGGGTCGTTCGCCGTGAATCGCCCCTGCCCGCAGTGCCTCGGGAAGGGAACGGTGCCGACCGAGAAGTGCGCGGCCTGCGGCGGCGCCGGCGCGTCGCGCTCCCACAAGAAGGTGCTCATCACCGTGCCCGAGGGGATCGAGAGCGGCGGGAAGATCCGCCTCAAGGCGCAGGGCGGACGCGGGATGCGCGGCGGACCCAACGGCGACATCCTCATCACCTTCCAGGTGAAGCCTGACCCTGACTACGAGCGCGACGGACTCGATCTCATCATCCACACGCCGGTGAACATCGCGCAGGCCACGCTCGGCTCGCGCCTCACGGTGCATACGATCGACGAGAAGAAGGTCACCATCGTCCTGCCGAAGGGCACGCCGAGCGGAAAGCGGTTCCGCGTGCGTGGGCAGGGGATCTCGCACGACAAACAGCGTGGTGACCTCCTCGTCGAGGTGCAGGTGGTCGTGCCGGAGTCGCTCACCGCCGAGCAGGAACGGCTGATGCGGCAGTTCGCCGCCGCCAGCAAGCTCGAGTTCTGACGGCGCCGGTGACGGCGCCGGCGAGGACCGCCGCGGGACCGCCGCGGGCCCTCGTCGCGATGCTCGTCGTCGCGTACACGCTGAACTTCGTGGATCGCCAGGTGATCGGGATCCTCGCCGGTCCGATCAAGGCCGACCTCGCGCTCACCGACACCCAGCTGGGCCTGATGGGCGGCGTGGCCTTCGCGATCTTCTACGGTGTGCTGGGGATCCCGATGGCGCGGCTCGCCGACCGCACGACGCGCTCGGGCGTCATCACCGGTGCGATCGCCCTCTGGAGCGTCTTCACGGCCATCTGCGGACTCGCCCCGGGGTTCTGGACGCTCTTCCTCTGCCGCGTGGGCGTGGGAGTCGGTGAGGCGGGAGGCGTCGCGCCGTCGTACGCCCTCGTCGCGGATGTGGTGCCGCGCGAATCGCGTTCCCGTGCGCTCGCGATCTTCTCCTTCGGGAGTCCGATCGGTTCGGCGCTCGGCATCTTCCTCGGCGGCTGGCTCGCGATGACGGTGGATTGGCGCGTGACGTTCCTCGTGCTCGGCGCAGCGGGTCTCCTCTTCGCGCCGCTCTTCCGTGTGCTCGTGCGCGAACCGGCGCGGGCGACGGCTCGATCCGGCGCGGAAGTCGGCGTGTGGCCCTCGCTCGCGCGGAATCCGACGTTCTGGCTCCTCAGTCTCGGCGCGGCCTCGACATCGCTCGTCGGCTACGGCCTGCTCTTCTGGCTCCCCTCGTTCTTCGCGCGCAGCCACGGCCTCTCTCTCCTCGCGACCTCACGGCTGTACGGCGCGATCGTGCTCGTGGGAGGGATCGTCGGGCTCTGGGCCGGAGGATGGCTCGCCGACCGGCTCGCGCTGCGCTCGCGCCGCGCCTACGCGCTCGTGCCTGCGTTCGCGCTGCTCGCGGCGGTGCCACTGTACGCTGCTGGCCTGCTCACCTCATCGCTCCCGCTCACCGTACTGCTCTTCGTCGTGCCGCACGCCCTCGCCTTGATGTGGCTCGGCCCGGTGACCGCGGCGGTGAAGGCGATCGTGCCGGCGGCATCGCGCGCCACGGCATCGGCGGTCTTCCTCCTCGTGCTCAACGTGCTGGGCATCGGAGGCGGGGCGCTCTTCTTCGGCGCGGTCTCGGACGCGCTCGCCCTGCGTCTCGGCGCGGAGTCACTGCGTTATGCGATCCTTGCCGGACTCACCTTCTATCTCGCGGCGGCGGCGCTCTTCTTCGCCGCTTCGCGCCGGATCGAGCGCGACTGGCGCGACGACGGCCGCTAGTCCGAGGCGGGCCGCGGCATCGCGGCGCGGTGCCGCCGCGTCGCGAAGAAGATCACTGTCGCGGCGCCCGCCACCTCCAGCAGCACGAGCCACTCGGACCACGTGATCGACGTGAGCAGGGCGATGATCGCCACGCCGGCGATGATCGGGATGACGGGACCGCCGGGCAGGCGGAAGGGCGTGCTTCCCGCGATCCGCACACCTTGGCGCCGCAGCTGGACGGCAGCACCCGCACAGGCGAAGTAGACAAGCAGCGCCGCGACATTCGAGATCACAGCGAGCGCGGTGAATCGGCTCGTGAGCGACAGTGTGCTGCAGATCGCGAGCTGAAGGATCACCGCGACCCACGGTGTCTTGAAGGTCGGATGCACCGCGCCGACCGCGCGGGGGAGATAGCCATCACGCCCGAACGCGTAGAGCGCGCGCGGCGAGGCGAGTGCCATCCCGCTCAGGTAGCCGAACGTGGAGACGATCACCGCCACCAGGAGCAGGGTCCGCCCCCAAGGCCCCATCGCGATCCCCGCGGCGTCGGCGAGCGGGGTCGCCGCACCAGCCAGCGCGGGGCCGAGCACTCCCTGGGCCACCAGATGCACGGCGAGATAGACCACCGTCACACTGACCATCCCGATGAGGATCCCTCGCGGCACCGTGCGCGAGGGGTCCTTGAGTTCCCCGCCGAGGATCAATGCCGACTCCACGCCGGTGAAGGCGAAGAGCAGGACGATCGAGGTGCGCGTGATGGTCGCCGCCTCGGGCATCGACTCCACGCGCAGGTTCGCTGGCTCGATCGCGAAGAGGCCGAAGGCGATGAGGACGAGGAGGGGAAGCACTTTCACGAGCGTGAACCCCGTGCTCAGCCGCGCACCGTGCTTGACCCCGGTCACGTTCACGGCGGCAAGCAGGGAGAAGCCGCCGATGAGCCCGACCACGCGTCCGACCGGACTGCCGAACGCGGGGACCATCGCGCCGAGATTGTCGATGAAGACCACGCCGATCGCGCCGATGGCCGTCGCGCCGATGAGCCAGTTCATCACCCCGGCGAGGAAGCCCGCGAAGGGACCGAAGGCCACCTCGACGTAGGCGTAGGGTCCCCCGGTCAGCGAGACCCGACTCCCGGCCTCGGCGATGCAGAGGGCGATCATCCCCATCACCCCCGCGCAGATCAGATAGGCGAGTGGGGCGGCGGCGCCCATCGTCTCCGCCACCGAAGCCGGCAGTCGATAGATCCCGCCGCCGATCGTGATGTTGACGATGCCGGCCGCGAGTCCCAGCGCGCCGACGGCACGGAGGAGACCGCCTTCACTTGTGTTCGCGCGGGTTGTCATAGCGCACGAACATATAGATTCCTCTCTCCCCGTGCTATTCACCGTTTCGCTCCTCCTCCTCGGCCTGTCGGTGCTGCTGTTGTGGCACGGACGTCGCGAGCGCGCGCGCGACGAGGCGGTGCGCCAAGCCCTCCCTCCCGGCGCGGTCGTCCTCGACGCCGACGGCACCGTCCGCTCGTGGAGCCCCTCGACCGAGCGCTTGCTTGGCTATGCCGAGACCGAGGCCGCTGGGGGGCCGATCCTCGGCTTCGAGAGCGGTGAACTCGCTCGCCTGGGTCCTCTCATCCGGCGCGTCGCGACCGAGGGCGCTCCGTTGAGATTCACCGCGCGAGCGGTGCGGAAGGGCGGCGATCGCGCCGAGGTCATCGTGGATCTGGCCCCGCTCCTCGGCCAGCGCGGTCGGGACGGGCTTCCCCTCGTCGTCGCGGCGCTCACCGAGGTGACCGAGCAGGAGCAACTGCGACGGGAGCTCGCCGAGGCCGGTGAGCGGTGGCGGGTCGGGGTCGAGGCGGTGGGAGAGGGGATCCTCGACTGGGATCTCGCCTCGGGCCGCCTGCGCGCGTCGCCTCTCGCGCTCGCTCTCCTCGACGAGCCGGCGGAGCGCACCGTGCTGCCGGTCGATGCCCTCTGGCAGCTCGTCTGGCCCGAGGACCGCGCCGCGCTTCGCGAGGCTGCCGATCGGATGGCGAGTGGGGAGGGCACCGGCAGCGTGACGGTGCGGATCGGGTCGGAGCGGATCCCGATGCGCTGGATCCGATTCGCGGGGAGTGCGGTGCGTGACGCCGAGGGACGGCCGACCCGCGTCATCACGGCGATCCGCGACGTGACGGAGACGACGATCAGCACGGCAGTACGTGACGCGGTCTCGGCGATGCACGAGGGCCTCCTCGCCCTGGAGCTGTTCCGCTCCGTCGCCGACCGCGTCTGCCGGATCCTGCTCGAGCCGCTCGGGTTGCGCGCGCTGGCCTTCTGGGAGCGCGAGAGCGGGGAGGGTCTGCGCGTCGCCGCGGGCGCCCCTGACGAGATCGAGCCGGAACTCGGTCGGGCTCTCGTCGCCGATCGCACCGTGATCGTGCGGTTCGCGCCGGGCGAGGCGTCTCCTCGACTGATCGAGGCAGCCACTGACCTCGGCTTCAAGGTCGGAGTCGGAGTGCCGGTGAAGACGAGCGCCGGGGCCATCGGCGCACTCACCGGATTCACCGCGCTCGATCGGACACCCGACGCGAGGATCGTCGCGGCGCTCGAGAGCGTCGCCGGCGGATTCGCCGCGTTGCAAGAGGCGTCGGAGCTCCGGGCGCGCCTCTTCCTCCACGACGCGGCGCTGCAGAGCGCCGCCAACGGGATCGTGATCCTCGACTCACGGGGCGTGATCACGCACGCGAACAGCGCCTTCGCGGGGATGGCGCGGCTGCCGGTGCGCGAACTGGTCGGACGGCGCCTCGATGGCCTGTTGGCCGATGTGGAGTCCGGTGACGCTTCCGCCGAGCGCGCCGCCGCCGAGGCGCAGGGCGAGCCCTACCGACAGGAACGGGCGCTCGGCCGGGCGGGGGAGACGCCGTTGCCGGTGCACCTCTCCATCTCGCCGATCGGGAGCGAGGTGCTGCGCGACCAGGCGGAGCAGCTGGTCGCGAAATCCTCGGTGGCGATCGTCGAGGACCTCTCGGAGCGGAAGGAGCACGAGGCGCACGTCGTCCAACTGCGACGCTACGATGGGCTCACCGGACTCCCCAATCGCGCGCTCTTCCTCGACCAGGCGCGGGCGGCGATCGCGCGCGCCGAGCGGAGCTCGCAGCGCGTCGCGCTCCTCTTCATCAACCTCGATCACTTCAAGCGGGTGAACGACTCGCTCGGTCATAGCGGAGGCGACGCCGTCCTGCGGTCGTCGGCCGAACGCCTCGCCGCCCAGTTGCGGCCGACCGACCTCATCGCGCGGCTCGGGGGCGACGAGTTCGCGATCCTCCTCGGTCCCGTCCGCGACGCGAGCGAGGCGGGTTCGCTGGCCCAGCGCCTCCTCGCCGTACACGAGGCACCGCTCGATGCCCAGGGCATCGTCCATCACGTCGGGATCAGCATCGGCATCTCCCTCTTCCCCGACGACGGTCACGACGCCGAGGAGCTGATCCAGCACGCCGACCTCGCGATGTACCGCGCCAAGGCCGATGGCCGCCAGACGCTGCACTTCTTCGCGAAGACGATGGACACGCACGCGGTGCGGCGCGGCGCTCTCGAACGCTCCCTGCACTCGGCGCTCCGCCGCAACGAGTTCCGCGTCGTCTATCAGCCCCAACTCCGGCTCGCCGATGGCGCGCTCTATGGCGCCGAGGCACTCGTCCGCTTCCGCTCTCCCGAACTCGGCGACGTCGCGCCGGGCGAGTTCATCACGGTGGCCGAGGACCTCGGGATCATCCGACAGATCGGGATGTTCGTCTTCCGCACGGCGGCGCGGCAGCTCGCCGCGTGGGATTCGACCGGTCTGCCGCGCATCCGCATCGCGGTGAACCTGTCGATGGCGCAGTTCCGCAGCTCGACCCTCGCGCGCGAGCTCGCCGAGGAGGTCGCCGCGGCGGGCGTCGATCCGTCGCGGATCGAGCTCGAGCTCACGGAGACGATGCTCGCCGAGAACGCCGAGCGGGCCGAGGAGACGGTGCGTGAGCTGCACGCGAGCGGATTCGAACTCGCGATCGACGACTTCGGCATCGGCTACTCGTCGATGTTGGCGCTGCGCAAGTATCCCCTCGCCCGACTCAAGATCGACCGGTCGTTCGTGATGGAGCTCGAGCAGGAGAGCAGCAGCGCCGCGATCGTGCGGGCGACCGTCGGCCTCGCGCACTCCCTCGGGCTCTCCGTTATCGCCGAAGGAGTCGAGACGGAGGGGCAGGAGCTCTTCCTGCGCGGCGTCGGCTGCGACGAGGTGCAGGGGTACCGGTACGCGAAGCCGCTCGAAGTGGAGGCGTTCGCCGAGTGGGCCCTCGAGCGCCACGCCCGCCGTCCGCAGGTGACCCGATGAGTGTCCTCACGCGCTTCGCCGACCTGCTCGGCGGCCGGGCGGACGTTGAGCGTACCCTGCTCGACAGCGCTGGCGTCGCCGCGTGGCGATGGGATCCTGCGACGGGTCAGCTCGAATGCAACGACTCGGCGCTCGCCGCCCTCGGACGGAGCGCCGACACGGCACCAGTCTCGCTCAACGCGCTCGCCGCGTGCGCGGCGGCACTCGATTCCGGCCGACTCGCGCAGCGCCTCGACGCCGTACGCTCCTCGGGCACGGCGGAGGAGATCGAGTTTCGCGTGCAGGACTCCACCGGCGCGATGCACTGGAGGACCCTCCTCCTCATGCCCTCGACCGACGGGGCGCTGGTCGGCGTGCTGAGCGATCCCCTTGGGAGCGCGGGAGCCGGCCGCGCCGGCAGCGGCGCGGTCCGGACCGCACAACTGCTCGAGGCGGCTCCGAGCCTCCTCTACGTGTATGACAGCGCGCTGCAGCAGCTGACGTACGTGAATCGCGCCGTGCGTCCGATGCTGGGGTACAGCGCGGCCGAACTGACGCGATGGGTCCCGGGGCACTTCATGGAGCTCGTGCATCCGGAGGATCGCGTGCACGCCACCGAGCTCCGGCGTCGCGCGCTCGCCGCCGATGATGGACAGGTCCTGATCGGGCGTTATCGGCTCCGTCGCGCCGATGGGTCGTACATCCGGATCGAGTCCCGCGAAGTCGTGCTCACGCGTGACGTCGATGGCACGCCGAGCCGATTCGCCGGCAGCGTGATCGACGCGACCGCGACCGTCGCGCAGGAAGAGCGGCTCGGCGAGACGGAGGCCCACCTGCGCACCGTCGCGGACCGGATGCGCGAGGTCATCGCGACGCACGACAGCGAGGGGCGCGTGGTCTGGATCAGTCCCTCGATCACCGGCTTCGCGGGAGTGCCGACCGACGCCCTGATCGGGCGCGGACTCGTCGAGCTCGCGCATCCCGAGGATCGTCAGCGGCTTCGCGCCGCCTTCGATCCGCAGGCCCGCACCGCCGACCGGCGCGT
Organism: Gemmatimonadaceae bacterium; assembly: GCA_031396245.1. Classification (GTDB taxonomy): domain Bacteria; phylum Gemmatimonadota; class Gemmatimonadetes; order Gemmatimonadales; family Gemmatimonadaceae; genus Pseudogemmatithrix. The sequence continues at coordinate 9,890 of JANNKK010000253.1, forward strand.
CTCCTGGCGCCTGCTCGGCGCCGACGGCGCGTACCGAGATGTCTCGACCGAGGTGGGCGCCGGCGACCTGAGCGAACGGTTGCCGGTCTGGAGTCGCACCGCGGACGCGTCACCGCAGCGCGAGATCGAGGCGCGCACGCTCGAGCTCGAATCCCTGCGGTCGACGAGCGACCTCCTCGGCCGCGCCCTCCTCGAGTTGAACGACCTTCTCACTGTGGTCGGCAATCACGCCGCCGAGATGGAGGACGAGTTCGTCGCGATCGGGGCGGTGCCCGAAGGGCTGCGCGCCATCCAGTCGGCGATCACCCAGGCCGCCACCGTGACGCGGACCCTGCAGGGGCTCGGCACCGGACGCACGGTGCGGCCGCACCCGGTGGACGTGCATCGCGTGGTCTCGGGATTCGCCCGCGCTATCACCCGGATCATCGGCGCCGAATTGACCCTCGAGACGAGACTCGAGTCGGTAGTCGGTGCCGCGCAATACGACGAACGGGAACTGGAACAGGTGCTCACGACGTTGGCCCAACTCGCCGGCGAATCGACGCGGGCCGGTGGACTCGTGCGGCTCAGGACCGAGCGACGACTGCTGCAGCTCCCACGGACCCACGCCCACGGCGTGATCCCCGCCGGCGAGTACGTCGTCGTGAGTGTCGAGGACACCGGTCGCGGGATGCAGGTCCCCGAACTCGCGAAGGCATTCGAGGTGACGGCGGGAGTGCGTTCAGCGAGGACCGGCGGCGCGCTGGCGCGGGTGAGGCAGTCGGTCGAACTCAGCGGCGGCGCCGTCACGATGCACAGCGAGCCGGGGCGAGGCACGACGGTCGGGCTTTGGCTCCGCGCCGCCGCGGCGCAGGTGACGGCTCAGGCGGTCCAGCGTCTGACGACGACGCCGAGGTCGACCGCCGCGGTCGGCGAGCGGGGCCGCGACGAGGCGGTGCACATCCTCCTCGTCGACAATGAGGCCGATGTGCTCGCCACGACGCGTCGCGTGCTCGAGAGCGCGGGCTACCGGGTCAGTGCCGCACCCGGCGCACCGCAGGCGCTCGACCTCCTCGACGAACTCGACGAGCCCGACCTGCCGGCGCTCGTCCTGAGCGACGTGATCATGGGGGCGATGGGTGGCCGCGAGCTGGGGCAGGCGATCGCCGCGCGCTATCCGGCGATCCGCGTCGCTTACGTTTCCGGTTTCGCCGGCGGTGATCCCACCGCGCCACAGATGCTCGGACTCGATCCCTTCCTCAACAAGCCCTACGGCGCCGCCGAACTCCTGCGCTTCGTGCGCTACGCGCTGCCGACCAGGCCCACGGGGCGCGGGAACCCGGCCTGAGGGAGAGCGCGGCGGCTGCTCGCGATCACTCCACCGCCGAGCACGAGGTCGCCGTCGTAGAGCACCAGGGACTGGCCAGGCGTGATCGCACTCACGGCCTGCCCCAACACGAGTTCGACCGAATCGGCGTCGACGTGCACGATCGTCGCTGACACCGGTGTCGCGCGATGGCGGATCCGCGCGGTGACGGCGCGCCCTTCGATGGGTGCGTCGGGCACGAGCCAGCGAACGCCGCGCGCGACGACCCGGCGACCGAGCAGCGCTTCGCGCGGGCCGACCACGACCGCCCGATCCTCCGGCCTCAGTTCAACGACGAACATCGCTTCGCTCGCGCCACCGGGAAGACCGCGACGCTGGCCGATGGTGAAGCGCGCGAACCCATCGTGCATCCCGATCGCCTCACCCGATCGTGTGACGATCGGCCCCGGAGCGAGCGCCGGCGCATCGGCGGGCAGCTCGCGCTCGAGCACCTTCACGTAGTCCCCGTCGGGGACGAAGCAGATCTCGTGGCTCTCCGGCTTCTCAGCCGTGAGCAGTCCGAGCTCGCGCGCGAGGGCGCGGGTCTCCGGCTTCGTCATCGCGCCGACGGGGAGGAGGAGTCGGTCCAGCACTGACCGTTCGATCCCCCAGAGGAAGTACGTCTGGTCCTTGTTCGCGTCGACGCCGCGGTACATCCGTCCATCGGCCACGCGCGCGTAGTGCCCCGTCGCGATGAACTCGGCGTCGATCGCGTCGGCCTTGGCGAGCAGATCGCGGAACTTCGTGAAGGTGTTGCAGCGGACGCAGGGGATCGGGGTGCGGCCGGCAGCGTACTCGGCGACGAAGTCCTTCACGACATCGCGGCCGAACTGGTCCTCGAGATTGAGCACGTAATGCGGGATGCCCAGGTACTCGGCCACGCGGCGCGCGTCGTTCACGCTGTCGAGGGAGCAGCAGGGACGGTCGGGCAGCTCCCCACCATCCTTGAAGAGCTTCATCGTCACGCCGACGACGTCGTAGCCCTGACGGACGAGGAGTGCGGCCGCGACGGAGCTGTCGACTCCGCCCGACATCGCGGCGAGGACGCGTGTCACGCGATTCCCGCGAGCCCTCGCGCCTTCGCGATCAGCGCGGGGAAGAGTTGAGCCACGCGGTCGATGTCGGCGTCGGTCGAGAGCGCGCCGAGCGACATCCGGATCGCGGCGTTCGCGAGCTCGGCGCGCACCCCCATCGCCGAGAGGACGTGGGACGGGGTGACGCTCCCCGACTGGCAGGCCGACCCGCTCGATGCCGCCACTCCCTGGAGGTCGAGCGCCATCAGGAGCGATTCCGAGTCCGTGCCGGGGACCGAGACATTGAGGATGTGGGGGGCGCGCTTGGCGCCGCGCCCGTGCACCATCGCATCGGGGACGCGTGCGACGATCTCGGCTTCCAGCCGGTCGCGCATCGTCTCCAGCGACTTCCAGTGCGACTCACGCTCGGTGACCGCGAGTTCCATGGCGCGGGCCAGTCCAACGGCCGCCGCGACGTTCTCCGTGCCGGGCCGACGGCCGCGGTCCTGCGTGCCGCCGAAGAAGAGCGGCTCGAGCGGTGTGCCGCGCCGGATGTAGAAGGCGCCGATCCCCTTCGGCGCGCCGACCTTGTGGCCGCTCACCGAGATGAAATCGATCGGGACCTTCTTGACGTCGATGTCGACCTTGCCGAACGCCTGCACCGCATCGGTGTGGAAGATCCCGCCGGCGGCCTTCGTCAGCTGGGCGAGCTCCTCGATCGGCTGGATGACGCCGGTCTCGTTGTTGATCCACATCACCGAACAGAGCGCGACGTCGCTGGTGATGCGCGCCCGGGCGTCGGCGAGACTCACCGTCCCATTCGCGTCCACCTTGAGCAGCCGTTCCTCGGCGCCTTCCTTTGCCGCCTGATGCACCGCCTGCAGCACCGCCTTGTGCTCGATCGGCGTGGAGACAACGGCCTTTCGTCCCTGTGCCTTGAGCACTCGCCACCCGCCCAGTACGGCGAGGTTGTCAGCTTCGGTGCCGCCGGAGGTGAAGCAGACCTCGTCCGGGGCCGCGCCGAGGCAACGGGCCACGCGCTCGTGGGCCTCGTCGAGCGCGGCGCGGGCCTCGCGGCCCCACCGGTGCGTCGAGGAGGGGTTGCCGAACCGGGGGCCGTAGAAGGGAGCCATCGCCTCGAAGACCTCCGGGCGGACCGGCGTCGTCGCGGCGTGGTCGAGGTAGATGGGGGAGGGGGGCATGATCGGGGAAATATATCACCGACAGGGGCGCCCTCCGGACGGGCGTCCCCCGCGCTTTCGCGCCTCCGCCTCGCTGAGGTACTCGCCACGGGCGGTGCGACCGTACCAGTCGGAGCCGGGGCAGTGGTAGACCCGCGATGAGGTGTTCAGCCAGACGCGCACCGCTGACGTGTCTGACGCGACTCGCGGCTGCGTGCGCGCGAGACCGGGCGCGAATTGCTCGAGCTGGTCCACCGGGGTCACGCGGAGCACCGGGTGCAGTTCGATGGCGTTCGGCGCCATCCCGGACTGCCCGTGCGGCCGGTCCCAGAAGGCGACCCCCTCGATCTCGATCTCGGTGCCGACCGGTATGCGCGCGATCGCGCTCCGGGCGGCGGCGTACGCCGCGACGTGTCTTGAGCCGTCCGCGCAGGCGGGCTCCGGGATCTCGGCGACCATCGTGACCGCCGGGCTGACGGGATCGGCGATGATGATGTGGATGTCGCTGTCGTCATCGGAGAAATGCTGCTCGACGAAGATCGCCCGTACGCGGAAGGTGTGGCGCTCCAACGCGAGACGCCGCCGGTTCGCGCGATCGCCGGCCGGCTTGGGGAGGCGGGTGAGCAGCGCGATGGTCGTCGGTCGCGGCATGAGATCCACGAGCGCCGTGTCATCGTCGATCAGCACCTTCACCGGCCAGCGATCGACGCCGCAGACGGGCCCCCGCTGCGCCAGCGCCGGTGTCGCGAGCGCGAACGCAGCGGTCGTCGCTACGACGAGCGTTGCGACGACCGATGCGACAGTACTACTCGTCAGGGTGCATCTGTTTGAAGGCGAGGGCCGCGGCCGCAGCGCCGAGCACCGGGCCCACGAGATAGACCCACGCGTGGGGCGGGACGTCGCGGCCGATGAGCATCGCGAAGACCGCCGGGGCGAGGCCAACGGCGGGATTGAACGCCCCGCCGGTGATCGGCCCCATCACGAACGCCCCGGCGAGCACCGTCCCGCCGATCGCGAGGCCGGAATACGAGTTTCCGGCGGCGGCCTTCACCGTCGCGACGTTGAGGATCACGAACGCGAGCGCGAAGGTCCAGGTGATCTCGCCGACAAGCATCTTGATCGTGCTGACCCCTTCGCCGGCGCCGATCCAGATCGGAACGCCGCTGAACTTGTAAACGAGGAGCGCGGCGACCAACGCCGCGGCGAACTGGACGCCCACATACGGCGCGACCTCGCGAGCGGGAAGCGAGCCGCGGATCCAGGCCGCGAGCGTGATCGCCGGATTGAAGTGCGCCCCCGAGACGGGTCCGCCGGCGTACGCCATCACCATCAACGTGAAGCCGATCGCCACCGGAGCCATCGCCTCGCTGTAGAACGAACCGAGGCCGACGGCGAGGACCAGGAAGAAGGTGCCGATCGCTTCGGCGAGGAGTTTCGGGATCATTGGCGGCGAGGGAGGGAGTGGAGTCGGGAGATCGTCAGTCGCTGCTATCGTAGCACCCGGCGCTCTCACTCACAATCGCCGGGGACCATCAGCGCAGGAACGCCGCCGCATTCCCGCCGTCAACGGTGATCACACACCCGGTGGTCGCTTCGGCGCCGGCGAGCGAGGCGAACGCTGCCGCCACGTCGGCCGCCGTCGTCTCGCGCGCGAGGAGGTTCTCCTTGAAATACGATTCCGGATCGACGCCCCGGGCCTTCGCTCGCGCCTCGAGCACGCCCCCCGCGAAGAGGTCGGTACGCACGCGATCGGCGTTGATCGCGTTGGCGCGGATCCCCTGCGCTCCGAGATCCACCGCGTACTGTCGCATCAGCGCGAGCACGCCGGCCTTCGCGATCGCGTAGGGGCCGAACTCGCGTCCGGGGTTCACCGCGCTCTTCGAGGCGCTGAACAGCAGGCAACCTCCCGTTCCCTGGGCGAGCAGCACGTCGGTGACCGTTCGCGCCATCCGTTGGTGGCTCATCAGGTTGATGTCGAGTGACCGCTCGAGCGCCGCTTCACCGGTGGCGGTGTGCAGGAGCCCCGAGGGGGCCGTCCCCGCATTCGAGACCAGGATGTCGACGCCGCCGAAGGCGAGGACCGTTCGGGTCACGGCGGTCGTGATCGAGTCCAACGAGGTCACGTCGCATGGCGTGCCGGCGACGCGCGTCCCGAAGCGCGTGCGCAGGGCGGCGACTGACTCGTCGAGCCTCCCGCGGTCGCGGTCGCTGAGCATCACGTGCGCGCCGTCTCCGAGGAGCCGCTCCGCGGTGGCGTGTCCGATCCCCGCAGCGGCCCCGGTCACGAGCGCGATCCGCCCCGCGAGGGGGCCCGGCGCCGCGGCGCGTGCGAGCTTCGCCTGCTCGAGGCTCCAGTACTCGACGTCGAAGAGGTCGCTCTCGCCCACCGGCTCGTAGCGTCCCACGGCCGTCGCGTCCTGCATCACCTCGATCGCACGCGAGAAGATGTCGCCGGCGATCCGTGCTTCGCCCAGGGTGCGACCGATCGTGAGCGCGCCGACGCCGGGCACGAGCACGAGGCGGGGCAGGGGATCGAGCGGCTGGAGGCCACCGGCGTGCCGCGCATTCCCACGCGCGAAGTACTCGTCGTGCCACCCGCGGTAGGTCAGCAGTGCGTGCTCCACCGCATCCCGCATCGCACCGCCGTCCGCCGTCTGCCGTCCGCCGTCGATCCACAGCGGCCGCGCCCGCGTCCTGATCACGTGGTCCGGCGTGACCGTCCCGCGGGCGCAGAGGTGCGGCGCATCCTTGCGGGCGAGGAAGGCGAGCACCGGGGGATCGTCGCGCCACTCGAGGAGGAACGATCTCCCTCCCGCCGCGCGGGTGAGCGCGCCACGCACCACCGGCGTGAGGGCGACCCGTCGCGCGGCGCGCTCCTCGGCGGGTAGCCCGCCAGCCGCGAGGGACTCGGGGCGATGACGCTTCTTCCGGTCACGCCACTCCTCGGCGGCGGTCACCGCGGCGATCATCCGCTCGTAACTCTCCTCGGCCGTCCCTCCCCACGTGAAGAGGCCGTGCTGACCGAGGGCGAGCCCGGAGAGTCCGGGGCGATCGACGCCGAGAAGCGCCACCCGCTGCGCGAGCGCGAAGCCCGGCATCACATAGGGGACGAAGAGGAACGCGTCGCCCCACACCTCGGTGGCGATCTGATCCGCGCGCGGCTGGTCGAGCAGAGTCAGCGCGGCGTCGGCGTGCGTGTGGTCGACGAACTTGCCCGGCAGGAGGGCGTGGAGCAGCGCTTCCACCGAGGGGGTCGGGCCACTGGGATCGAGCATCTGCGACTGCAGTGCGGCGACCATCTTCGCGTCATCGAGCGCCTCGACGGCGCAGAGGGCGCGAAGCGGGGCCAGCCGACAGCAGGAGAAGCCGGCCGGCCCGATCGTCGCGAGGTCCGCACCGCTTCCCTTGACCCAGAGGACCTCGACTGGTTCTCCGCTCGGCTCATGCGCCGTCGACTTGACCGAGGTGTTCCCTCCACCGTGTAACACGAGGGACGGGTCGGCGCCGAGTAGGCGCGACGTGTGGATCCGCTCGGCGAGATCCCTTCCGACGGACTCGCCCATCTCACCGACCAGGCGCGACGCCTCTGGCGCGGCGAAGCGCGAGCGCATCAGTTGCCTCGCATCAACAGCGCGATCGCCAGCACGATCGCGACCGCGAGGGAGCTGCCGGCGAGGGCCCACGGCAACCAGACCGGGAGTGTGCGGATCCGGCCGGCGATCCCACCCTTGGGGCGCGCGTTCGGGTCGAGACCGCGCACGATCTCGTCGCCGCTCTGCGGCCGGTTGGCCGGGCGCTTCTCGAGACACTTCATCACGACCGCGACGAGATGCGGCGGGGCATCGGGCCGGCGCGGGCCGATCGGCTCGGGCGCCCGATTGGCGTGCGCCTCCATCACCTGCTGTGGCGAGCGACCTGCGAACGGCGGATGGCCGGTGAGCATCTCGTAGGCCACGACGCCGAGTGCGTAGAGGTCGGCCCGGTGGTCCAGGTCGGCGTCACCCGCCGCCTGCTCGGGCGCGATGTAGGTCGGGGTGCCGAGACTCGTGCCCGGCATCGTGATCCGCGCCGCGAACGCCCCGTCGGTAGCATCCTCGGCCGCGCGTTGCAGCGCCTTCCCGATCCCGAAGTCGAGCACCACGGCCTGCCCGTGGAAGAACATCACGTTCTCGGGCTTGATGTCGCGGTGCGCGATCCCTTCGCCGTGCGCGTAGCCGAGCGAGCGGGCGACCGCGTCGATGATCGTCACGACATCGGCGATCGGCATCGGACGCTGCCGCGAGATGCGGTCGCGCAGCGACTCCCCGTCGACCAGCGGCATCGTGTAATAGAGATGCCGCCCCGCCTGTCCGGCCGAGAGGAGAGGGACGATGTGCGGATGCTGGAGGCGCGCCGCGAGCTGGATCTCCCGCTTGAATCGCTCGGCTGAGAGGGTGGCGGCGAGTTCGGGGGAGAGCACCTTGATGACGACGTGGCGCCCGAGCGCGTTCTCCGTGGCGACGAAGACCCGGGACATCCCGCCCCGCGGCAGTTCGCGTTCGATCGTGTACGAGTCGCCGAGCGCTGCTTGGACCTCGATCTGGAGCCGTTCGTTCGCCATCGGTCCGGGGTGGAGGGACGGTGCGAATCTAGGGCGAAACAGTCCGGTCCGCAGGACGTCGCGGTTGCGATGTCGCGCGCCGACGGGATTATTCCCGGTGTGAGGAATCACCTGTGGAAGTGGTCAGCGGTGTTGGGGCTCGTTGTGGCCGGGGCCGGGTCGTGTGCCCGGCCGGAGCCGAACGAACTCGCTCCGGGGGTCGCGCGAGCACTCGCGGAACGGCGTGCCGCCGCCGTCTCGGAGCTCCGGTACGACCTCCAGCTCGACCTGCCGGAGCGGCGGGAGGACCCCGTCACCGGCGAGGTGACGATCCGGTTCGAGTGGCTCGGGGCGCCCGGCTCTCTGGTGCTCGACTTCCGCGCCCCGGCCGACCACGTGCTGGGCGTGACGCTGGACGGCGACTCCGTGAGCCATCGGCTGATCCCCGACCACATCGTGATCGGAAAGGGGGTGCCGAACGGGAGTCACACCCTGCGTGTCCGGTTCCGCAGCACCGACGCGGCGCTGAATCGCAGCGACGACTTCCTCTACGCGCTCTTCGTCCCCGACCGCGCCTCGACCGCCTTCCCGGTCTTCGAACAACCGGATCTCAAAGCGCGCGTCACGCTCGCATTGACGATCCCGGCGGCGTGGGAGGCGGTGGCCAATGGCGCGCTCCTTTCGCGTGATAGCACCGCGGCCTCGGGCCGGCACCGGGTTCGATTCGCCGAGTCGGCGCCGATCAGCACCTACCTGATGACTTTCGCCGCCGGACGGCTCACGGTCGAGCAGGCCGTGCGCGATGGGCGCGTGCTGACGATGTACCATCGCGAGACCGACGGCGCGAAGGTCGCGCGGAATCGCGAGGCGATCTTCGACCTGCACGCTTCGGCGCTCCGGTGGCTCGAGACCTACACCGGCATCCCCTATCCCTTCGGGAAGTTCGCCTTCTTCGCGGTGCCGGCCTTCCAGTTCGGCGGGATGGAGCATCCCGGCGCGGTCTGGTACAACGCCAACGGCCTCTTCCTCGAGCAGAGCGCGAGTCGAGCCCAGGAACTGGGGCGGGCGAGCGTGATCGCGCACGAGACGGCGCACATGTGGTTCGGCGACCTCGTGACGATGCGTTGGTTCAACGACGTCTGGATGAAGGAGGTCTTCGCGAACTTCTACGCCGCGAAGATCGCCGGGCCGTCGTTCCCCGACGTCAACCTGCGGCTGCGCTTCTTCCAGGCGCATCACCCTTCGGCCTACGGGGTGGACCGCACCGCGGGGGCGAACCCGATCCGGCAGGATCTCGCGAACCTGCGCGAGGCGGGTTCGCTCTACGGCGCGATCATCTACCAGAAGGCGCCGATCGTGATGCAGCAGTTGGAGACGCTCGTGGGCGAGGCAGCGTTCCGCGAGGGGATCCGCGAGTACCTCACACGCTATCGCTTCGGCAACGCCGCGTGGCCCGACCTCATCGCGATCCTCGACCAGAAGACGGCGGAGGACTTGGTCGAGTGGAGTCGCGTCTGGGTCGAGGAGTCGGGTCGGCCGACGATCCGAACCACGTGGTCGGGTGGCCGACTCCTCGCGACGGCGGATCGGCGGCGGCCGCAGCCCTTGAGCTTCGCCGTGGGATATGGTGACTCGGTGCGCGTGGTGCGTGGTGCGATGACGAAGGACTCCCTGCAGGTCGAGATCGTCGGGTCCCGGTCGGCGCCCGACTTCATCCTCGGCGGCGTCGATGGAGTCGGCTATGGGCGATTCGCGCTCGACTCCGCGAGTCGGGAGGCGCTCCTCGCGGGGGTCGGTCGTCTTCGCGACCCGGTGCATCGCGCCGTCGCGTGGCAGGCGCTCCAGGAGGAGATGCTCGATGGGCTCCTGTCGCCGCCGCGCCTCCTGCAGGCGGCCCTTCGCGAGATCCCGTTGGAGCAGGACGAACTCCTGGCCGGTCAGGTCGTGGGTCTGCTGCGCGGTGTGTATTGGCGCTTCCTTCCACCCGCTGCTCGCTGCGCCGTTGCGCCAGAGGTCGAGGCGATGCTCTGGCGCGAGTTGGGCCGCGCGCCGACGCCCGGGCGGAAGGGGACCTTCTTCAGCGCGCTCGTCGGGATGACGCTCACGGCCGACGGCGTGAAGCGGCTCGAACGGATCTGGCGGAAGGAGGAGACACCGGCCGGATTGCCGATCTCCGAACAGCAGTACACCGCTCTCGCCGAGGCCCTCGTGATCCGTGGAGTCCCGAACGCACCGGCGATCATCGAGGCCGAGGCGGGGCGCATCACCAACCCGGATCGCAAGGCGCGCTTCGCCTTCATCCGTCCCGCACTCAGCGCCGACCCCGCGGTCCGCGACGCCTTCTTCAGGAGCCTCGCTCAGGTGGAGAATCGTCGGCGTGAGAGTTGGGTGCTCGACGCGATGTCACTGATGCACCACCCGCTTCGCGCGTCGGAGTCGCTGGCCCAGCTTCGTGGCGTGCTCGATCTTACGGAGGAGATCCAGCGGACCGGTGACATCTTCTTCCCCCTCCGTTGGCTCAACTCGGCGCTCGACGGCCACCAGTCCGCTGAGGCTGCAACGCTCGTGCGTGACTTCCTCGCGTCGCACCCGGACTATCCGCCCCGCCTGCGCGGGAAACTGCTGCAGGCGGCGGACGACCTCTATCGCGCGGCGCGGATCGTGGAGGGATGGGACGGCCCATCCTGATCGGCGCTCCTATGAACATCCTACTCCCTGCTTCGAGGCCCTTCCGATGACCCATCGCCTGCTCCTGGCCGCGCTCGTCCTGGCGACGGCGCTCCCGGTATCCGGGCAACCGCGCGCGCTCAAGGTCTACATCTCCGTCGACATGGAGGGGATCAGCGGCGTCAACGGCGACAACCAGACGTCGGCCGCCGGGGCCGAGTACGGTCGCGCCCGGAAACTGATGGTCGAGGACGCGAATGCGGCGATCCGCGGCGCCTTCGCCGGCGGGGCGACCGACGTGCTGGTGAACGATTCACACGGGAGCCAGCGCAACCTCCTCCCCGAGGACCTCGATCCGCGCGCCCGTCTGATCAGCCACAGCTTCAAGCGCCACGGGATGATGGAAGGGCTCGACGAGACGTTCGACGCGGTGATCTTCGTCGGCTATCACGCGAAGGCGGATTCGCCGCGCGGCCTCTTCGCGCACACCGGTTCGGGTGTGGTGCGCGACCTGCAGGTCAACGGCCGCAGCGTCGGCGAAGGAGGGATGAATGCGATCCTCGCCCAGTGGTACGGCGTGCCTGTCGTGATGGTCACCGGCGACGACGTTGCGGTCGAGCAGCAACGCGCGACCGTTCCCGGCGTGCGCGGCGTCGTCGTGAAGCGGGCGATCAACTCGCGGGCGGTCGAGCTCCGGGCGCTCGCCGAGACGCGCCGCGAGATCGAACTCGCAGCGAAGGAGAGCGTCGAGGCCTCGCGGAAGCCGTCGCGTGAGCGCCTCGCCAGTTACGTCGTACGAATGGAGTTCCGCGACCCCACCATTCCCGAGATCGTGACCGCGTTCCGCGAGGTCCGGTCGGTCTCCCCCTTCGTCGTCGAGTTCACGCGCGAGTCAATGCCGGAGGCCTATCGCCTCATCCGCGTCCTCTACCGATACATCGCTACCGACTGATTGCGATGGCTGGCCTCACGATCGAACTCAAGAAGGCGAAGGACGGCCGTCCGAGCCTCGCCTGCGTTCGTGCCGACGGCTCGCGCACTTGGGCGAAGGTCCATCCCTTCTTTCCCACCCACGACCTCACGCACTGCGCCGTCGAGAGCGTGCTCGGCTACGAGCAAGCCTTCTTCGGCCTGATCGCGTCCGGGTGGGAGATCGACGAGTTCGCGAAGGCGGGCGCGTCAAAGCGCCTCACGCCGCAAGCGCTCTGTGCCGAGAACATCGTCGGGCACCTGGAGCGCGGCGTCGCAGTGGACGCGGCGGAGCTCAACGCCGCGTTGGTGATGAACACGCAGCTCGCGGGTTATGCGCCCTGTTCCGCCGTCACCGATGAGCAGCTCGACGCGATCCGTACGCTCCGGAGCCGGCTCACGAGCGAGTGGTGGGAGTTGGCCGAAGGGGAGACGCTGCGGGTGACGTTCCCGGTGAGCTGACTCAGCGGTCCTGCGCCGTCAGCCGCTTGAGCCGCGCCTTCGCATCGTCGACCTGCTGGCGCATCGCCGGCGGTGGCTGGTCCATGCCCTCGACGAAGCGCTGGAGGTGCAGGATCGCACCGTGGCGGTCGCCGGCGGCCTCCCGCGCGAGTCCGCGGTCGTAGCTGTTGTAGGCGAGCATCGTCGTCTGCACGCTCCCCGGCCGCGCGCCGGTGTTCAGCGCATCGGTCCACTGGAGGTAGTGCTCCGCCCGAGCGGGGTCGCCTGAACGAACGAGGTAACGCCCGATCGCGCCGCGGGAGAGTGGGAGTGCCGACGAGAAGGTGGTGGAACCGAGCATCGCATCGTCGTCGGCCGCGATGAGACTGTCGGCTGCACCGGTGCGCCGTTCGCGCCAGAGGGCGTTGGTCACGCGGGCGATACTCTGGGCGACGCGCGTCGTATCGCGGCGGATGCGCGCGACGGCAGCGGCGTATCGAGCGGAGTCGCCAGCGGCGATCGCGATGACCGCGTCCGCCCACTCGAGCTCGATCGCGTCGGTGCCACGGAGCCCGGTGAGCCGGCTCCGGGCGCGGGTGAGCGCCGCGTCGGCGTCGGCGACGGGCAACGTGCCCAGCCACGCCGACTGTGCCGCGACGCGCGCGGCAGTGAGCCGGACGACCGTTGGCGCTGACTCGACGACCTCCAACTCCCCGAGTCGCTCGACGCCAGCCGCGACATCCCCGCGCGCAACGTCGAGTGATGCCTCCGAGAAGCGGAGTTGCCCGCTGAGATTCACCAGCACGTTCGAGCGCCTGGTCAACGTCAGGAGCGCTTCCGATTCCGCCGGAGTCCCGTTGGGCACCCAGAACTGGCCGGCCCACCACGCGAACCCGGGATTCATCTGGAAGAGGGCGGCGTTGTCGCGGATGGTCGCCAGCAGCGAGTCGGTCGGGACCGGCTCGCCGGATGCCCGCGCGTCGAGCGACCGGAGCATCGTCCGGCCCCAGCCGGCGATCTCTCCTGACGTACGGCCGACGAGGTCCTTCGCTGCCTGGCGCACCTCGACGGTGTCGCCGAGCACCATGTACACCATCATCCGGTGCAGGGCATTGTCGGCGTGCGTGGGGGCGAGGATCTCGAGTCGCTGCACGTACGGTACGGCCTCAGTCATCGGGACGCCGACCGCCGGACCGCCGTGGATGATGTTGTCCCCTACCTGGTACTGTGCGGTGTGATAGTCAGGATAGCGGGCGGCGAGCACACGTCCCGAGTCGATCCGCTGGCGCGTCGTGAGTCCTGCAGCGAGGCGAAGTTCGAGCAGTTCGCGGTCACGCGCCGGGAGCCGGCCGCGAACCTCGCGCAGGTGTCGCCGCACGAACGTGTCCACCGGCAACACGGCAAGGGACCGGGTGTAGTCGAGGCGCAGCCACGCCTGCGCGAAGAGACTGTCGGCGGCCACCGCGCGCTGGTAGGCCTCGATCGCGGCCATCGTCTCGGCTTTCCCGAACGCGCGCTCCCCTTCGAGGAAAGCCCTCAGCGCCTCGCCATTCGTGGTCGTCACCTCGGAGAGGAGCGGCGACGGTGGCTGGCCACGGCGCCACACCGCGCGTAGCAACTGCGCCGAGAGGGAGTCGGTGAGGACCCGAAGACTGTC
>JANNKK010000270.1:0-11172 GCA_031396245.1 Gemmatimonadaceae bacterium
ACGTTGTTGAGGATCAGCCGGTAGCCCGGCGAGTTCGGGTGCAGTGCGAGGTCGGTCGGTGGCGCACCGATGTTGTGTTGGGGATCCTCGGGGTCGTGTCCACCCAGATAGGTCCACGAGCCCTGGCCGTAGCTCCCGTGGAGGTACTTCACCCAGGGTGCGCCCTCCTCGTGAGCGAGCACCGTCACGCCGGGCTTGAGCGATTTCCGGTTGAACGAGGTCGTCACGCCGTAGTAGTCGGCGAGCACCGTGCGATGGTCCTGCACCAGCATCGTCGCGACGGGGTCGAACTTCGCCGAGAAACCGAAGAGCGTGAAGGTGCCCAGCGGCTGACGCCGCGAGGGGACGTTGACCTGGTGCCCGTCGATGTCACTCATCGCGTTGACGCCGCCGGCCTGCTCGAGATGGGCGCCTTGCACCGCGAAGGTCTTCGACCAGTCGAGCTTGGCGTCAGCGTCGGGATCCATCGGCGAGCCGTCGGAGTAGGGGCCGGCGATGTCGACCAAGCGTCCCGCGACCGCGAGTTCAAGGGTCTCGGTCGCGCCGCACATCGCGAAGAGGAACCCGCCCCGCTCGACGAAGGCGCGCAGCCGGTCGGCGACCTGCTTCTTGAGCGTCGGGATGTCGGCGTAGCCGTGCCGCCGCGCCGTCGCGAGGTCGCGCTCCCGGGCCTGCACGAACCAGGGGGCATCGCGGAAGCCGAGGAAGAGCTTGTTCTGCTGTCCGGTGAAATCCTCGTGGTGCAGGTGCACCCAGTCGAACTGGGCGAGCCCTGCGCCGAGCACCTCGTCGTCCCAGATCTTCGCGTACTCGATCCCGGCGTAGGCGAGCGCGAGCGTCACCGCGTCGTCCCAGGGGGGCGCATCGGGAGGCGTGTACACCGCGATCCGCGGTGCCTTCTCCAGCGGCACCGCGTCCATGTTGCCTTCGGAGATCTCGCGGCGCATCGCGGCGACCGCGTTCGCGTCGGCGAGCTCGACGGTCACGCCGGCGAGCGCCGCCGCGCGCCGCACCGAGGGCACATCGGGGATGAGGAATGCCCCGCCCCGATAGTTGAGCAGCCATTCGCTGCGCACTCCATCCTTGAGCGCCGCGAAGGTGACGCCGTACGCCTTGAGGTGATTCACTTGCGCGTCGTCCATCGGCAGCAGGAGGTGCTGCGCACTCGCGGCCGGCGCGAGCAACGTGAGCAACGTGAGCACGACGACCGCTCGGATGAAGCGTTCCGGGCGCCTCATTCCACCGCTCCGAGCCTGAGCGCATCCAATTCACGACGGGCCTGGTGCACCAGCGCGCTCCCCGGATAGGTGATGATCAAGTGTTCCAACCGCTCGCGCGCGCCGGCCACATCGCCGCGCCGCCTGAGTCCGCGCCCCCATTCGAGATACGCCTCCGGCGCCTCGGGTGCGGTCGCGTGCTCGGCCGCGACCCGCTGCCAGAGGGGCAGCGCGCGATCGTCGTTGTGGCGCGCCGTCTCGATCCGCGCCGCGATCGCCAGGAGCAGCGCCGCCGCGTCGGGCAGTTCGGCGGCGGCCGCCTCGAACCGTCGGGTCGCCTGCACCGAGTCGGCGCGCGCCAGCGAGAGGAACGCCGCGCCGATCGCGGGCGAACGCTTCACCTTGGTGCGGTTGAGCAGCGCCAACGCCGACACCGCGTCCTGGCCGGGCGCCTCGGTGTTGCGCAGCGCGAGTCGCGCCGCCGCGAGATCCCCTTCGAAGAGCGCGAGCCATCCGGCCACCGCATCCTCCGCGGCCAGTGGCGCATCCCTGAGTGCGGCCCGCGCGCGCGGGATGTCGCCGGCACGGATCCACGCCCATGCGATCGTCCGCGCCTGCAGCCGCACCCCCTCCGGGCCGATCGCCGGCGCGGCCGCGGCGAGCACCCGTTCGGCCTCACGCGCCTCGCCGAGTCGCGCGAGCGCCTCGAGCTCGATCGGCAGCACTTCGGTGACGCGCTTCGCCGAATCGAGCGCCGGCGCCGCCGCGCGCACGAGTCGGAGCGCCGTCGCTGCATCGTCGGCCGCGAGCGCCGCGCTCGCCCCGCGCAGCGCCGTGGACGCGTCGGGCCGCGCGGTGTGGATCGCGACCAGCGCGTCGCGCGCGGTCGGCCACGCGTGCACCCGCTCCACCTCGTCGGCGAACTGCCGCCACACCGCGATCGTCGTGTCGGTCGGTGGACGCGACGCGAGCACCCGCCAGCCGCCCCGCGGCGATCCCCACGCCACCTCGAGGAGGGCGAGGGCCTGCACCGCGCCGATCGCAGCACCAGGGGCGCCCAGTTCGGCACGGACCGCGTCGCGCGAGGCCGCCGGCGTCGGCGTCAGCGAGAACACCGTCGCCGACTCGTAGTAGGGCTCGTTCGCCATCGCCTCGCGCCACGCCTCCGCCGACTCCCTCCACAAGCCGAGCGCCGACCGCATCTGCGCGATCTCGAGCACCAGCGGACGCGTGTTCCCGAGCGTCTCGGCGGCGAGGCGCAGCACCGTGTCGGCCTTCGCCGGCCGGCTGTTGAAGAGGAGGATGCGCGCGTACTCCCGGTACGGCGCCACGTCCTTCGGCGCGTCGACCCGCCACTGTTCGAAGGTCGCGTCGGCGTCGGCGCTGCGCGTCAGGGTCACGAGCGTGCGCAACTTCACCGACCGCAGTTGCATCTCCCGCGGGAATCGCGGGATGAGCGTGTCGAGCGGCACGAGGATCGAATCCTCCTGCGCCAGCAGCGAGAAGATCCGCTCGAGTCCAAGCATCCCGGGCACGACCGCGCCGGCGGCGATCGCTGCGCGCCACTGGCCGATCGCTTCGCGGTTCTTCCCCGCCCCCTCGGCCTCGAGCGCCCGCGAGACGAGCGCCGCGGTGGGAATCGGCTCCTGTGCGCGCGACACCGGGGGCAGTGCCACGACGCAAAGAAGCAGCGCCGTCGGCAGCGGGTGCCTCAAGGCGCCTTCTCGGCGTTCAGCCGGCGGAAGTATTCGATGACGAGACGGCGCTCGTCAGCCGAGAGCCCGCGCAACTCCTCCCACGTCGGCACCGCGAATCTCTCAGCGTCCTTCCCACGGGCCGGGCCGCCGGGCGGCGTGAAGCTCCCGATCCCGCGCGCCGCACGCGACTCGCGCCGCTGGCTCTCGTCCTTCTGCTCCTGTTCCAGTGAGCGACCGGCGTCGAGCATCCGGCGGAAGAGCCGCTCCTGCCTCGCTTGCGTCGCCGCGTCGGCGACCCCCTGATCGAGCGCCTGCGCCAGTTGGCGTGCGTCACGCGCCATCTCCGCGGCACGACCGGTCGGATCGGTGTCCGCGACCTCATCCAACGCCCGCGCCACGTCACGCTGCGACTTCGCCATCTCGCGCGCCTGTGAGCGGGACGCCGCGTCGAGCCCCTGCTGCTTGTTCCCTTGCTGCCCGGCGAAGAGACTCTGCATCTGGCCGTTGAGCGCCCCCTGCTGCTGCGCGAGCTGCTGCATCTGCTCGATCATCTCCGGGAGGCCGGAGGCCGACTGTGCGTTGTTCGCCCGCTCGCGATCGCGCGTCAGCTGGGCCGCAGCCTGACGGAGTGCATCCGCCGCCTCCTGCATCGCCTGTCCCGACTGGCCGCGCTGCGATTGCGCCGACTCCTTCGCCGCCTGCGAGACCCGCTGCTGCGCCTGGTCCATCAGTTGCTGCGTGCGCGGCGAAACTAGCGCCGAGCGCCGCGACTCCTGGTTCAACCGCTGCTGCGCCGTCTGCACACCCTGCTGGAGCGCCGACTGCTGGCCGCGGAGATTCGGGTCGTTGGGGTCGCGCTGCGCCTTCTCGGCGAGTTGGTCCTGTTCACGCGCGAGTTGGAGCATCTCCTGTACCGATTTGTCGATCGCATCGGTGAGCTCACCCTTCCATTCCGAGACCTGGCCCTGGCGCGCCTGCTTCAGCGATTCGGCGGCGTCCTGCATCGCCTGCGCCGCTTGCTGCGCCGACTCCTGGGCCCGCTGCCGGGCCTGATCGCCCTGCGCGCCTGACGCCGAGCGTGCCTGCTGCATCGCCTGTTGGAGCGCCTGCTCCGATCGCTGTGCCTCTTCCTGCGCCCGCTCGGCGCCGGTCGCACCAGTGTTCGCACGCTGCTGTTCGAGCCGCTCCTTCAACGTCTCGATCGCCTTCGAGAGATCGCGCGCCTGCCGCGAGAGCCGTTCGGCGCGATTGGTGTCGGGGACGGTGCCGCGGGCGCTGTCGGCGTAGGCCTGCTGCGCCTCGGCGAGTTCCTTCGCCTGGTCGGCCAGTGTCTGCATCGACCCTTCGAGCGCCGCCCGCTTCAACATCTCGGCGCTCTTCTCGAGTGCCTCGCGCATCTTCTGCTGCTGCGCTGCGAGGTCCGCGAGGGACTGGCGCGTGCGGTCCCCATCGAGTTGCTGCGACGAACCCTCGAGGCGGCGCAGGGCCTCCTGCATCTCGGGCGTCATCGCCTCGCGGAGGAGCCGCTGGGCCTCCTGCAGCTGACGCGCGAGCGCCGTGTCGAGGGCGCCGGCACGCCGCAGCCGCTCCTCCATCTCGGCCGCCGCCTCCTCGAGCCCCTTCACGCGCTCCTGCATCGCCCGCTGCTGCTCGGCGATCTCGCGCGCCCGCTCGGAGTTCTCGAACGCCATCCCCTGTTGGTTCGGCTGCTGCGCCTGCGGTTGACCGGGCGTGTTGGGCGTCGCCGTCGTTTGCCGGTCGGGACGCGACTTCGACGCGTTCTCGGTCCGCTGTTCGAGCGCCGCCTGCGCGCGGGCAGCTGAGGTCGCGGCCTCCACCGCCGCGTCGCCTGCGTCGCGCGCGGCGCTCCGTTCCTCGCCGACCGTCGGGATCCGCAGGACGAGCCGTTCGCTCAGACCCTCGCGGTCGAAGGGCGCCGCGTCGCGCGCGACCGCGACGAAGTGCACCTGCGAGCCCGGCTCCAGCAGGAGCGGCCCGAGCTCCTGCACCGCCCCGCCGAGCCACTCGCCGTCGCGCGACGCGCTCAGACGGATCTCGACCGGCTCACTCAGCGTGCCCTCGGGTGAGACGATCCAGCGCCTCAGCCACACGCCGGCCAGCGCGTGATCGTCCTGCGCGAGGATCTCGATGCCGACACGATCGCGGGAGCCGACCAACGCCTCCCCGGTCGGATCGAGGATCTCGACGTGCGGCGCCGAGTCGGCGAGTACCTCGATCTCGAGGGCGCCCGGCAGGTCCGCGATCTCGGAGCTCGTCCCCCGCGCCTCCCAGGACCAGCTGCCCGAGCGTTGCGGCGTGAAGGCGCCGGTGAACGTCGTGCCCTGCGCGCGCAGCGGGAGCCGCACGCCACCAGCCACCAGCGCCACCGCGGCGAGCTCCTCCGACGCGTGCCCCTCGATCGTGAGCCGCGTGCCTGCGGGGATCCGCAGCGGGGCGTCGGCCGGGAGGCGCTCGGTGATGCGCCCGAGATAGGCGGGATACGTCGCGCGCAGCGAGACGTCGCCGACGAAGGGGCGGTCGACCACCCGCACGAACGCGGTGTCGCTCTCGGTGCGGCCGTCTCCCGCGAAGAGCGCGAGGTCGGCATCGACCGCCGGGAGAGAGAAGGCGGCGCGCGACTCAGCGTCGACCAGGAGCGAGGTATCGCGCCACGCGCCACCGGTCGCACGCCAATGCAGGGTGACCTCGCGGCGATCGGGCGCGGTGACCACGAAGTCGGCGGTCGCCCCGCGGCGCAACAGGCGCGGCGACTCGGTCACTTCGAGCGGCGGCAGGAGCGTGCCACGCCACGCCGCCATCGGCGAGAGCAGCGCCAGCCAGCCATCGGGCCGTCTCGCCCACGAGGTCCCGACGAGCACCAACACCTGCGCCAGCACCAGCGTCGAGAGGATCGCCGCGCGACGCAGCCGACGGCGGTGCCGTGGCGCCGGACGCGCGGTCACGTCCGCGAGTCGCGTCCCGAGCCGTTCGGCGGCACGCTCGATGAACGCCCCGCCCTCGGACGCTACCTCGAGGAATCCGGTCAGTGAGCCGCGCCGGAGCTGCTGTTCCTCCTCGATCGCGTGCGCCACCGCGGGTGAGGTCGCCCGCGACGCCAATCGCACGCGGATCGCCCGCGCGATGATCACCGCGCCGGCGATCGCGCTACCCCAGACGAGGAACGGCACCACCGGCGGCAGGGCCAGCCACCGGCCGCGCGCCAGCCACATCGCCCCGACGGCGAGGAGCGTCGCGCCGACGCCAAGTGGCAGCGCGATCCCCGCGACCTGAACGGCGCGCGCCGCACGGCGCGTCTCACGGGCGACGATCTCGATCACGCTCATCGGCCCGGCCCGCTCGTGACCGCGTAGACGAAGAGGTTCACGCCCATCCGCAAAGCGGTCTCGTGTGACTCGGGGGGATCGTCGGGATAGGTGCCGACATCCTCCCAGCCGTTCCCGAGGTCGCTCTCGTGCGAATAGAACACCGCGAGGCGGTCGCCGATGAAGATGCCGTACCCGCGCGCCGGCTTGGCGTCGTGCTCGTGGATCTTCGGCAATCCCTGTGGGAACTGGTAGACGATCCGGTAGATCGGATGATCGAGTGGGACATCGACGAGAGGGCGGTCGGGGAAGACCCGGGCGATCTCGCGCCGGAAGTGCTCGTCGAGCCCGTAGTTGTCGTCGGCGTGGAGGAACCCGCCGCGCAACAGATACTCGCGCAGACGCACGACCTCGGCGTCGCTGAGCTTGATGTTCCCGTGTCCGGTGAGGTGGAGGAACGGGAGATCCCAGAGCCGGTCGTCGAGCAGCGTGGTGCGCACCTCGCGCGGGTCGACGACGAGGGCCGTCCGTTCACGAAGTGCCCGGATCAGGTTCGGCAGGCTCGAGGGGTTCGCGTACCAGTCGTCCCCGTCGTACTGGAGCCGGGCCACACTCAGCCGCGGCGCCGGCGACGGCACCGCCGAGGGCGCCGGTGCGGCGGCCCCGAGGACGAGGGCGGAGAGGAGGACGATCGAACTGCGGCGCATCACTCGTGGGCGATCCGGTAAGCGAGGTTCCTCGGCGCGTGCGCCGTTTCAATCAATACCCGAACGATATCCCGCGCACTCATTCCGGTGGACCGCAGGCGCGCCGCCTCCTGCCGCAACTGGTCCTCGTCCACCTCGGGACTGGGCGCCCCGGCGATGAGCAGGACGACCTCGCCACGAGGCGGCTGCTCCCGATGATACGCAGCGAGCTCTGCCGCCGTTCCCCGGCGGTACTCCTCGAACTGTTTGGTCAGTTCGCGGGCGACGACCGTTTGCCGATCCCCCGCCCCGGCGGCGCAGAGTTCGTCCAGCGTCTCCCCCACCCTCGACGGCGCTTCGTAGAGCACCGCAGTGTGCGGGAGGGCAACGACCTCGGCGATCGTCGCACGGCGCTCGGCGCCCTTGCGGGGAAGGAAGCCGAAGAAGGTGAATCGGTCGGCCGCCAGTCCGCTCCCGACGAGCGCCGCCAGCAGCGCCGAGGCCCCCGGCACCGGCGAGACCACCAGGCCCTCGTCGATCGCGGCGCGCACCAACCGGTAGCCGGGATCGGAGACAAGTGGTGTGCCGGCGTCACTCACGAGCGCGAAGGACTCCCCGGCCTTGAGCCGCTCGACGAACCGGGGGGTCGCCGCCGCCTCGTTGTGCTCGTGGTAGGCGAGCAGCGGCGTGTGGATGTCGTTCCGTTCGAGCAGGATCCGGGTGTGCCGCGTGTCCTCGGCGAGGATCGCCGACACCGATCTCAACGCCTCCACCGCACGAGGTGAGAGGTCGCCCAAGTTGCCGATCGGGGTGCTGACGATGTGAAGTGTTCCGGACGGCGTCGCTCCGGCCGACGTCACCACTTCGGCTTCCAGGGGAGCGCGTCGTAGAGGCCCGCCGCCTGGAACATGTGGCGTCGCGCCGTCGTCAGCTCGCGCACCGCGCCCTCCGGCTCGAGCCCCGTGGTCGCCCCGAGCATCAATGCGTCGGTGAGCCACGCGCCGATCGCCCTCGTGAGCTGCGGCGTGTCGGTCACCGGGTCGCGCACCTGCGGCATCGCCGGCGAGAACTTCTCGAGCAGCGCGTGCTTGGGGGCGTGCTTGCGGCGGACCGACTCGACCAACTCAGCCGGCGCGCCGTGCCCTTCGGCCTTGAGCCGCGCGACCAGCGCGGCGATCAGCTCGCGATAGGCGAGGATGAGCGACGGCGAGGCCTGGGCCGGCAACGCATCGGCGCGAGGCCAGAGCCGCACCTTCGGCGCCGCCGCGCGCGCGACCGGCTGCAACAGCGCCTTGAGGTGCGCGACCGTGTCCCCGGGCCGGGTGTCGGAGAAGTGGCCCCGCACCGGCGAGCCGCTCGAGACGATGACGTAGTGCGTCGCGCCGTCGACCTGCACGTCGATCGCGCCATCGTGCATCGTCGCGTAGAGGAACGCCAGCAGTGCATCGGCCTCGGTCAGCAACAGTTCCCGGGGCCAGGGGAGCGGCGGCGCGGTCTGGGTGTGGAACATCAGGTCCAGCTGTTCGTCGGTCGCCTCGTGGAAGCAGATGCTCCCATACTCGGCGGCGGTCGGCACGCGGGCGATCGCGTCGGAGATGGCGATCGGCTGGAAGCGTTCGCCGTCAGTCGTGCTCGTCGCATTCACCACCTCTCCCTCCTCGAGGAAGAGGGTGATCAGCTCCTCGGGGAGCCAGACCGCGACATACCCGTAGATCCGCGCCGAGCGATCCCGCTTGGCGTCGGAGAGGAGATTGCGGAGGTGGACGTAGGCCAAGCGGGTCCGCTGGAGCAGGACCCGCTTGGCGGGATAGCGCAGGGCGTCGCGCGTGAGCGCCATCAGCCCTGCGTCGACATCAGGCGGCGTGCTGGGAGAACTTGGCCGCGAGCGCGGGCTTCGGCACCGCGCCGATCACCTGATCCACGAGCTTCCCGTCCTTGAAGAAGAGGAGCGTCGGGATCGACCGCACCTGAAAGCGCATCGCCGTCCGCTGGTTCGCGTCGACGTCCAGCTTGGTGACCTTCACCTTGCCGGCGAACTCCTCGCTGAGCTGCTCGAGGATCGGGGCGATCATGCGGCAGGGGCCGCACCAGGTCGCCCAGAAGTCCACTACCGTCACGCCGCTATGCTGCTCGACCTCGGACGCGAAGTTCTCGTCCGTCACGACCATCGTCTTCGACATCGATCCTCACCTCTGGTGAAGCGGCCCGGGCGTGACCAGCACCCCCGTGCCGCGCTAACGTTACCGGATGACTTCCAAAGCCCCGCGCGGCACCCGCATCGCCCACATCGGCGTGGCGGTCGAATCCCTCGAATCGATCCTGCCCTTCTATCGCGACCTGCTCGGCCTCGCGCCAGTCCCACTCGCTGATGCCGACGGCGCCCGCATCGTGGGCCTCGCCGCCGGGGACTCGCTCGTCGAACTCCTGCAACCGATGGAATCCGCGTCCCCCATCGGAAAGTTCCTCGCCAAGCGGGGGCCCGGCATCCATCACATCTGCTTCACCGTCGACGACCTCGACAGCACCCTCGAGCGCTGTCGCGCCGCCGGATTGCGACTCATCGATGACCAGCCAAGGGTCGGGGCGGAGGGGAAGCGGATCGCCTTCCTGCATCCCTCCTCGACCGCCGGCGTACTCATCGAACTGTCGGAATACTAACCTGCCAACGATCAGCGCGGAGCGCCCGTCGGCGGTCGTTGGGTCCCGGTGCACCACCCGCTCAGCGCCGCCATCTCGAAGTCGGCCACGTACCAGCGGCCACTCTTCGAATTGCGCACCGTGGTGAAGTTCGGTGAAGCCTTCTTCGCACCCTGCGTCAGCGCGACGCGGTGGACCGTGCGTCCCGCCTCGCTGGCCTGCGCTGCCCCGACCTGCGACTCGTCGTGACGGAGGTGGCACGCCATGATGATGAGCCGGCGCTCCATTTCGGTGCGGTCGGCCCGGTCGCGCGTGGCGCCCTGCTCGTCCCCCCAGACCGCGCTCATCGCCTGCAGGTCCTGGGCCCGCGCCGCGAAGAGGAACTGCTGTACTGCGCCATCGGAGGAGGCCGCTCCCGTGGCCGCCCCCCCGAACTTGGGGCGGCATCCCCCGATCAAGAGCAGAGCCGCCAACAGGATCCCACGCCTCACTGGACCTCCCCGATTCGGATGGACGGCGTCAAGCCGCTAAATTGATTCTCGTGCGTCTCTTCATCAACATCGATCACGTCGCCACGCTCCGTCAGGCGCGTCGGGCTTCGTACCCCGATCCGATCGCCGCGGCGCGGCTCTGCGAGGACGCCGGCGCCGACGGCATCACCGCGCACCTGCGCGAGGACCGTCGCCACATACAGGACGCGGATGTGGAGGCGCTCGCCACAGGCCTGCGCACCCCGTTCAACCTCGAGATGGCCGCCACCGCCGAGATGACGGCGATCGCGCTCCGTCTCGGGCCGCACCAAGTGACCCTCGTCCCCGAACGCCGCGAGGAGATCACGACGGAGGGTGGACTCGACCTGTCGATCGACCCGGGGCGACTCACCGCGACAGTCGGGGTGCTCCGCGGCGCCGGCATCCGCACCTCCCTCTTCATCGACCCCGACGCCGCTCAGGTGGCGCGCGCCGCCGCCCTTGGTGTGGCGGCGGTTGAGTTCCACACCGGCGCCTACTGCCTGCTGCCGTCCGACGTCCGCCGTCTTCAGTTGCTTCAATCGGCATCAAGAGAGGCCAAGGCCGCCGGCCTCGCGGTCCACATGGGCCACGGCCTCACCGTCGCGAACGTCGGCCCCGTCGCCGCGATCCCCGAGTGCGAGGAGTTGAACATCGGCCACGCCGTCATCGCCGACGCGATCTTCAGTGGCCTCGCGGCATCGGTCCGCGCCTTCCGCGCGGCGATCGACCGGGCCCGCTCCCGTTGACCCACACTCGCCGCCGGGCCACCATTAGCGCGCTGGTCGGCGCGTACCACGCGGAGGCGTGATGGCGGGCGGGTTGCTCGACTTCTTCATCCTCGAAGCCACGGAGTACGTCGACGAGCTCGACGGCCTCGCTTCCCGCGCGTCCAACTCCCCACCCGACGCCGAGCCCTTCGCGCGGGCCGCGCGCGCCCTTCGCGGCGCGGCGACGATGGCCAAACTGAAGGGCATCGCCGACGTCGCGCAGGGGCTCGAACGCCTTGCGCGGCAGGTGCGTGAGGGCCAGCTCCGGTGGGACGCCGCATCCCGCGGGACCGCCATCGCCGCGATCGACGACATCAAGATCCTGGTCCGTGG
>JANNKK010000277.1:0-4992 GCA_031396245.1 Gemmatimonadaceae bacterium
GTCGACCATCTGCCCGAGGTGCTCCGACGACGCGTTGATCGCCGCCGAGAGCGCGCACGCGGTCTGCACGTCGATCGAGCGTTGGAAGCCGACCTGCGCGAGCACCTGCCCGCTCGGCTCCATCAACACCGCGAACTGGCACCGTGCCTCGTCGACGAACCGCTTGAGCGGCGCGTCGGCCCACGGGACGGTGACCGAGTGCCGCATCAGAGGCCCTCGGTCGCGCGCAGGAGTTCGACCCGCAGCAGCCCGACGTTCACCCGCGGCTCCCCGACCGCGACGACGACGAGGCCGTTGCGCCCCGCGGCGAGCACCCGCCCCTGTTCGGCCTCGAGCTCGAAATAACTGACGCCGCCGAAACCGGCCGCCGCCGCCGCGCGACCGGCCTTCCGGTAGAGCGACGCGGTGAGGGCCGCGAAGGCCGCAGTGCTCACGCCGATCTGCGCCGTACCGTCGACGACGATGCCGTCCGCCTCCGACACGATGAGGCAGGCACTCACGCCGCGGTGACGCGTGGTGGCGAGGATGATGTCGGCGAAGGTGCTCACGCCCCCTCCCCGAGCCACTGGCGGGCGAGGAGCAGGCAGCGCTCCAACGTCCGTCGCACGAAGCCGAGTGGTACGTCGCGCGGCGCGGCGACGAGCAGCACCGCGTCACCGAGCGGCGCCATCGCCACCGCCGCCGCCTCGGTCTCGATCGCGAGTCGCGTCCACTTCCCCAGCCCGAAGTGCCGGATCGCGCGGTCGGCCTCATCGCCGACGCCCGAGAGGTGCGCGCCGATCTCGGCCCCGAGGTCGGTACCGTCGGCAGTGATGTACTGCCCGGCGGCGACGAGTCCCTCGGCGTCGAGGAGCAGGGCGACTTGCTTGGTGTCGTCGAGGATCGGGTCGAAGAGCGCCCCCGGCGACTCGCCCCCCTGCTCGATCGCGCCCGACGCGTCAGGCGGTGCCGCGGCGGCGACGGCAGCGACGGCGGCGACGGCCGCCTCGAGCGCACCACTCGCGCGCGCGTCGCGGCTGCGGACCACGCCCTGCACCGCCTCGAGTGCGGCGCGGACCGTCGTATCGGCGGGATCGTCCTGCGCCGCGGTGCTCAGGTGACGGAGCGCCTCGTCGAGCCGGCCCTGCCGGTAGCGCACGAGGCCGAGTCCGCGATGCGCCGTGCCGAAGGCGGGGTCGATCGCGAGCACGCCCTCCCACGCCTCCTCGGCGCGCGGCTCGTCACCTTGGGCGAGGGCGATCCGGGCGACGAGGTCGCGGGCATCGGCACGGTTCGGGTGACGAGCCGCGCCCCGCTGCGCTACGCGGGCGGCGTGCGCGAGGTCGCTACGCGCGAGCAGCGCCTCCGCCAGCGGGACGAAGACGAGACTCTGCGGGTCGGCGGCGAGCGTTTCGCTCATCGAGCGGATGTCGTCAGTGGCCACTCGGCGCCTCCCGCTCGAGGATCGCCGCCAAAGCCGTCGCGGCCTCGACACCCTCGCGCAGCGCCGCTGCGCCCGGATAGTGCGGGCTCGCGCCGACGAATCCGCTCCACGCTCTGATCCCCTCGGCGAGGTCGCCCCGCCGAAAGGCCGCCGCGCCGCGCCGCACCGGCTCGGCCGACACGTCGAGCGGCGTCGCCCGGCCATCGCGGGGCGTCGAGGCCGGCGACGCGTCGTCCGGCAGCGGCGTCACGCGCGACGATCGCTTCGGCTGGTAGAGCCGGATCACGCCGGTCGTGACCATCCCGTAAACGACCCGCGCGACGTCGAACTCACTCATCGCGAGTGCCGCGGCGATCTCGCGCAGGTCGTGGCTCCCGTCGATGAGCGAGAGCACCTGCCACTCCTGCGGCAGGAGGTCGAGCAGCGCCGGATGGTCCTCGTCGGCGGGCGAGAGCTCGGGGACCACCGAGAGGTTCGGCACCCGGTCGGCGATCCGCGACCACTCGTCGATCCGTCGCGCGCCTTCCATCAGCAGCGATTCGGGCGAGAGCGGTACGACAGCATCGCGCAGCAGGTCCTCGGCGAGCCCTTCCTCGAAGCGGAAGTTCCCCTCGCGCCAGGACATCAGCTCGAACACCACGGCTTCGATCTGCAACTTCACCTGGCGCTCGATCTCCTTCGGCGTGACGAGCCCGAACGCGACGAGGATCTCTCCCAGTCGGCGCTTGTCCCCCTTCTGCTGCGCGAGCTGGGCGCGCGCCATGTCGTCGCTCGTGAGCCGGCCCGACCGGACGAGGAGGTCGCCGATCCGGTGCGGGTTCGACCGGATCGCGGCGCTGATGATCCGTCCCTTCTCGAAGAGCACCGTCCCGTCGTTGTCGCGCAGCTCGCTGGTGACGCGCAGCGTCCCCGTTTTCCGGCTCAGGTCGAGCAGCTGGAAGACGTCGTGGATGCCGAGTTCACGGAGCGGGCCTTCGATCGCCATCAGCCCTCCCCATCGGGGGTCGTGCCTTCGAGGCGGTGCTGCACCTTCCTCGACTCGCGGAAGGCTCGGCGCGCGTACTCGCTGTCGGGCTGGAGCACCGCGACCTTGCGCCAGCTCGCCAGCGCCTCGCGGAACCGCCCCTGTTCGGCGAGCAGCATCCCCTGGAAGAAGATCGCTCCGACGTGCGTCTCATCGAATCGCAGCACCCGCTGGAAGGCGATCGCGGCGTCGGAGTGCTTCCCCTGTTCGAGCAGCAGTTCCCCGAGCGCGATGAGTCCGTCGAAGCTGTAGGGATCGCGCTCGAGGAACTCGACGAGGAGCAGCAGCGCCTCGCGCGCCCGGCCCCCCTGCCGGTAGACCCCGGCGAGCGCGAGGGTCGCATCGGCATAGGTGGGCACCGACTCGAGCGCGGCGTGGAGTTCCTTCTCCGCCTCGTCGAACGCCCCCCGCTGCATCAGCAGCCGCGCGAGGTCGTAGCGGACGGCGGCGAAGTCCACGTCGAGCGTGAGCGCGTGCCGGTACGCCGCGATCGCCGCGTCGAGGTCGCCGACCGCGCGGGTGATGTTGCCGATGCCGCGCAGCACATCGGCACGCTGCGGCGCGACCTCGCGCGCGTGCGCGAGCGCGGCGAGTGCCTTCTCGGCATCCCCCGCCTCGAATCGCGCGGTCGCGACGAGCATCAGCGCGTCCGGGTCGTCGGGCGCCCCGGCGATCAGCGACTCGGCGACGAGCCCCGCCTCCTCGCCGCGACCGAGCATCAGCAGCGCCTGCGTCCGTCCGCGGAGCGCCCCGAGCGAGGTCAGGTCCTTCGCGCACGCTTCCTCGAACCGCTCGAGCGCGTCACCCCACGCCCCCTGTCGCCCGAGGGCCTCGCCGATCAGCACGTTCCCCATCACCGGGTCGGCGCCGCGCGCGAGGGCGCGTCGCGTCTCGGCCATCGCCCGGTCGGTGAGCCCCTTCGAGAGGAAGTCAGCGGCGAGACGGTAGGGATCACTCTCGAGCGGGGCGCTCGCCGCCTCGGGCGGCGGCGCGAGTTCGGTGAAGAGCGAGTCGAGGAGCGTCGGGTCGAAGGTGAAGGTGTCCACCTCCCCGGTCATCCGCTGCTCGCCGCCCAGATCGGGGATCACCGAGAGGTCGGGGTCCTCGTACTCGAGGTCGATCGCGAGCGAGAACTTCTGCGCGACGTAGTAGGGGTCGAGCTCGAGCGCGAGCTTCGTCTCGCGCAGGGCCCCGTCGAACTCGCCGAGGTTCGAGAGCGTGAAGCTCAGGTTGTAGTGCGCCTCGGCGAACTCCGGCTTCGACTGGATCGCCCGCGCGAACGCCGTCTTCGCCTCCTCGAACTTCCGCAGCTCGGCCAATACCATTCCGACGCCGTTCCACGCCGTAGCGTTGTCGGGCGCCGTCTCGAGCACCTGGCGGTACGCCTCGAGCGCGAGTTGGTAGCGGCGCCCGCGCGTGAGGAGGAGCGCGAGATTGAGTCGCGCCTTGACGAGCGTGGCATCGGCCTTCAGCGCCTGGCGGAAGGCATCCACCGCGTCGTCGGGCTTGCCGGCGTGGAAGAGCGCGACCCCGAGGTTGTTCCGCGCGAGGGCGTACTTCGGGTCCACCTCGAGTGACTTCGCGTAGCTCTCCGCGGCGGCGGCGTGCTGTCCCGCCTGATGCAGGGCGACGCCCCGCTCGTTCCAGAGCTTGGGACTGTCAGGACGTTCGGCGACGAGCGAGTCGTAGAGCTCGATCGCCGGCTTCGGGTCCTTCTGCAGGAGGTGGAGTTCGGCCATCG
The DNA here is from genome assembly GCA_031396245.1 of Gemmatimonadaceae bacterium. Classification (GTDB taxonomy): domain Bacteria; phylum Gemmatimonadota; class Gemmatimonadetes; order Gemmatimonadales; family Gemmatimonadaceae; genus Pseudogemmatithrix. Next base: position 4,189 of record JANNKK010000277.1, read on the forward strand.
CCTGCATCACGAGGGCGCGGTCCTCCCCCTTCTCGAGCGCCATCTGGTAGGCCTTCATCGCCTCGGCGATGTAACCCTGCTGGCGATAGGCGAGCCCGAGCGTGTAGTGCGCGAGAGGTTCGCCCTCGGCGATCGTCATCTGCGCCTGCGATCGACGCGCCTGCCGCCCCGGGAGGAGTGCCTCGTACTTCCGCGGGTCGTACTGGTCGAGTGAGAGGTTCGCCTGGGCGCGCGAGAGCGCGGGGTTCAACTGCACCGCGCGCTTCGACGCCTGCTGCGCCTCGGCGTGCTGCCCCATGTCGCCGAGCACGAACGAGAGGAGGAAGTGTGCGTCGGGGTTGTCGGGGTTGAGTTGGATCGCCCGTTTCAGTTCGCCGAGCGCCTCCTCGAACGCCCCCTGGTTGTAGAGCACCTCGCCGATGTAGAAGTGCAGCAGCGAGCTCTCGGGGTCGACCTGCAGCGCGGTGCGGAACCACTGCAGCGCGTCGGCGAGCCGGCCGCTCGCCTTCTCCGCGAGCCCGAGCTGGATCCGCGCCGGGACGTCGTTGGGCCGTTGCTGGAGGATCGCGCGGAACTCCGGCATCGCGTCCTCGTGCTGACCGAGGAGGGCGAAGGCCCGGCCGAGGTCCCAGCGCGCGTCGCGGTCCTCGGGCCGCTGCCGGATCCGCTCGCGCAGTTCGGTCACCCGCTGGTCGTAGTACCCGGTGTTGAAGTACGCGACCTCGAGGTTCCGCTGAGCCACCTGCATCTTCGGGTCGAGCTCGAGCGCCTGCGTGAAGGCAGCGACCGCCTCCTGGTGGAGCC
>JANNKK010000286.1:0-6154 GCA_031396245.1 Gemmatimonadaceae bacterium
GTGGTGAAGTTCGAGCACAAGTCGAAGACGCGCTTCAAGGTCTCCGTCTATCCCTCCACCGCGGCGTAAGCCTCGGCCGGTACGGGATGAGAGAGCGCCCCATCGCTTCGTGCGATGGGGCGCTCTTCGTTTTCCGCGGCATCGTGAACGGCAACTGCCTCACCACAGAGGGCACAGAGGGCACAGAGGGCACAGAGACCCGCAACCGCAGAGCGAACGACCAGGGCAACTACAAGAACCGGGGGAACTGCGCGTGTCCGGCCGCGCGCAGTTCCCCCAGATGTTGCCGTAGTCGTTCTCTGTGTCCCTCTGTGCCTCTGTGTCGAAAGCCGTTGCCGTTGCTAGTGCCGTCGCGCGGATCAGGGCCGTCGATAGCTCGGCGGCAGGGTGAGATAGCGCTCGGTGAGCATCTGCTGACGACTCTTCGCGGTGAACTCCTTCCCCTGCACGAAGACCCGCTCCGCGACCGACGCGAACTCGAACGGATCACCGCTCCAGATCACGACATTCGCATCGCGTCCGACCTGGAGTGAACCGACGCGATCAGCGACTCCCATAACCTCGGCCGGTGCCAAGGTGATCGCCCGCAGGGCGTCGTCCCACAACATCCCGTAGGCGACGGCGTTCCCGGCTTCCTGTCGGATATTGCGCACGTTGAACGACCCTGGATCCCCCGGGCCGTTCCCGATCAACACCACCGTGACGCCGGCGGCGCGCAGCAAGGCTGCGTTCTCCTGGCGCTGGCCGAGCTGGTCGAAGCTCCCCGGGATGTTGTTCATCGCGCCAGTGAACACCGGGATGCGCGCCGCGGCGATCTCACGGGCGACCATCCACCCCTCGGAGGCGCCACTCAGCCAGATCCGGAGGTTCATCTCGCGGGCGAAGTCGATCGCCGCGAGGATGTCGGTCGAGCGGTCCACGTCGAGTACGAGCGGCAACTGCCCGGTCACGACCGGGATGAGGGCCTCGAGCTCCGACTGCTTCGTCGCGAAGTCGCGGGTGTTGCCGCTCTCGAAGGCGGCGCGGCGACCCTGATAGGCGCGCACATCGGCGATCAGCGTGCGCCACTTCGCCCAGAACTCGGCGCGGGCGTTCGTCTGCCCCCCATCGGGGCTCGAGAACTGGCCCACCATCACGACCGGGGCCTTCCGCACCATCGCAGCCGCGTTCGTCGCTTCGACGAGGTCGATCAGCGCTGCCTTCCCGCCGATCATCCCGCCATTGGGCGCGACGAGCACCGAGGTGACGCCCTCCTGCCGCGACGGGGCGATGTAGGTGTTCGCCGGGTTGAGGCCCTTCCACGCCTCGAACGAGGCCGCGATCCCACTGTCCCCACGGGCCGAGCCATCCGAATAACCCCCAGAGAACTGAGGACTGCCGGCCTCACTCAGTCCGAGCGTGGTGGCGCTGTTGATGAAGCCGGGGGTGACCCACTTGCCCCGACCGTCGATCCGCTGGGCATCGGCGGGGATCGTCACGTTCGCGCCGACGGCGGTGATCCGACCGTTCGTCATCACGATCGTCGCGTTCTCGACCCTCGGACCACTCACCGGAAGGATCGTGGCCCCGGTGATCGCGATCGTCTGGGCGGACAGGGAAGTGGCCGTCACCAGCGCCAGCGCCGCGAGGCGCAGCTGCGAAGTCGCGCGCATCAGCGATTCCCTCCGTCATTGGGGACGTACCCGAGTTCGAAGTCAGTGCGCCAACGCTGCGAGGGATCGAGACGGTCGTAGAGCATCGCTCCGTCGATCCAGACCTTCTCGGCTCGCGTGTAGACGCTGAAGGGATTGCCCGACCAGAGCACGATGTCGGCGTTCTTGCCGACCTCGAGCGTGCCGACCTTGCTCTCGATCCCCAGGGCCCACGCCGGATTCGCCGTGATCCAACGGACCGCATCCTCGTCCGAGATGCTCAGCCCGGCGACCCGCGCCGCCGCGAGGGACTTGGCCGCCTCCTGATTCAGTCGCTGCGAGTACGACGCGTCATCGGAGTGGACGATCGTGCGTGCACCGGCGACGTGCGTGAGGCCGACATTGGCCTTCGTCGCGTCGAGCGCCTCCATCTTGAAACCGCCCCAATCGGACCAGATCGACGCGCTGATCCCCTCGCGCGCGAGGATGTCGGCGATCTTGTACGCCTCGACGCCATGGTGGAACGAGCGGATCTTGTAGCCGAACTCCTTCGCGATATCGATCATCTGCGCCATCTCGTCCGCTTGATAGCAATGGTTGTGGACGAGGATGTTGCCGCGGAGCACTTCGGCGAGCGTTTCGTTGTTGAGGTCACGCGACGGCGGATCGCCCTCCGGCTTCGCGAGCCACTTGTCCCAGCGCCGCTTGTATTCCTCAGCGCCGATCCAGGCGCTGCGATAGCCGGCGACGTTCGCCATCCGAGTCGAAGGTCCACGGTTCGCGTAGACGCGCTTCGGGTTCTCGCCGCAGGCCATCTTGAGACCATAGGGCGCGCCGGGGAACTTCATCCCCTGCACCGACCGCGACGGTACGACCTTGAGCGTGACGGAGCGGCCGCCGATCAGGTTGGCGGAACCCGGTAGGACCTGAACCGTGGTCGTGCCGCCTGCGAGGTCACGGGGGAACTGCGGGTCTTGCGGCCAGACGGAGTGTTCGGCCCAGACGTGCGCCGTGACTGGAGCGGTGGCCTCGTTGCCATCGTTGTGGGCCGCGGTGCCGGGGGCAGGGTAGACGCCGAGATGGGAATGCGTGTCGATCAACCCCGGCGTCACGTATTTTCCGGCGCCGTCGATCACGACCGCGTTGTCCGGTGCCGTGACCGACGCTCCCACCGCTGCGATCCTGCCGTCCTGGATGAGGATCGCCCCGTTGCGGATCAGGGGGCCCGCCGCCGTGAAGATGTTGACGTTGCGGATGACCGTCGGGCGGGAGGGGAAGGGCGCGTAGGTGCTGGGGAAGGGGTCCGCGTTGGGGCGCGAATAGGCGCCCGGGACGAGGTTCGTCGCGGCGGCCGCAGGCGTGGCGGGCGCCGGTGACGCCGTCGTGGAGGTCGGGATCGGAGCCTGCGCCGGCACGGTCGCTGCGGGCGCACTGGCGCACCCGGCCGCGACCAGCGCGAGCAGGAGAGGGGTTGGACGCATCGGGAGCTGAGTCCTCACGGGAGAGAGAAGGGGTGCGCCGCAGTGGGGCGCACGTGGACGCGAGGTGGGGACCGAGAAACTATCGCCCGAGCGTGCGAGTGGCGAGGGCGACGTCGTCGGTACAGAGCCCATCGACCCCCCAGTTCGCGAGCCGCGTCATGACCACTGCGTCATTGACTGTCCACGCGACGACACGGCGACCATCGGCGTGGGCCAGGTCGATGAGCGATTGGTCGATCAGCTCCCACTGCCGCCAGAGATCGCGGGCGTCGACGGCGCGGGCGGCGGCCAGGGGCTCGACCGGGTAGCTGACCTCGAGGACCCCTCGCGGCACCGCCGGCGCGAGCGCGCGGGCAGCGGCGATCAGCCGATGATCGAAGGCGTGGACCGTCGCGCCCGCGGCCCGATGGCGGGAGATCAGCGCGAGCGCGTCCTTGGCGGTGTCGCTCCCCTTGAGCTCGCAATGGACGGCGACGCGGTCGCCGACGGCCTCGAAGACCTCGGCCAACAGCGGGATCGGCTCCCCGCGCACCCGGACGCGCTCGAGGGCGTCGACGACCAATGCGGTGATCGCCCTCCCGTCAGCGAGCGCCGCGTCGTGGTGCACGACGAGTTCCCCGTCGGCGGTGCGGTGCAGGTCCAGCTCGACGCCGTCGGCTCCCAGCTCCACTGCCCGGTGGAACGCGGCCAACGTATTCTCCGGCTGTTCCCGCGAGGCGCCTCGATGGGCGATGATCCGGGTTCCCTGGGTCGGCACGGCCTCAAATTAACGCCGAAGGGTCCTCGGCGTCTCATCGGGTGAGCGAATGGGAGAACCCAACGCCAGGGCCACCGATGCGACCGACGGAGAGTTGATCGCCCGATGGCAACGGGGCGATCAGCGGGCCGCGGCCGTTCTCGTGGAGCGGCACGCCCCGTCGATCGGACGGTTCGCGGCGAGCCTTGGCGAGCGGGAACAGGTGGACGAGCTGGTGCAGGACACCTTCGTGCGGGCCTTCCAGTCGCTTGACACCTTCCGGTCGGACAGTTCCCTCCGGACGTGGCTCTTCACGATCTGCAAGCGGCTCGTGCTCGACCGGAGGCGCTCGGAGCGGCGACGACGGGATGGGGTGGAGCTCGAGGAGGGGCACGCGGTGGTCGGGTACGATGCTCTCGACTCGATCGTGGCGGATGAGACGGCCCAGGTGGTGCAGGACGCGGTCGCGGCGCTCTCGCCGATGCAGCGGGAGGTGTTCACGCTGCGGGTGACGGAGGGGTTGCCGTACAGCGAGATCGCCAAGCTGGTCGAGAGCACGGAAGGGGCCTGCAGGGTGCATTACCACAACGCGGTGCGGATGATCAAGGAGCGACTGAACGATGCCTGAGTGCCTGAGGGAGGACCTGCGCGACCTGCTGCCGTTGCTGCTGCAGGGGGCGCTGCCCGATGCCGAGGCCGCCCGGCTGCGCGAGCACGTCGCGGGGTGCGCCGCCTGTGCGGCGGAGCTCGCGGTGCTCGAGACCACGCGACGCGTGCTGCTCGCGGCCACGCCGCGGCTGGATGTCGATCGGATCAGTGCCGCTCTCTCCACTGCGCCGGCGCTGCGGATCGTGCGCGCGGCCTCGCTGCCGGCTGCGAGGCGACCCGTCGCGTGGGGCACGCGCCGCTTCCTCGCCGCCGCGGCGTCGCTGCTGGTCGTTGGCACGCTCTCGGTGGCGGTGGCCCGGCGGGCGATCGACGGTCGGGTCATCGCACCGGCCGATACGACGGTCGTCGCGGCCGCGAGCGTCGACGGCACGTCCGGACTCTCGATGTCGGGCGGACTCGGCGACCTGACGACCGACGACCTGAACGCCCTTCTGGCCGCGCTCGACGACGTCGAAGGGACGGTCGGGACCGAGCCCGCGACGTTGCGAGGTCCACTGGTGGACGCTCCGGAGGGTCCGAGATGAACCGCCACTCCTTCGTCGGCGCACTGCTCGGCGTCGCGCTCACCACGGTCGCGCTCCTCGCCCAGCCGCCGGGGGGACCACCACCGGCGCGTGATTCACTCGAGGCGATGGTGCGCCAGCGGATGGCGCAGGTCGTCCGCACGCAACTCGGCCTGACCGATGATCAGATGCGCCAGTTGCGGTCGACGAATCAGCGCTTCGAGCGCCAGCGCATCGCGCTCGTCGAGCAGGAGCGCGAGGTGCGACTCGGCATCCGGGACGAGATCGAATCGGGGGATACGACCCGGAACGCGCAGGTGGCGGCGCTCCTCGACCGGATGATGATGGTCCAGCGGCAGCGCCTGGCCCTGATGGAGGAGGAACAGAAGGAACTCGCGACCTTCCTCACGCCGGTGCAGCGGGCCCGCTACTTCGGGATGGAGGAACAGATCCGCCGGCGGGTGATGGAGATGCGCGAACAGGCGATGCGCCGCAGGGCCGACGCCGGTCGGCGTCCGGCCGGGCCGCCGCCTAGCCGAGGAGCTCGCCGACCACCCGGGTGAGGGCATCCACGCCGAAGGGCTTCTGCAGGAAGCGCGTGTGCGCGTCGACGGGGAGCGACTCGCCGCGGTCCGTCGCGTCGTAGCCGCTCGCGATCAGAACCGGGAGATCGGGTCGTTCGACCCGGATGCGCTTCAGCACTTCGCCGCCCCCCATGCCGGGCATCGTGAGGTCGAGCACCACGAGTGAGATCTCGTGCCGGTGCTTGAGGAACTCCTCGACGCCGCGAAGCCCGTCGGCCGCCTCGATGACCGCCAGCCCGAGGGGTTCGAGCACACGACGACAGACGCGCCGAAGGGCCTGCTCGTCGTCGACCACGAGTGCGGTGCCGCGCCGTGCCGTTCGGGGTTGCACGCGCAGCACGGGCATCGCGACACTCCCCGGCGCGACGGCGGCCGGGAGGTACACGTCGACGCGAGTCCCGGTCCCGACGACGCTCGTGAGCTCGAGCTCTCCGCCGCAGGATCGGATGATCCCTCGGACGGCACTCAGGCCCAGACCCCGTCCTGACCCCTTGGTCGTGAAGAAGGGCTCGAACATCCGTCGTTGGACGTCCGGGGTCATCCCGGATCC
>JANNKK010000316.1:0-6396 GCA_031396245.1 Gemmatimonadaceae bacterium
GTTGCAGGTACACCCCTCGCCCCGACGCGCGATGCACAAGTCCGGCCTCGACCTGATCACTGAAGCGAAGAGCCGCATCCGAATGATCGACCTGCGCGAGTTCACCTCGATGCGGACCGCCGGCAAGCCGATCGTGCTCGATGTGCGCGAGCCCAACGAGACGAATCTCGGCCGGATCCCCGGCGCGGTGGTCATCCCGCGCGGGACCCTCGAGACGAAGGTCGAGTCGATCATCCCGCGGGACGCGGCGGTCGTGCTCTACTGCGCCAGCGACAACCGTTCGGCGCTCGCCGCCGATACGCTCCGCCAGATGGGCTACGCGAATGTCGTCGCCCTGCGAGGTGGGTGGGGGGCCTGGGTCGGCTCGGGTGGTCCAGTCGAGGGTTAGCGTGGGACGGGTCGGCGCGCATCCGCTGATCGCGCGCCTCGAGGCCGCGCTCGCGGCCCGCACGCCGGGGCTCGCCGAGCGCGACGAGCCGTTCAAGGAAGCCGCCGTCGCGCTGGTACTGCATCCGCTGGCCGGAGCGGGCGCCGAACTCCTGATCATCCGACGCGCGACCCGGGAAGGGGATCCCTGGAGCGGGCAGGCGGGACTGCCCGGCGGCCGGCTCTCGCCCGCCGACGTCTCGCTCGAGGCAGCGGCACTGCGCGAGACGCTCGAGGAGGTCGGCCTCGACCTGCGCGCGCAGGGTCGCGTGCTCGGTGCGCTCGATGAGCTCCGGCCGCGGACGCCGGTGCTCCCGCCGATCATCGTGCGGCCGTACGTTTGCGTCGTCGAGGCGCCGCCGCCGCTGGTGCTGAGCGACGAGGTGGCGTCGGCGCGGTGGATCCCGATCGAACGGATCTTCGATCCGTCGGCGCGCGTGCACACCACGGTCACCGGCCGCAACTATCGGATGCAGGCGGAGGCGTATCAGGTGGATGACCTGACGATCTGGGGGATGACCGAGCGGATCCTCTCGGGTTTCGCGGGACTGATTACATGAGTGCACGGAGCGCCTGGCGCGCACTCGCGATCACGCTCGTCGCGTTCGCGCTCGCGTCGCTGGTGGACACCTGGGTCTATCGCAACATCCAGAACCCGCGCGTTTACGAGGTCGATTGGGGCCGGATGCTCCGGGTGATGGGGTCCCTCTATGCGTGGCTCCCCCTGGCGCTCGGGATATGGCTCGCGGAGACGGCGGACGGCGGACGGCGGACGGCGGCACGACGGCGATTCTGGCTTCTCTTCGGTACACCCGTGCTCGGCGGCATCGTGGCCGAGGTGATGAAGCTCCTCCTGCGGAGGGAGAGGCCGGCGGTGTTGGATGGGCTCTACTCCTGGCGCGCCTTCGGCGGGCCTGAGTCGTGGAGCAACGCGGGACTCGCGTTGCCCAGTTCGCACGCGATGGTCGCATTCGCCGGCGCGGCGATGCTGGCGCGGCTCTATCCGCGGGCGCGGTGGGTCGGCTATACGCTCGCGGCCGGCTGTGCGGTGACGCGTGTCCTGGCCCGCGCGCACTTCGTGAGCGACGTCGTGCTGGCCGCCGGTCTCGGATGGCTCGTCGCGTGGGGTGTGGCGCGGAAGTGGCCTCCCCGGGTAGAAGGGGTGTGACCAGACACTTCGCACGACTGCTGCTCATCCCGCTCCTGCTTGCGGCCTGCGACGCCGACGGCATCACCGGAGCGGAGAAGGAGCACCTGCTCCGACGCCTGAACGCCGCCGAGGCACGGTGGGACCGCGAGGGTCCCACCAGTTATGCGTACACGCTGAACCGCGCCTGTTTCTGTGGTTTTGAGGGTCCGGTCCGGATCAGCGTGGAGAATGACGTCGTGGTCGACGTCCGCGTGATCGCGACCGACGAGGTCCTCCCCGCGGAGTCGTGGCAGTGGTACCCGAGCATCCGGGAGCTCTTCGCGATCCTCGATGATGCGATCGAGCTCCCCGCCGGGAAGGTCACGGTAACGTTCGATGCGACGCTCGGGTACCCGAAGGAGGCGTACATCGACTGGTACTCGAACGCGATCGACGACGAGATCGGGTACTACGCGAGCGACATCCTTGGCGCCTTCACGCTTGCGCGGAGCGGACGCTAGGCGCGAGCAGCGCGCAACTTCGTTCAAGCCGCTGCACGCGGCGCGAGGTGATCTTTCGGGCGACCCTCTTTCCCAGCCGCCCGATGCGTGCCTTCGACGTCCGCTCCACTCGCTGCGCCCTCGCCGCGCTCCTCGCGGTGCTCGTTGCGGCGCCACGACTCAACGCCCAGCCGGCGATGTTCCGCGGTGGGCCCGACCACACCGGCGTCTACGCTTCGGCGGCGCCCTCCCTCAGCGCGCTCGCCTGGAAGTTCAAGACCGGCGGCCGCGTGATCTCGAGCCCGCTCGTGGTCGGGAACACGATCTTCGTGGGGAGCACCGACGGCGCGCTCTACTCGATCGATCGCATCAACGGCACGCAGCGGTGGAAGTTCGCCACCGAGGGACCGATCGCGTCGTCACCGGCCTATCGTGATGGACTCATCTACATCGTGAGCGGTGACGGAAAGCTCTACGCGGTGGACCACGGCACCGGCACGTCGAAATGGACCTTCGCGACGAAGGGAGAGCGGCGATTCACCGCTCCGGGGATCCACGGTGCGCTCCCTCCGACCGAACGGATGCCCGATCCATTCGACGTGTTCCTCTCCTCGCCGACGATCGTGGGGAACGTCGTCTACTTCGGCAGCGGCGACCAGAACGTCTATGCGCTGGACGCGACGACCGGTGCGCTCAAGTGGACCTTCGCGACCGGTGACGTGGTGCACGCCTCGCCCGCGGTCGTCGACGGCGTGGTGTACATCGGCAGCTGGGACCGGAACCTCTACGCCCTCGACGCCGGGACCGGCCGCGAGCGGTGGCGCTACACCACCGGCAACGACACGACGATCTACAACCAGATCGGCCTCGCGAGCTCGCCGGCGGTGGCGAACGGGATGGTATTCGTCGGCGGACGCGACGGGCACTTCCACGCCGTCGACGCGCGCACGGGAGCGCTCCGCTGGAAGCACGACAACCGGATGGGATGGACGATCGCCTCGCCGGCGGTGCGGGGCGGCGTCGTCTACTTCCCCACCTCGGACGGCCGCCGGTTCAAGGCGCTCGACGCGGCGACCGGCGCCGTGCGGATCGATCTGCAGAACAAGGCGGTCTCGTTCTCCTCGCCCGCTCTCGCGGGCGAGGTGGCGTACTACGGCACGTCGGACGGCTACTTGAACGCGGTCTCGACGGCGGACGGCAGATTGATCGCGCGATTCCAGACTGACGGCTCGAAGGAGAACGGCCCGAAGTACACCGACAGCACCGGCGTGATGCGCACCGGGACGATGTACCCCGACCGCACGCTCGACGGGATGATGATCGGGATGCGGACGATGATGACCCTGGGGTCGGTGCTCTCCTCACCTGTCGTCGCCGACGGCGTTGTCTACTTCGGCAGCACCGACGGGCATCTCTACGCGGTGCGGTAGCGGGCATTGACGGGGGGCTCGTCGGGCTGCATCTCTGCCCGATGCGCACAAGAGCACTCCGTCAGTTCCTCCTCGCCGCGACCCTGAGCTCGTCAGTGGTCGCCCAGTCGAGCGTCGCCCCGCCGGCGCGCTTCACCGACCCCGATCGCGTCGCCAAGTTGCAGCGCGCCCTGCCACAGGTGGACAGCGTGATGCGCGCCTTCGCCGAACGGAGTCGCGTCCCGGGGATCGCCTACGGCGTCATCGTCGACGGTCGGCTCCTTCACGTCGCCACCCACGGCCTGCGCGAGGTGCCGTCCCGTGCGCCGGTGGACACGAGTTCGGTCTTCCGCATCGCGTCGATGACCAAGAGCTTCACCGCGCTCTCGATCCTCCAACTGCGCGACGCCGGCAAGCTCTCGCTCGACGACCCGGCCGAGAAGTACGTGCCGGAGATGAGGTCGCTCCGCTATCCGACGACCGACGCGCCGCGGATCACGATCCGGAACCTCCTCTCGCACAGCGCCGGATTCCCCGAGGACAACCCGTGGGGGGACCAGCAGCTCGCGAAATCCGATGACGACCTCGGCCGGATGCTGCTCACCGGGATCCCCTTCTCACGAGTCCCCGGTGTCGCCTACGAGTACTCGAACTTGGGCTTCGCGATCCTCGGGCGCATCGTCCAGAACGTGAGCGGGATGCCCTACGCGCGGTACATCCGTGAGCGGGTGCTCCTCCCTCTCGGGATGACCTCGACGACGATGGAGGCGCGCGACGTGCCCGCCCAGCGGCTCGCGCACGGCTACCGGCTCCAGGACGGCCAGTGGCTCGAGGAACCGCCACTCCCCGACGGCGCCTTCGGGTCGATGGGGGGGATGCTCACCTCGAGTGCCGACCTGAGCCGTTGGGTCGCGCTGATGCTCGACGCCTGGCCGGCCCGCGATGGGCCTGAGTCCCCGGTGCTCAAGCGCTCGTCGCTGCGCGAGATGCAGCTCATCACGCGCTTCTCCGGCGCGAGCGCGGCGCGCAATCCGACCACCGGCAACCTCGCGATGAACGCCGCCGGCTACGCCTACGGACTCGGCGTCTCGCAGACCTGCCTCTTCGGCCACCGCGTCGCGCATTCCGGAGGACTTCCCGGATTCGGTTCGCAGATGCGCTGGTTCCCCGAGCTCGGCGTCGGTGTGATCGCACTGGGCAACCTCACCTACACCGGGTGGGGCGGCACGCTCGACGCGGCGATGGAGATCCTCGCTCAGACGGGCGCGCTGGTACCGCGCGCACCCCAGCCGGCGCCGGTGCTGCTCGCGATGCAGGAGAAGGTCACGCGCCTCGTGCTCGAGTGGCGCCAGCCACTCGCCGACAGCATCGCGGCGATGAACCTCTTCCTCGACGAGTCGGGGCCGCGCCGTGCGTCGGCGATCGCCGCACTCCGCGCGGCGGCGGGTGGTCAGTGCCGCGCCGACGGCCCGTTCGTGGTGGAGAATGCGCTGCGCGGGCAATGGAAGATGCAATGTGCGACCGGCGCCCTGCGCGTCGGGATCACGCTCGCGCCTACCGAACCGGCGCGGGTGCAGGAGTTCACGGTCTCGGCGCTGCCCCCCAACGGTACGATCGGTCCACCACCGACCTGCCGGCCGTAGGCCTCAGGGCGATGGGGGCATCCCGAGCATCAGCTGCACGAGCAGGCCGTAGTCGCGCTGTTCGGCGCTCACGCTCGCGACCTGTGCGGCACGGGTGGTGACCGCCTCGTTCAGGCGGCGCATCGCCGGGCGATACTGCGCGAGGATCCGCCGCGATCTCGCCTCGAGGTCGCGGCGCGGGCCCTCGGCGAGTTCCGCGTAGAGGGCGCGGCGCTGGTCACGCGAGACTTCGGACATTACGTAGTCGAGCACGCGCATCCAGGCGCTGTAGCGCGCCCACGCCGGCCCCTTCTCGCAGGCGAGCCAGCCGAAGTAGGCAGCCTCCGATTCATTGGCGCGCCCCAGGCTGTGCCCCCATTCGTGCGCGAGGACGTAGGGCCGTTCGAAGGGGAGCAGCGCGCTGTTCATCGCGACCTCGTGGAAGAGCGGCAGGAAGTAGCCGTTCATCCCGATCCGGCGCATCCACGGGTCGAGGATGCTCCGTTTGGGGCGGGCGAGCTCGGGACGCCACGCTGCACCGACGCGCGCCGCGTCGCGGAGGAGCGGAGCCAGTGTCGCCCGCACGGTCGCGTCGTCCGGCCACTCCGTCGGCAGCTGCGCGTACGTCTCGTTGAGCACCCGCACGGTGAGCCGCGCCAACGTGTTCACGGCAGCGGCGTTCACTCGCGCGGGATCGAAGGCAGTCGTCTCCCGGAGCGGCTGGCGGCGGAAGTTCGCGCCGAAGGTCACGATCGAGAGGAGCAGGATCGCCGCGAAGAGCGTCGCGGTGCGGCGAAGGAATGCTAGACCCTCGCGCCGCGGGCCCTGCACCGCGCGCACGAGCCAGACGAAGAGTGCGACCCCGGTCCAGACGAGCACCACATCGTCGAGCGCGAAGGGGACGAGGTTCGAGAGCCGCGTGAGCGGCGGCTGGATCAGCGGATAGAAACCGCTCGAGTAGACCCGCTCGACCCAACTCGCCCGGACCGGTGCCGCCAGCGCGATCACCGCCGCGGCGATGACCGCGGCGGAGGTCCAGCGCGCCCTTACTTCGGCCATCCTCCCTGCGGGACTCTCGGCATCAGCTTGAGCGCGTTCTTGTAGTAGACCTTCTTCAGCACCTCGTCGGGCAGGTCGATGCCGTAGAGCTTCCACGACGCGTGATAATCGCGGTAGTAGTCGAAGTAGTCGTCGCGCGTCTCGAAGACCCGCCAGTAGTAGGGGTACTCCTCGGGCTGGAAGGAGTCCTTGCCGAAGAGGATCCGGTCCTGGAAGCGGATGAAGAAGTCGTGGGCGGCGCGCGGCTGCCG
>JANNKK010000002.1:0-1670 GCA_031396245.1 Gemmatimonadaceae bacterium
GATCCTCAGGCCCGGCTCCCGGCCGCGCCAAGGTGCCGGTCGAGTCCGACCTGCGCCCGCGTAAGGCGCTTCGCTGCGACCTCGTCGCGGATCGCCCGGTTGCGGGCCATCGCCTCGGTGTTGCGGTAGCCCCGCGGGTGCTCGAGGTGCACGACGAGGGCGCGGTGTCGGAACTGTCGGCCGCGGATGCCCGCGTTCTCGAGCCGCTCGCCCAGCTCGCGGTCGAGGCCGCCATACTCGAGTCGCTCCTCGAACCCGTTCACCCGCACGAGGTCATCGCGCCAGACCGACGAGTTGTGGCCATTGAAGGTCGCGCCCGTGGTCGTGAGGGCGTCGAGCACTCGACCGATGACCGGACCCCACTTCAACCTCGCGAGCCTCTTCGACGTCGGCGTCCCATTCGCGCGGAGCCAGTCGTAGTCGGTCGCGAGGCCCGATGCGATCTCCCCCTTCGTGATCCGCTCACTCGTCTCGCGCGGCAGCTTGAGATACCCGCCCGAGATGAAGCGGCCGCGCGTCGCGTTCGCCGCGTGCACGGCGAGCACGTCGGCCCGCGGGATGCAATCGCCGTCGGTGAAGAAGAGGTACTCTCCCGTCGAAACAGCGATCGCCGCGTTGAGGATGGTGCACTTGCGGAATCCCTCGTGCGCCTGCCAGACGTGCCGCACCGGATAGCCGAGCAGCGGACGGAGTCGCTCGATCAGCTCGCGCGTGCGGTCGTCCGACCCATCGTCGGCGACGAGCAACTCGAAGTCGCGGAACCGCTGCGCCTCGAAGCCCCAGAGCACCTTCTCCAACCACTCGGGTTGGTTGTAGGTCGTGACGACGACGGACAGTCGCATTCCGGGCTGTTACATTCGGGTGAGGCGGCGCAGGGAGGAAGTTAGCGGTCGCTCACCCGAGAGGACAGCGGAATGGAACCGGCACGCTACATCGTCGGCGTGGACCTCGGCGGGACGAACCTCGTCGTCGGGGCGATGCCGACCGATGGTTCGGCGCAGTACGCGATGCAGTCGATCCCGACCCGCGCCGACCTCGGCGCCGACTCGGTGGTGGAACGGATGGTGCAGCTCATCGAGCGCGTCATCGCCGAGACCAGCGCAGCGACCGGCGCCGGGCGCGGGGACTTCCTCGGTGTGGGCATCGGATCCCCTGGTCCCCTCGACCGGGCGCGTGGCCTCGTGATCTTCACGCCGAATCTCGGGTGGCGCGACTTCCCCCTCCGCGACCGCGTGCAGGACGGCGTGCACCTGCCGGCGACCCTCGACAACGACGCGAACTGCGCGACCCTCGGGGAATGGTGGATCGGCGCCGCCAAGGGAGCCCGCCAAATATCACCACTCCCGTTGATACTTTGACCGTGCGAACGTGGACAAATTGTAAGAATAATGCGGATGTGATTCTCTATACCCTCGCGAACCACGGACATTCATGGCCCGGCTCGCCGGTTATGCCGAAAAGTATCACCTCGCAAGCCGTCAACGCGACCGATGTGATGTGGGAATTCTTCCAGGCACATCCGATGCAGTAGTTTAAGAAAGACTTCCGAGTTCTTACAGAACTCGGAAGTCTTTAAGGTGCAATCTACTTTTTCTCAAGCTTCTCTTCCACAGCCTTAGCCAACTTCACAAACCTCTCCACTATCAAGCTCACCGCGAAATTTATTTTTC
>JANNKK010000020.1:0-1696 GCA_031396245.1 Gemmatimonadaceae bacterium
GACGTCGGCGGCCCCGGGACGGAACAGGTCGTCGACCGTCGCCGCAGCCGTCGCGCCCGGGTACCGCGCCGCCAGGGTCCGCGCTCGCCCCGCGTCCGGATCGTAGACAATGCTGACCACCCCTCCACCACGTGTTACAGCGTCGGCGTGCCATCTGCCCATCAGGCCCGCCCCGAACACGGCGGCCCGGAGCGGCGGGCGTGAGCTCACGCGGGAGCCTCCGCGCCGAGCGGCGGCTCCGCGATCTCTGAATCCAGGGCCGAATCAAGTGTTATCCGCCTTCCTTCGTGGGCGGACCGGTAGCACGCAGCGATGACCCAAAGGATCTCGCGCGCCTCTTCCGCGCTGGTGGGGACCGACGTTCCCTCGGCGAACGCGCGAAATGTCCGATCGAGTACGTAGCGCGTCGCCAGCATGCGGGGATCCCTGGGATTCCGCGCGAGAAATTCGCGGTTGCTGCCGACCTCGCGCCACGCGAAACCAGAGCTGCCATACTCGAATCGAACGTGCGGCTTCGTACTCCTGAAGAGCCCTGCGGTGACTCGGGCCCGCCCGCCGAACGACGCCCGGTACGAGGCCCGCGCAGTGTCGGCGCGCACGTCGAAATACTGGCGCGCGCCCTTGAAGACACGGGTCTGGACGAGTTGTGCGAGTCGCCCACCTGGGAATTCGAGCGTCGCCAGGGCGATGGTATCGGCAGCCGCGCCTCTCTGACCCGCGGCCGACATCGTTGCCGAAACCGCCACCGGGTGCTGGCCAAAGAGCGCCAGGACATAGTCCACGAGATGCACGCCCGCCTCGTAGAGCGTTCGCTCCCGAAGCTGTCCGCGCCATCCGCCTTCCGCCGATGGTGGCATATCGAGCAGCTGCCAGACCTGCGCAAAGATGACGCCGCCATCCCCCTCTCTCGAAACCGCGTCGCGAACGGCACGGAAGATCGGCATCTCGCGGAACTCGTGATTGAGTGCAACTCGTCGCCTCGCGGCGGCCGCGGCTGCGATGATCCGATCGGCGTCAGAAAGGTCCACGACGAACGGCTTCTCGCAAACCACGTTGGCCCCCGCCGCAAGGCTCCGCAGACAGTAGTCGGCATGGCTGTCTGGAGGCGTGGCGACGATCACGACGTCGGGACGTGCATCGCGCAGCATCCCGTCAAAGTTGTCGAAAACGGGAACGCGCCATCGCTCAGCGGCCCGTTTGCGCCGTCCGACATCGAGATCGCACCCTCCGACGACAGTGGCCGCCGGGATGCCGACGAGGGCGGGAAGGTGCAACGTGTGGCTGGCATCGCCGAGTCCGACGATGCCGACGCGAAACTTGGTCATGCCCACTCCAGGATTGCAGTCATTCTGAGGGCCCGCGCCCCGCACAGCCTCGAGGAGCGGAGCGAGGCGACCGAGCACCTCCCTTGTCCGGGTGCTCGTCGCAGCGCGTTATAGACCGGCGCCACCTTGGCGAGGCGACCGAGTCGGTGGCGCTCCGCGTCGAGCAACGGCGCTGCTCCGACCTCGACGGACGAGAATCCCGCCCGGACAAGTTCGCGCCGGAGCTCGCCATTTGAGAGCGGGCGATGATGCAGATACCGCTCTCCACTTCGCCACCGCACATACGAATCCGCCCAACGACGGGGGACGAACCAACGCCCCAGTCGCCGACGTGGTGGCTCGCCATCAATCGGCTGCGAAGAGTCGAACCC
>JANNKK010000046.1:0-11375 GCA_031396245.1 Gemmatimonadaceae bacterium
GGTCCTGCGCGAGCTAGCGAAGTGCTACTTGACGCACTTCGAAACGAGCTTCGTCATGTCGAACATCGACACCTGGCTCTTGCCGCCGAAGACGATCTTGAGCTTGTCGTCGGCGTTGATCATGCGGCGGTTCTTCTTGTCCTGCAGGCCGTTCTTCTTGATGTACTGCCAGAGCTTCTTCGTGAGCTCGGTGCGCGGGAGCGGCGAGGAGCCGACGACCGCTGCGAGCTTGTCGTTCGGCTGTACCGGCTTCATGAACGCCGCATTGGGCTTGCGCTTCTTGCCGGTCTTCTTTGCGGTCTTCTTCGCGGCTTTCTTCTTCTTGGCGGCCATTCGAACAGTCTCCTCGAAAGGATGTGAGGGATCGCGCTGTGACGCCCGGTCGAGCAGTGCGCGATCTGCCTTCGAAAGTAAGGCTCTCCCTCTGGGGCGCAATAGGCGCTCCCCTCTGGCGGGAGCCCTTCTTCCCTCTGGCGGCACCCGATTCCCCCTCTGGGAATGACCTCAGCCGCCCAGGAAACCGGTCAGGAGGGCGACCATCCGCGCATCGGCAGGGTCGGCGCTCGGGTCATCCTCGACCACCGTTTCCCGCTCAGAGGGCGTCTCGAGGATGAGCGGGATCCCCTCTGAGCGCGGGTCATTCAGCAGCCAGCGGAAGGGTTCGGCGCCGATCATCCCCTCTCCCACGAGGGCGTGCCGGTCCTTGTTCGAGCCGAAGGGGTGCTGGCTGTCGTTGAGGTGGAGGAACGACGGCCGCTCCCCGATGGTCCGCTCGAAGAGGTCCAGCACCGCGCGCTGCGTCTCAGGGGAGCCCGCGATGTCGTGCCCGGCAGCGAAGAGGTGGCAGGTGTCGAGCCCGTAGCCCGTCCGGTGCCGGAGCTCAGAGGGCACCTGGGCGAGCATCAGCGCGATCTCCTCGGCGCTGCGCCCCATCGTCCGCCCCGCGCCGGCGGTGTTCTCGATCAGCACACGCGTCCCCGCCGACGTCTCCGGTACCGTTTCGAGGGCGTGTCGGATCGCGAGCCCGACGCGCACCGCCGCCTCGGTCGGGTCCCCCTCGCCCGCCGAGCCCGGATGGAAACAGAACCCGCCAGCCTGGAGGACGCTGCTCCGCTCGAGTTCCTTGGCGAGGCCTCCCTTCGCCTTCGCCGCCTTCACTTCCTCCGGCGAGGCGGTGTTCAGCACGTAGGCGGCGTGCACCAGCAGGTGACGCCGTTCGATTCCCGCCGCCTCGAGCGCCTCGTGCACCTTGGCGGCGCGGTCGGGTTTCAGCGTCACCTTCTCGTTGTAGTAGGTGGGTGGCGCGGTGAACACCTGAAGTGCCCGCGCGCCAGCCGCGGCGGCGCGACGCACCGCCATCGGCAGACCGCCATCGTCGGCGGGGTGCACGCCGATCACGCGTGAGCGTGTCACTTGGCCGCCGGTCCCGCACCGAGGTCCACCATCCGCAGGCCCTGTGCGTACTCGACGCTCGAAGGGTCGGATATCGTGTTGAGCCGCTTCACCACGTCGGCGATGCGGCGTGCCTGCGCGTCCACTGCGGCGAGGCCGGCCTTCGCCTCGTCGGCAGAGAGCATCCCACTCGTGATCAGGGCCGAGTTCGTGAGGAGCGCGGCGAGGGGGTTGTTGATCTCGTGCTGGAGCGCGAGCGAGAGCTCGCCCACGCCGGCGAGATAGCGTGCCTTCCGCAGCGCCTCCTCGGCCTCGCGTCGCGCGGAAGCCGCCGCGATCCGCTTCTCGGCGATCCGGAGCCGGGCCGTGAGATCCTCCGGCGTCACCGGCTTCGAGAGGTAGTCGTCGGCGCCGGCATCGAGCACGGCGTCGAGATTGCGGATGCCGCTGGCGGCCGTCACGACGAGGATGAAGGTCTCCGCTCCCGACGGATGCGCGCGGATCCGTCGGCAGACCTCGAGCCCGTCGAGCTTCGGCATGTGCCAGTCCAGCACGACCATCGGCGCGGGATCGCGTTCGAAGGCCGCCCAGATGCTGGCGCCGTCGGCGAACCCGGTCGCGGCGTGCCCCTGCTCGGCGATGACCGCGGCGAGCAGCTCTCGCATCATCTCGTCGTCGTCCGCGAGGAGGAGCCGCATCAGCGCACCGCCGAGGGCTGGAGGGTCCCGAGCCGGAGCGCCGTGCGCGGCGCTCCCCCGCCTTGCTGCGTGGCCGTCCACGCGACCGCCACGCGGCCGTTCCGCACCACGACCCGCGGCGTGCGGGCCTCGCCCGCCTCATCCGAGGCCGACGTGCGCGTCGCGAAAATGTGCCCCTGCGTGAAGGAGATCGCGAGGCCGAGCCGGGGCGAGCGGCTGTTCGGGTCCTCGTACGCGACGACCACGGTGTCGCCGATCGACGCCACCGAGGCAGCCGAGGGGCGGTCGCCGTAGACGATCGGCACCGGTTCGTGGAAGAGACCGCCCCCGTCCATCGAGTGCGAGAAGAAGATCCCCGCACCCTCGCGCGCCACGAGGTGATAGACGACGTGCACGTAGTCGTTGAGCGAGTCGACCGAGACGAAGGGTGCCTTGCGCGCACACCCCTCGCGTCCGACGTCGGTGGCGTCGGCGGTGACCGCGCCCTGCCAACTGAGGCCGCGGTCGTCGGAGCGGGCCACCCGGAGGATCACCGAGGAGTCGGTGCGGACGGTGAACCAGGTGGCGTAGGCGGTCCCGCTCGGGGCGAGCGCGGCGCGGCGAGTCGCGATGCATTGCGCCGGCTCGGCGGGCCAGGCGGCGGGCTCCCAGGCGAAGAAGTAGCGCGGGACGAGGTCGGTGCTGAACTCGAGCCGCGCGCTGTCGGCGAGCGCCCCGGGGAGGCGATCGGTGTCGGCGTCCCAGACCACCGGCTGCGGCACGCAGGCCGCGAGGAGGAGGACCGCCAGAGTGGGGAGGGATCGCCGCATCGCTGAAGTATCACCCGCGACGATTAGATTTCCACCACGAGCCCCCTCTGACACTCACGACGATGAACACCTTCTCGCCCAACGGCGTCCGCCAGCTCCCACCGCCGGTCAACGAACCGATCAAGAGCTATGCCCCCGGCTCTCCCGAACGGACATCGCTGCAGGCCCGTCTCAAGGCGATGGAAGGGGAGCGCCCCGACATCCCGGTGGTGATCGGCGGCAAGGAGATCCGGAGCGGGGAGGCCGCGCAGTCCGTCTCGCCTCACAAGCATCGCCACGTGACCGCGACCTCGCACAAGGCGACCGCCGACGATGTGCGTGCGGCGATCGCCGACGGGAAGCGTGCGTGGCGCGAGTGGTCGGAGTGGACGTGGGAGGAGCGCGCCGCCGTCTTCCTCAAGGCCGCCGACCTCCTCGCGGGCCCCTGGCGTGACACGCTCAACGCCGCGACGATGCTCGGCCAGTCGAAGACGGTGTTCCAGGCGGAGATCGACGCCGCCTGCGAGATCATCGACTTCTTCCGCTACAACGTCGCGTTCGCGCGCGACCTCTGCTCCGAACAGCCGGTGAATGGGCCCGGGGTGTGGAACCAGAGCGAGTACCGGGCGCTTGAGGGATTCGTCTACGCGGTGACGCCCTTCAACTTCACCGCGATCGGCGCGAACCTCCCCTCGGCGCCGGCGCTGATGGGCAACGTGGTGCTCTGGAAGCCTGCGGCGAGCGCGATGCTCTCGGCCTGGCATACGCTGCAGCTGCTGCACGAGGCGGGTCTGCCGAAGGGAGTGATCAACTTCCTCCCCGGCGACGCGGCGATGATCTCCGAGGTCGCGCTCTCGCATCAGGACCTGGCGGGCGTGCACTTCACCGGCTCGACCGGCGTGTTCAACTCGATGTGGAGCACGATCGGGAAGAACATGGGGCAGTACCGCTCCTATCCGCGGATCGTGGGCGAGACCGGCGGGAAGGACTTCATCATCGCGCACCCCTCGGCCGACGTGCAGGCCTTCGCGGTGGCGGTGATCCGCGGCGGATTCGAGTACCAGGGCCAGAAATGCTCGGCCTGCAGTCGCATCTACGTGCCGGCCTCACTCTGGCCGCAGGTGAAGGAGCGGCTCGTCGCGATGATCAAGGACATCAAGGTCGGCGACGTGAATGACTTCCGGAACTTCATGGGCGCGGTGATCGACCAGAAGGCGTTCGACCGGATCAGCGGCTACCTCGCCGACGCGAAGAAGAATGCGAGCGTGATCGCCGGCGGCGGCGCCGACGGCAAGGAGGGTTGGTTCGTCGAGCCGACACTCGTCGAGACGAAGGACCCGGCGTACCGGCTGATGTGCGAGGAGATCTTCGGCCCGGTGGTGACGGCGTATGTGTACGACGACGCGAAGTGGAGCGAGACGCTGGAGATCGTGGATCGCACCTCGCCTTATGCACTCACCGGCGCGGTATTCGCCCAGGACCGCGCGGCGGTGAAGGAGGCGCACGCGAAGCTGCGGCACGCGGCAGGGAACTTCTACATCAACGACAAGTGCACCGGCGCGGTGGTGGGCCAGCAGCCCTTCGGCGGCGCCCGCGCCTCGGGGACGAACGACAAGGCGGGCTCGAAGATGAACCTGACGCGGTGGGTGAGTACGCGGACGGTCAAGGAGACATTCGTGCCGGCGACGGACTATCGCTACCCGTTCATGGGTTAGTATCTCCACTCGGATGGGAGATGGGAGAGGTGAGGGGCGCGGCAGGAACTTCGCCGCGCCGGCGCCTGTGCACGCACCGGCGCGCCGAGCGGTTACCGGCGCGCCCCTTACATCTCCCCTCTCCCATCTGCATCAAGGCAACCTATGCGTTACGTGACATTGGATGTCTTCACGCCGACCCCCTTCGGCGGCAACCAACTCGCCGTCTTCCCCGACGCGACAGGGATCCCCGAGGAGTCGTTGCTCCCGATCACCCGGGAGTTCAACTTCTCCGAGGTGACCTTCTGTTATCCCCCCGAGGATCCGGCGAACACGCGGCGCGTACGGATCTTCACGCCGGGGGGCGAGGTGCCCTTCGCCGGGCACCCGACGATCGGCACGGCGGCAGCGCTCGCGCTCAGTGAAGGCGAACTCCCCGATGGGAGTGGCCGCTTCGTGCTCGAGCTTGGCGTCGGCCCCGTGTCGGTCGAGGTGCGGGTCGAGGAGAAGACGCGCGCCTGGGCCGAGTTCTCGGTGGCGAAGCTCCCCGAGATCGGGCCGCAGGCGCCGACGTTGAACACCCTGGCCGAGATCCTCTCCCTCGAGCCGAAGGACCTCGTCGGTGGCTCGCTCTCGCCGCAGGCCGTCTCCTGTGGGCTCCCCTTCCTCCTGGTGCCACTCAAGTCCGTCGCCGCGGTCTCGAAGGCGCGGGTGCGGGTGGATCGGTGGGAACAGACCCTGCAGCGCTTCTGGGCGCCGATGATCTTCATCGCGGCGAAGGACCCCGAGCAGGGTCCCTTCCACTGGCGCGCGCGGATGTTCGCACCGGGGATCAGCGTGCCCGAGGACCCGGCGACCGGATCCGCGGTCGCGGCGTTCGGCGGCTGGCTCGCGATGAAGGAGACGAAGCGCGACGGCGCCTTCGCCTGGTCGATCGATCAGGGGATCGAGATGGGGAGAGCGAGCCGGCTGGACGTCAGCGCCGAGAAGGCTGGAAGTGCGGTGACGGCGGTGCGGGTCGCCGGGCGCGCGGTGCTGATGAGCGAGGGCTCGCTCAGGGCGCCCTGAGCGGGACTCAGTCCGACTCGCGCAGCATCCCCGGCGTCGAGTTCCGGATGCGACCCCCCGTGCTCGACCCATCGAAGGCGCGCATCCCGGCGTGCCAGAGCACCGCGCGGTCGCGTCCATTCCGCTTCGCCACGTAGAGCGCCTCGTCCGAGCGGGCGAGGAGCGTCTTGGCGATCTCGTCGTCCCGCGCCGGAGCCGCCGACACGCCGACGCTGGTCGTGATCCGGCGGTCGGGGGGAAGGGAGCGGAACCGCTGCGAGCGGAAGGCCGTCATCACCCGCTCGGCCAGGATCAGCGCCCCTTCGTCGTTGGAATCCGGTGCGAGGACCGTGAACTCCTCCCCCCCGACGCGCGCCACCACGTCGACGTCGCGCGCCGTCTCGCGCAGCAGCGCCCCCACTTCGCGGATCACCTCGTCGCCGGTGAGGTGCCCGAACTCGTCGTTGATCGCCTTGAAGTGGTCGATGTCGATCGCGAGCACCGCGAGCTGCTTCTTGCCCCGCACGGCGCGCGAGACCTCGCGTTCGGCGAGTTGGTTCAGGCCGCGACGGTTGTAGCACCCGGAGAGGGGATCGGTGAGGACGATCGCCTCGAGGTGCGATCGCATCCGGTTGTACGCCCGGCCGATCACCGTCACCGGGTCGGGCATCTGGTCGGCGCTCTCGTCGTAGCGCGCGCTGAAGTCCCCTTCCTGCGCCTTGTTGAAGACGTGCACCAAGGCGCGCATCCGGGTCGCAACGTGGCCCTGCAGCCCCACGTAGACGAGCACACCGATCCCGTAGAGCGCGAGGGTCCACAGCTCCTCGGCCGGGGAGATCGGTGCCCCCGCGTCGGCGGCGATCGCGACGAGTGTCGTGTACCCCATCGCGACGAGCACCAGGTTGGCGATCGTCGCCGACCATCCGAAGAAGATCTGCGTGAACTGGACCGTGAAGATCGAGACGATCAGGGTGCGATCGAAATGCTCGGGCGGCGTGATCAACGCGACACCGACGAAGAGGACGATCATGTCCGACGCGATCGCCGCGATGACCAGCCCCGTCTTCGCCTCGCCGACGCGTCGGAGGTGCACGACGAGGCCCCGATGGAAGAGGAGATACGCCACGATGATCGCGGCGACGACGAGGAGGAGGGGACGGATCCCGAACCGCGCCGCGTAGATCGAGGCGCCACTGACCACGCCGAACCACTTGAGCGTGATGGTGGCGAAGCCGACGAGCAGGACGAAGATCGCCCGGTAGCGGGCCTGCCAGAGCAGGACTTCCGCGTGGGTGGCGTCCTCGGTCAGGAGCGGGGCCGGCTGGTCTAGCAGAACGTACTCAGTTTCCTGGGGTGGGGCGCGTACTCACTCGGATAATGAGTCTGAGCAGCCGCCGATGCGCAAGGTCATCCGTCACGAGGTTGGACGGTGTCGCGCCTCTGACCAGGCCCCGCTAGAAGCGCGCCTCGAGGTACAGGTCCAGTCGCGTTTGCCACTTCGGGTGGATGCCGCGCGCCACGTCGAAGCGGATCATCCCGTCGAGGAAGCTCGCGCCGACACCCACGCCAGCCATCGGGCGCTGGTTCACGCCCCAGTCGTTCCGGGGCCCGGCCCATCCCAAGTCGCCGAAGACCACGGGGCGAATGGCGGCGACGTTCGTCCCGACCTCGAGTCGGCCCAGCCAGAACGACTCGCCGACCGCCGTGCCCGCTGTCTGGCCGCGAACCGTGTAGAGCCCACCGAGGAAGAACTGGCGTTGCGCCGGCAGGTCGCCGGCACTCGTGCCGGCGGCGGCGGTGAAGGAGGCGGCAGCCTTCCCCAGACCGCGCGAAACGGAGGCCTCGAGGAGGCCACGTCCATAGTCCGCGTCACCTGTCGCACCTTCGAGCCGCACGTCAGCCGCGAGCCGCCAGCCCGCCGGGTCGAGTCCCCGGCTGCCTCGCCAGCGCGCTCCTGCCCCGTAGAGATTCAGCCGATCGCCTACGACGTTCGGCAGGAACCGGTCATCGTGGGCGCCTCCGAGGAGGGACCACTCGTTCTCCACCGACGCGGACCACTGCTCCTCGGCGAAGAGGCGCCACGTGAGCCCGCCTCGCATCGGCCGTTCGCCGGTCAGTTCGGCGCCCCAGGCCCGATGGTAGAAGGACTCGTCCTGGGCGTGCAGGAGCGCGCTGAGCGAGGCGCCGAAGGTGAAGGGATCGCCGAAGTCCGAGCTCACGGCGAGTCGCCGGAAGAGCGTGCCGCGGATCTTCGACCGGCCATTGCTCCGCGAGAGGCTCAGTTCGCCGTTGAGCTGGAGGTCGGCGAGCGAACCATGCAGCGCGGCCTCGGTCGCGTATCCCTTCCCCAGCGTGAGACCGACCGCGCCACCCGTGCCGAAACCCTCGATGCGATTGAAACGCGTGTGCGAGAGCCCGTATTCGAATGTCGGCGGCTGTGGCGCCCACGCCGGCTGCAGGCCGAAGTCGAGGGCCTTCATCAACTCGGCGCGATCGGCCGCGCCGAAGATCTCCTCGCCCGCGTCGTAGATCGAGGGCGGGAGCTCGGCCGAATGACGCAGCACGGTGGTGTCGCACGGCACCCGCACGGAGACGATGAGGTCGGTGTCGTTGTGTCGCGACTGCACTTCGGTGAAGCTGCCGGTGGTCGCGCATTGCTCCTTGCGCACCGCCTTGTCCGTTGAGTCGCGGTCGCGGTAGAACTTCCGCATCGCGTCCCGGCGCGCGGTCGAGTCCACTCCCGTCGCGACCAGACTATCCCGGTAGGCGGTCGCGGTGACCCTGGTCGGCGCCGGGATCGGCTCCAGCGCGTCCGTCGAGTTCACGCTCGCGTATCGATAGCGCTGTTCGATCTTGAGTGGCAAACGCATCAAGCTCGCGCGGATCGAGAACTCGGCGCCCTGGAGCCGCGGCAGCCAGAAGCGTTGTTCGAGGAGTCCGTATTCGATGGTGAGCGCGGTGAGTTCGGCGCGCATCGGCGTGACGAGCGCCTTCGCGAACCAGGGCATGTCCTCCTCTGGATCCTCCCCCGCCTCCCTCGCCGCCTGGAAGGGGTCCATCGGCGCGCTGAATCGCAGCACCGCGCGCACGACGTTGGCCCGTTCGACCTCGAACCAGAGGGACCCGACGACGAGGTTCCACTTCGCCTCGCGCGGGATGACGCGCAACTCGCGCAGGTTGATGCGCGTGCCGTCGGGCAGGGACATCGCCACCGAATCGCCGATCGCGAAGATGAAGAAGGCCTCCGATCCCTCGGCGATCGGATGGACGAGGATCTTCCCCTCCTCCTCGTCGGAATCCCCGATCATGTTGAAGAGCCAGAGCTCATCCATCCCCGGGTAGTAGGGGATCGCGAAGAGGTCGTCGATCTCGGGGTCGTCCACATCGCCGTCGCTCCCCTGGAGACCCTGGATGAGCGGCACCGCGGTGCGGGCGCCGAGGATCTCGACGCGCGCCCCGACCCCCCGCTGCCAGCGCACGTGGCTCGCGTTCTCCGTACGGAACGCCAGACGGTCACGGGCGTTCTCGCGCAGACTCATCCCCATCGAGATCCGCTGGTAACTCTTCACGTCGTAGCTCAAGAGCGACGAGTCCTGCGACTCGCGGGCCGCCCGCGCGCGGAGGAGGAGGTTCCGCGCCGCGGTGTCGCGGAAGGCGGTCCGCCGCATCTCATCGGTGACCACGACCTGGCGCGTCTTCGGCACCTTCACGCCCACCTGCACGTTCACCCCCTGGCCGCTGGTGTTGGCGCCGGCGGTGACCTGGAGCGCGAGGGCTAGCGAGAGGGCGAATGACATATGAGAGGCTTACGGCCGATTCAGGGGAGGGGTTTCCCCCTTGGTACCTCTGGAAGGGGTGTTCGGTTGGGCCTGCTCCTTCTCCCGGCGGACCCTCGCCTCACGCGCCTGGCGGATCGCGAACCGATGGGACTGCCAGCGGAGCGCGGCACGGCGCTCGGCGTCACGAGCACGGCCGTCGCTGAACATCAGGAGCGCCACCAGTGCCGGGGCGAGCAGCAGGACCGTTCCCCCGGGGAATCGGGGACGCCCATCGGAGGTCACCGTGCCGAACCGGGCGACGAGCATCTTCGCGTTCCGCTGCACCCAGACCGTCCCGATGATCACGCCGATCCCGAGCGCCGCCAGCACGATCGGGAACGCCGGGGAGTCCCTGAACACCTCGCGCGCGAGCCAGATGAGGTACCAGACGAACCAGACCATCCCGAGGCCGAGCCACACGAAGCGCCGAAGGAGGAGTGCGGCGGCGAAGGCGACCAGCGCACCCGGGATCAGCAGATGATGGAAGAACGGATACTCGTTGCCCAGGAGGTACGCGCTCGCTGCGAGCGCGCAGAGGGCGGCGGCCACGTGCCACCATCGGGCGAAGTCCTCGTCGCCGCGCTGTCGCCGGTCGGTCTCGTACGCCGCCGCGGTGAGCAGACTCGCCCCGAACATCCAGATCCAGCCGTCGGTCGCGCGCCCGAACCAGTCGCTGCCGAAGGTCGCCGAGGCGTGGAAGAGGAAGCGTACCGCGATGCCGGCGATGGGGAGGACCAACAGCGAGAATCGCACCTTTCGCAGCGCGAAGAGTGCCGCCGCCGTGGTCGTGAGTTCGGCCAATATCTCCCTTCCCCGACAGGACCAGACGTCGAAGACGGGGTCGTAGCACCCCTGCCCCTCGAGCGGCTCGAACCACTGATTGAGTTCGATCAGGGCGGTCGTCGCGATCGGGACGATCCCGACCGCGAGCAGGAGTGCGAACCCCGAGGCGACGGGGAATCCCTCGCTCCGGAGCCGGCGCATCGTCACGAGGAAGACCGCCGCGTACACGGCGCAGGTCGCGAGCACGCCCCAGGGCCCGAGTTCGTCCCACCGGTCCCCGAGGAACCACCCCATCGCGACCACGACGGTCACGGCGCCGACGATGTAGGCGAGGGTCGTCGCGTTGGCCGTGCGGGGCGACTCCGCCGACGGCGCCTTGTCGCCGAGTGCGCGGATGGCGGCGGCCTGCTCCACCGTGATGATCCCCCGCGCCGCCGCCAGGTCGAGCCGGTCGTCCTCGCGTCCCATTGGAGCCCCCTGTTCCCTCAGCTGAGGATGTGAGATGCGTCACGCCGGCGCCACCCCGGTGCACCGGGTGTATTAACGTCTTGGGTGCACCGGCTTCCAACCGGCTGAACGCGCGGTGGCGCCCACCCGGCCTCGCGACCACCGGCCCCAAGGCCAAGAGGAGACAGAAATGCTTCGCAAGTTGATGGTCCCCACCCTCACCGCGACGCTCCTGTTCGCGGCCTGCGACTCCGGCACCACCGCGCCCGCGGCGGCAGCCATCAGTGACGACTACGCCCTGCTGATGTTCGGCGAGTCAGGCTCGGCGCTGGAGAACACGATGGGGCCCCAGATGGGTCCCCGTCCGTTCGACGGCCGTAGCCGTTGCCGTCCCCTGCCCGACGACATCAAGCTGACCGAGGAGCAGAAGGCCGAGATCGCCGCACTGCGCGTGGCGTTCAAGACGGAGCACCAGACGGAGATCGATGCGTTGCAGGCGATCTTCGAAGCGGCTCGCACTGCCCGCCAGAATGGGGCGACCCGGATGGAGGTCCACGCCATCCTGATCCAGGGGCGGGAGATCGCGATGGCGATGCGGCCCGACGTGCGGGCGCTGCACGAGGCGACCCGCGCGGTGCTGACCGACGAACAGCGGGCGTGGCTCGCTGAGAACTGCCGTCCGCGCATGCCGCGCCCGTTGGTCCCGTA
>JANNKK010000069.1:0-3652 GCA_031396245.1 Gemmatimonadaceae bacterium
GGGGCGCGGTTCGTCGACGCGGTCTCGGAGCGGATCGCGGGCTTCCTCGTTGAGCTGGCGGCCGCTGACCTCGACGACCTCTACGTGGCGCGCTGACCGCACGGAGCCGAGCACTGGGCGACTCCTACGTCATTCGACCTATGGGAGCGGGTCCGAACGCGACCGAGCTTTGGTCGCATGACCCGATATCTGACGTTCCTCTCCGCGGCGATCCTCTTGGCGGCATGCGATGCCGGCGAGTCGGTGGCGCCTCGTTCCGAACCCGTCATCGTCCTCCGCAACGACCTTGTCTTCGCGTTCACCGTCGAGGAGATCGTCACCACCCAGTACGGCACGCTGCACGAGTTCCACGGTGAGATCGCGCCCGGAGCCCAGATGTCGATCGTGTTCCCGAGCTACTACCGGGATCTCGATGACGTCAAACTCTGGTACTGGATCACGCCGCCGGCAGACGTGGATGATCTCGCGAACTCAACCGGCGTTTGGCGGGACCCGACGGTCCAGCGCTGGGCCGGCGGAGCATACGACCTCATCGCACTCATCGGCGCGTCGAACGCGCCCGTGCTGCAGGCCATCGGCTCCCGGGGGGCGTTCTTCTCCCCGCGCCTCGCCTCAGCCTTCGCCGACACGATCTCGGTGAGCATCGTGCAGGAGTGGGGCGAACGATGCCTCGGCCATCAATGGGGTGTCAGCGAGCCCGGGACGCGCTGGCCGTATCAGGATCTCGCGGCAGCGACCACGTTCCGGGCGCATCGTGGCGTGGGGTGCCAAGGTGCATATCGCGAATGGGGCCGCGCGCTGCTCTCCGGCGCCGATCCGCTCTCGGGCTCGATCGACCTGCGGCTGGAACAACTGCCTTGAGGTGCCAGTCGTGAGCGCGAGGCGGTCGTTCTTCCGGGACTACGGCTACATCACGGGGCCGAGCCGCCTCTATACCAAGGTCATCCTGGACCAGGTGCAGGGGTACTTCGAGGGCGACCTGCAGGTCGCGCCGGGGGATGTCGTCGTCGACGTGGGCGCCAACACCGGCCTCTTCGCGCTGGAGGTGATGCGCCGGACGAAGGGGCAGTGCACGATCCACTGCTTCGAGCCGATCGCCGAGAACTACCTGGCCCTCACTCAGAACGTCGCGGCGGCGATGGAGCGCTGGTCCATGGAGGACGGATCGGTCAAGACGTTCCCGATCGGACTCGCCGCGTCGCCCGGCGTCGCTTCCTTCGCGCACTATGTGCACAGTCCCTCACAGTCAGCGATGCTCGAGGACGGGGCGCACCAGGCCGGGACGCTCGTGCGGCGGTTCCTGCGCGCGCTCTTCGAGGACCCGGAACGCGTTCGCGGGTTCATCTCACCGCTCACGCGAGGTGTCCTCGCCCTGGTGCCCGACCGCCTCGGACTCGTCCTCGCCGATCGGATCGCGCGACACCTTGCCAAGGTGCGGATCGTGGAGACGTCGGTCGACACGCTCTCGAACGTGATGGCCCGTGATGGCATCACGCGCATCGACTTCCTGAAGATCGATGTCGAGGGGGCCGAGGACGCAGTGCTGGCTGGAATCCGGCCGGGTGACTGGGGTAACATCGAACAGGTGGCCGTCGAGGTGCACGATATCGACGGCCGCGTCGGAGCGATCAGGGGATTACTTGAAGAGAATGGGTTCCTGGTCAACGTGACGCGCGACGAGCTCCGCAGAAGGCTGGGCGTCGAGGTGTACGACGTCCGAGGGCGCCGGACTGGCCGCACACGCGGTACTGGGCACTGACCGTGTATCCATCGCGTGCGTTCACGCGTCTCGCGCACGCCGCGCTCGCCCCGCTCTCGGTCCGCCAGCGACGTTCGCTCTTCCACTGGCTCACACACGGACGGCGCCCCAACCTCGCGGAGCCACGATCCTTCAGCGAGAAGGTCAACTGGCGCGTGCTCCACGACCGCCGGTCGATCATCGCGACCTGCTGCGACAAGCTGGCCCTGCGGCGATACGTCGCCGATACCTGCGCAGGGGAAGTCGCCATGGCGCGCGTACTCTGGTCGGGGACGGATCTCGCCGAGCTCGCCGCCCAGGCCTTTCCGGCGCGCTGGGTCCTCAAACCCAACCACGGCTCCGGCGCGGCGCACCTCGGCGCAGGACAGCCGACGGAGCACGAACTGCGGGTGATCACCGCCGGTTGGCTCGACGCCTCGCCGTCCGAGTCCTTGCTCGGCGAATGGGGCTACGGCACCGCGCGGCGCGCGCTGATCCTCGAAGAACGTCTCGGCCACGGCGACGTGGCGCCGCCGGACTTCAAGATCTTCGTCTTCGACGGGAAGCCTCACCTCGTGCAGGTCGACACCGATCGATTCCTAGAGCACAAGCGCCGCTTCTACTCGTGCAACTGGGAACCACTCGGCCTCCGGTGGGGATTCCCCTTGGCCCCCGCCGTGCCCGCGCCGTCCACACTGGTCGAGATGCTGCGCGTGGCGACGATGCTGGGCGCAGGTCTCGATTTCATCCGCGTCGACCTCTACGACGTCGACGGGACCGTCTTCCTCGGCGAGATGTCCCCGTACCCCGAGAGCGGCCTGCGTCGGTTCCATCCGCCATCAGTTGACCGCGAACTCGGCGCGCTCTGGCGGCTGCCGGAGTGAATCTCAGCTGCCCGGCCACCAGTTCCAGCGGCCGGCCAAGCGGAAGAGCGCGGGACCGATCGCCATCCGAACGAGTGTCGCATCGATCAACACGGCCACGGCGAGTGAGAAGCCGAGGATCTTGATGATCAGGAAATCCCCAAGGGCGAAGGAGGTGAAGACCGCGATCATGACGAGGGCGGCGCCGGTGATGACGTTGCCGGTGCGAGCGATCCCCTCGGCGAGCGCTTCGGCGTCGTCACGGCCTTCGCGATGACACTCGGCCATCCGCGCGACGAGGAAGACCTCGTAGTCCATGCTCAATCCGAACACGATGCAGAACACGATCATCGGCACCGCCGGGAAGAAGCCGTCGACCGGCGCGTCGAGCCCCATCCACGCGGCACCGTACCCGTCGCGGAAGACGAGGACCGAGGCGCCGAACGCCGCCGCGACGCTGAGGAGATTGAGGACCACCGCCTTGAGGGGGATGAGCACCGATCGGAATCCGACGCAGAGGGCGAGCAGTGTTCCCCCGATCACCAGCGCGAGCACGAGCGGCGTCCGCTCGCCGACGGCGTCCTGATAGTCCGCATTGAGGGCAGGCAGTCCACCGACGAGGATCCGCGCACCCTTGAGTCCGGTGATCAACTCCGCATCGAGCGCGCGGAGGGCGCGCACGTAGCGCACCATCGCCGCCGGCGACTCGTCCTCGTGCGGCACGATCTCCACTAGCGCGAGCGCGCGCTCTCTCGACTGACGTAGCTGCGCACGAGGTCGGGTCCGGCGGCCGCCAGCAGCAGCGGGTGCGGCACCTCGCGGCCGAGCAGTGTCGGAAGGGAGATCACACGCGCTGCTTCTGGATTCGTGCGCACGGCATCGGCGGTCCGCGCCACCGCGTCCCAGCCGGCGAGCGTCATCACCTTCTGGTCCGCCGGGAGCTGGACGACGAGGCGCACCGTCTGTACGACCCCGCTGGCATTCATCCCGCGCAGCGACGCGGCCGCGCAGCGACGCGGCCGCGCGCGTCGATTCGAGGCGTTGCGGCAGC
>JANNKK010000035.1:0-4845 GCA_031396245.1 Gemmatimonadaceae bacterium
GCCCGACGACACCGGCACGCTCGATCTGCACAGCATCGACGCCGAGCTGGGCGATGCGAAGCGGAGCGCGGGCCGTCTGCAAGGCAGTGGTCGTTGGACCAAAGACAAGTGGACGCTCGACAGCACGCTCAAAGACCTGCAACCCGCGCTGCTCGACAGCCGCGCGCCGGCGATGCAGTTCAGCGGCCCGGTCACGCTGGCCGGCAGTGGCTTCGGCGGCGCGAACCTCGATGACGCGAAACTGGACCTCCAAGCCGCACTCGCCGGCCGCCTGGCCGAGAGTGGCCCGGCACGCGCCGTGCAACTCGGCGTGGACGCAACACTCGGCGCCCGCGCGATCGAACTGCGCAGCGCACAAGCCTCGGCCGGCGGCGCACGCGCCACGCTCCAGGGCGCGGCCACACGCCCTGCCGTGCCACCGGTCGCGTCAGTCGCGTAGTGGTAACCCCAGTAGTCGAAGCTGATGCCGTGCGGGTTGGGACTGTTCGGCGCGTGGAAGCTGAACTCGTGCGTACGCGGGTTGAAGCGGTACATCGCCGACCGCTCATTCTGCTTGTTGGTGGCCCACGGCGTTTCCACGTTGGAGATGCTGAAGATCCCCTCCTGGTAGTAGAGGAAACCGTCCGGCCCATAGACGAAGTTGTTGGCGGCGTGGTGCGTGTCCGCCGACCCGAACGCGCCGGCGATCCGGTAGCGGACGTCGGCCACGTCGTCCCCGTCGGTGTCCTTGAGGAAGAGGAAGTCCGGCTGGGACGCGACGATCACGCCGCCGTTCCAGAACTCGAACGCGGTCGGGTTCTGCACGTACGCGAAGGTGATCGCCGAATCGGCCACCCCGTCGCGATCCTCGTCGGGGAGGATCAGCAGTCGGTCGTTCATCTTCCCCGTCGGCTCCCACTTGGGATAGGTGCCCCAGGTCGCCGCCCAGAGGCGGCCGCGGGTATCCACGCCGAGTTGCACGGGATTCACCAACTCGGGGAACCGCTCCTCGGAGGCGAAGAGGTTGGCCCGCATCCCCGGCGCGAGTCGCATCTTCTGGATCGCTTCCTCGCCGCCGAGGTAGTCGAGCGTCCCCACTACGCTGACTCCGTCCTGCAGCTGCGGCTCGGCGAGGTTCGAGACCACCGGGACCGACGGCGGGACGTTGGAATCGTCCGGGGTCACCGTTTCCCCCCGCGCCGCGGCCCAGATCACCTTGTCCCGATTCGCCGTCAGGTGGTCGAGCTGCTTCAGTTCGTTCTGGAGCACGTCGTAGTTTGTCTGCCCGCCGACGAACGCGAGCGTGGAACGCGATCCCCACACGTCGTTGGCATCGGTCGCGCGGAAGCGATTGAACCAGTAGAGGTTCTTCTCGAGCACCGCCGTGCGCACTGCCTCGACCCGCGCCTCGTCATCAGTCGGCGACTTCGCCAGCAGCCCCCGCACGATGACTTCGGCGATGCGACGGTTCCCCTCGTCGTTGAGATGAATGCCGTTGAGCGTCAAGGGCGCCTCGGACTCCTCGTAGAGCCGCTGCGAGGGACCGAACAGATCCACGTAGCCGGTGCCCTTCGCGCGCGCCACGGAATCCATCACCGCGGTGTACTTCGCCAGGCGGGCATTGTTGGCGGAACCGTTGGGCAGGTTCGGATCGCCGAGGTCCTCGTGGGCGATCGGCGAGAAGAGCACGATGCGAGGAGCGCCACGACCCGAGTAGTTCTGGGCCCGCGTGTGGTCGATCCAGGTGGAGAGCGCGGCGGCGTACCCGTCGGGGTCGTCGTCGTAGGACTCGTTGTAGCCGAACATGGCGAACACCACGTTCGCTTGAGAGAGACCGAGGTAGTCGTCCGCGGAGGGCACCCCCTTGGTCCGGGGCCGATGATCGATCCGATCACCGGTGAATCCCTGGTCACGGACCACGAGTTGCAGTTTCGGACGGGCCAGCTGCAGGTAGGTCTCCAACCACCCATCGTGTTGCATCCCGTCGGCCAGTGCGTTTCCGATGATGACGATGTGGTCGCCCTCCGCGAGCTTCAGCTGCGGCGTGCTACAGGCCGCGATCACGGCGAGAACCAGCGGCGCGAGTCGGCCGAGCGGGCGTGATCGGATCCTCATCGAGCTTTGTCTCCGGAAGTCTGGGACGACAAGTCCCGTGTCGGGTGGTCGGGCGACATGATGGGGGAATCCCAGCCTGCGAGATCCGCCGGCCTTACGCGGCGACGATACCCGTCGAAGCTGAAGGTCACCGGGTGGAACGGCCCTACGAACGAGACGTCGATGTCAGGCGTGATCGCCTGCTCCATGCCGAGGGTCCACAGGGTGGCATTGACCAACATCCGGCGGAAGCCGGGATTCAGCAGGTCTTCGGAGGCGCCGTGTGTGGAAGTGAACACGCGGCCCACGTTCCCGTTGGCCCCGCGATAGGTCCTGGTCCACACCACCGGCAACTGCTCCTTGCTGGGATCAGGAGCCGCGTTCGATCCCATTCCGTTGAGCACTTGTCCCAACGCGAGCACGTCAGACCCGTCGGTCGGGTAGGCCTGGTATCCTCCCGACTGGACGTGGATGTCGCCAACGCCCCGCAGGATCGGGTGGGCGATTCGGTCGCCACGGGGGAGGATGCGGGAACTCTGTTCGTGGTTGGTCCCGTAGTGCCCCACCCAGGTCTCGCCGAGCACCTGCTCCCCGAACCCGCTGGGGTAGTCGGCGCCCTTGTAGTCCCAGGAGTACTTGGCGAAGGGCCCGTCCTTGATTCGGAACGCGTGCGTCGACGTTCGAACGCCGAGCACGGGGCCGCCCCGATCGAGGTAGTCCACGATGTGCTGCATCTGCTCGGCGGGGAAATCCTGGAAACGGAGGCCCACGATCAGCAGGTCCGCCGTCTTGAGCGCCTCGAGCCCGCCGATGTTGGAACTGCCGGGCTCGATGAATCCGGCGCTGTCGAGGGTGAAGAAGACGCTGACCTTGAATCCGTGGCGGCGGGCCAGGATGCGCCCCAGGGCGGGGAGCAGTTCCTCGGAGCGGTATTCGTGATCCCCGGCGATGAGAACGACGTGCTTGCCGGCCCCCGGTCCGTCGGTGCCCTGGTAGACCACGCGGGAGGGATGGCCGGGCGTGGCAGGATCGCCGAGCGTGGCGGAGTTGGAACAGCTCACCAGGGCGACACTGGCGAGGAACACTCTCACTGCCGAAGACATCGATGCTCCAGTCTTCACGGTCTTGCCTCACCTTTCGCCCGCTCAAACGTCGCTTCCATCAGGACCCAGAGGTCCGGATCCAACCGCACGTCCGCCGGCTCTGACGGGACGTCGATCGTGAACACGTTCGCCCTCGCGTTCACCTGCACCCGATGGATCGTCGGCGCCGTCTGGCCCTTGAAGTACAGCGCGACCTCCAGCGGCATCGTGAAGAGGCTCCCATCGGCCTGCACCTGATCGAGCCCGAGGCGCACCTGCCTGACGCGGCCGTCATACGTCCATCGGCCGGCGACCTTGAGCGTGCCAGCCTTGTACAGCCACTGCTCGAAGAACCACCCCAGGTCGCGACCCGAGGCCTCTTCCATCGCCCGCCGGAAGTCGGCGGTCGTCGCGTTCGCGTTGAAATGCCGCTGGTAGTACGTGCGGATGCCGCTGCGGAAAGCCTCCTCGCCGACCACGCCACGCAGCATGTGCAGTATCCAGCTCCCTTTCTGGTACGTGTGCGAGCTGGTCACATCCTCCATGCGGCTCAGGTTCTTGTGGATGATCGTGTAGCCGGGATTCGACGCGGCGAAGGTCATCACAGTTCGGCGGCTCGACTCGAGACCGCGCACGAACTCGTCACGACCGTACGCGTGCTCGATGAACAGCTGCGTGAAGTAGGTCGCGAACCCCTCGCTCAGCCACACGTCGTCCCAGTCGGACTCGGTGACGGCATTGCCGAACCACTGATGGGCTATCTCGTGGATCACGACGTTCCGCCACCGGACGCTCCGCGTGCCGGTCACCGAACTCTCGTGATAGAGGATCGCCGACGCCGATTCCATGCCACCGGCCACGCTGCTGGCCTGGATGTTGGCAAGCCGTTCGTAGGCGTAGGGGCCGACGTAGTCACTGTAGAAGGCGAGCACGTCCTTGGTCGGCGAGGCGAAGTCGGCGAACCCGGCGTCGCGATCCTGTGGGTACACCCAGGTCTCGATCGGCTTCCCCTCGAACGAGTCGACGAGCTGCACGGCGAAGCGCGCGACGCCCAATACGAACAGCCAGGGGGCGATCGGCACGGTGTTCCGCCAATGCGTCCGCCGGCGACCGCCGGGCACATCCGTACTCTCGACCTCAAGCCCGTTGGACACCACCTGGTAGTGGCTCGGTGCGGTGACGATGAACTCGCTCGTCGCCTTGTCGTAGGGATGGTCGATCGTCGGCAACCAGTGCCGGGTCCTGTTGGGCCAGTTGTCGCTGAAGAACGTGCGATCGCCGTGCTTGTTCCGTCCGACTATGAGCCCGGTTGCGGGCGTCCCCGAATAGCGCACGACCACCCGCGCGCGCCGCTGGACAATGGGCGCTGAAGCCAGGGGGATCAGCAACGCGTCATTCGCGTGCGTGAACGGCACAGCGGCACCGTCCATCGTGACCGCCGACACCTGCATCCCCTTGCCGCCGTGAGACGCGGCGGCGTTGATCAGGTCGAGCCGCAGGGACCGCACGTCCGCCGACAGGAACCGGACGTCCAGCGTCAGCTCGCCGACGATCGCGTCGGTGGTGTCGGACAGCTCAAGCCGGAAGGAGTAGTTGAGTGCATCGATGGCGGGATTCTTCGGATATGTGTCGAGCGGTGCCGGCGGCGCGACGAACGCCGCCAGCATCGCCAGTCGCGCGGCGAATGAAC
>JANNKK010000082.1:0-23135 GCA_031396245.1 Gemmatimonadaceae bacterium
CCCGAGAGGAAGAGGTCGGCGCCACCGACGGGGAAGGACCAGGATGCGGTCGCGGTGATCCGGTCACCGGTGCTGTAGGTCGTCGTGTCGGCGAGGTCTTCGCCGAACGCGGAGTAGGAGAGGCCGAAGGAGGTCTGTCCCTCCCCGACCGGCCGGTCGAGCCCGACGCGGACGCGGAACTCGTCGGCCGGCTGGAAGCGGAAGTCCGCATTGTTCACGCTGAAGGCCGAGAACTCCGCCGATTTCCGGAAGCTGCCGCCGAGGCCGAGGTTCCAGCTGCCGAGCGTGCGCGCGTAAGCGACACCACCGGTCCCGCCCAAGCCGTTCCCCATCGACGAGATGGGAAAGTTGAGGAAGTCGTTGCCGATCTGGCCCGCCGCCTCCTGCTGCCCGTCGGGGATCGTGTACTGCCCCGTGGGCAGGTTGACCCCCGCGGTGAAGACGAGGTTCTGGTTCGGCAGCGAGTAGTTCGCTCGCACCTGCATGTCGGTGAGGCCCTTGATGGCACTCACGGATGCGCCGCCGGTGATCACGTCGGAGATCGCGTACGCGGTCGTGAGGTCGACCGACAGGCGCTCGGTGAACGGGATCACGAAGACGAATGGCAGCGCGGTCTGCGCGATCGTCCGTTCGGAGGCTCCCGACCCGAGCGTGTAGCTCGTCGAGTGCGGCGCGAAGATAATCGCCGTCTCGCGCCATCCCTGGGCGTGCACGAGGCCGGGGATGGCGAGCAGCGGGAGCGCGAGGAGGCGACGCATCAGGGGGGACCGGGCCTCAGGGGCGGCGGATGGTGAAGGTCACGAGGCCGGTCCGCGTGAGCGTCTCGATGCCCGTGGTCGAGGTCGGCGCATCGCGCGCCGGCACGGTCGGCGGCGGGGGTGCGCGTTCGGTGTTCGTGACCGCCGTCACCGTTGGCGGGTTCACGGCCTGCGTCGCGGCGGTGAGCGTCGCGCTGATGCCTCCGCCGTCGGAGACGTTCCCCTGGGCGGCGGCCGCGACCTCTTGGCCCTCGACGCCGGCGCCGAGATTCGCCTCGATCGTCGCCGAGGAGACCTGGGCGCCCTGCACCGCCGCCTGCGCCGCCTGGAAGCGCGTGGTGGCGGCGCCGAAACCGGGATCGAGTGAGCGGGCGTTCTCGAAGAAGCGCGCGGCGTCCTCGAATCGGCCATCGTCGGCGGCCATCAAGCCGCGGCTGTAGGCGAGGAAGGCGTTGAGGTTCTGCGTCGGACGACGCTCCACCAGCTGCCTTTCAGCGGGCGTGAGTACCACGTTGAGCCGCTGGAAGATGCCAAAGACGAGCTGCTTCTCCATCGCGAAGAGCTGGTCGAGGGAGTTGTTCACGTTGGCTGGCGCGCCGATCTCGCCGCTGGCGACGTTCACGACCGATGCACTCATCGTGAGCTGGCCGCCCGTCTGCACGAGCTGTCCATTGATCAGGCGCCCTGCCTGGATGAGCTTGCCGGCGCGCACCGCGGTCGCCGCATCCACGCGATCGCCCTGCGAGAGCTGGATCTCGTCGGCGATCGCCTGCATCCGGTCGCGCTCGACGATCGTCAGCTGCGCGGAGCGGCTCAGGTCGGTGATGAGGAGTTCGGCCATCCCTCGCTCGAGCGGCCTGAGCGAGGAGTCCGGTCCGCTGAAGGTCAGGGGCGGCACCGCGATCGTGCGCGCGCGTCACCGGGTGTCTGCGAGAGGCGCGATTCGTTGGCCACCGCGGCCTTCGCCGACGCGATCGCCTCGCGACGGGCCAGTGCGACGAGCCGCGACCGGATGTCGTTCCGCACCTTCCGCGTCTGGCCGTACTTCATGTAGTCGTCGTACGCCCGCCGCGCGCTAGTCAGGTCGTTCAGCGCTTCGGCGCTCAGGCCGGCATAGAGCGCACTCACGCCGTCCTTCGGGTCGAGGCGGCGCGCCTGGTCCAGCACGTTGAAGGCGTCCTGGTGGCGATTGGCCTTGTAGTACGCGACCCCGAGGGCGCGGAGGGCCGCGACGTTCTGCGGATTCCGCGCGCGCGCCGCCTCGAGTTTCGTGATCGCCGTGTTCCCCTGTGCCGTCAGTGGCGCGGCGGGGAGGGCGAGCAGGGCCAGCAGCAGGAAGGGCCGGACGTATCGCATCACATCTCCTAGCGGTCGGGGTCCAGCATGTCCTCGAAGCGCAGCCATTGCTTGTAGTAGTACAGGTCAACGTACCCGGTGGGACCGTTCCGGTTCTTGCTGACGAGCAGTTCGGTGGCTCCCTCGACCCCACCACCAGGGTCGTACATCTCCTCGCGATAGAGCGCCATCACGACGTCGGCGGCCTGTTTCACCGCGTCCTTCGCGCCGAAGTCGTCGAGCGTCGGTCGCGCATCCTCCCGCCGCTCCCAACCCGGCAGGTGCGACGTCACCACCACGCAGATGTCGCGGCTCACCGCCAGTCCCTTGAGCGACCGCACCACCGCGGCGAGTTCCTCCTCCTGTGAGCGCGAGCCGCCGGCGAGCGTCTGCAGCGAATCCACGATCACGACCTGCACATCGAGTTCCCGCACGAGGAGCGTGAAGCCCTCCCAGCCATCGGCCGGCAGTACCTCGAAGTGTGGTGAACGGTCACGCAACCGGACCGCCGCCGCACCGACGCCGGCGCGGGCCAGGTCATCGAGCTTCCCGAGTCGAAGGTCATCTACCCGCACGCGGCCCTCGATTGCGAGGGCGCGCTCCATCACGCGCTCGACCGACATCTCGCCGCTGAGCAGCGCGACCTTCGTGCCGCTCTGCGCCATCCGCAGCGACATCGCGAGCGCCAGGGCCGACTTCCCGCTCCCGATGTCCCCTCCGAGTACGACGAGGTCCCCGGCGCGGAAGCCCCCGCCGAGCCACCGATCGATGCTCGGGAATCCCGTCTGCGCCGTGTCCCCCGCGAGGGAGCCATCGGCGACGAGATCCACGCGCCGCATCACGCGGGAGATCGGGGAGATGTCGGTTGGACGCAGGGATCCCTCGGGCCAGCGGGAACGGGCACAACCTATTCTACGGGCCCTTCGCAGACCCCGGCAAGCTACGCGCCGACCGGCGTAGTCCATCGATGACGCGCCCGAGCTCGGAACGTGCGTGTCGGTCGAGGTGGGGCGCGGTGACCTCCATCACCGCGTCGAGGGCGTCGGCGGCGATGTGCGGGTCGTCACCGGCGCTCGCCGCGAATGCCCGGAGCAGGACCGACCGCGCCCTCGACGGGAGCGTGAGGGCGGTGAGCCAGCTCCGCGCCCCCTCGGCGCGCGCCTGCCGTGTCTCCCGGTCGAGGCCGGAGCTTCCGCCCAATCCGGTGGCCAGTCGCACCGCCATCACCGCCCCGAGGAGCCCCTCACGCGCCCCGCCAAGCGACGCCGCGGCAGCGAGCCCCAGCAGCGACGGGCAGGGGAACGTCGCGGGTACCGGAGCGAAGGGGGGCGAGGCATCGGTCACGCGCGGAAAGTGCCCTCCCCCTGCGTCCATCCGGAAGGGGGCGCGTTTGTTGGGGCCTCGCGACGGGGAGTATGTTGGAGCGATGCGCGTGTATCGGCGCCTGCTCGCCTTCCTCCGGCCGCACGCCTGGCGGATGGCCGGGAACGTGACCTTCAACGTCGTCGCCGCCGCGCTCGACGGGGTCGCGTTCACCCTGCTCATCCCCTTCCTCAACACGCTCTTCGGCAACCCGACGCGGATCGCCGACGGGATGGGGTGGTTGACCCGGCTGCAGGAACTCCTCGTCGGATCCTTCCTCTCGCCCGACGACCCGATGGGCTCGCTCCGCGCGGTGATCCTCGTGATCATCGCGATGGTGACCCTCAAGAACGTGTTCCTCTGGTTCGGCGGACAGCTCGGCGCCTCGCTGCAGGAGGTGATCACCCAGGACCTCCGGGCGGCGGTCTTCACGCACATGCAGCGGCTCCCCCTCACCTGGTTCGGGAAGACCCGCACCGGCCAGTTGATGGCGCGACTCGTGAGCGACACCGAGCAGACGAAGGCGATCCTCGCCGAGGTCGCGACCCGCACGGTGCAGAACGCGGCGACGATCCTCGTGACGGTGTTGATCCTCTTCCGGATGTCGCCCTGGCTCACGCTGATCTCGCTCGTCATCGCGCCGTTGGTGATGGCGGTGCTCCAGCCGCTGCTCAGGCGGCTGCGCAAGGGACACCGGCGCCTGCGCAACGAGTACGGGGAGATGACGAGCGTGCTGCAGGAGGTCGTGAGCGGCATCCGGCTCGTGAAGTCCTTCCGCGGCGAGGAGTATGAGGAGTCGCGCTTCCTCGGTGCGTCGGGGCGCTATGCCCGCGGGATGACGCGGATGCAGCGTCTGGCGCTGCTCTCCGGCCCCCTCACCGAGGTGCTCGGCACGATCATCGCCGTCGCGGTGCTCTGGATCGGCGCCCGCGAGGTGCTCCTCCGACTGACGATGGATGGCGGCACGCTGATCGCGTTCATGATCCTCGTGATGCGGCTCCTGCAGCCGATCAAGCAGCTCTCGCAGGCACCGACGATCGCGCAGCAGTCGCTCGCCGCGGCGGAGCGGCTCTTCGAGGTGCTCGACGAACCGGGGGAGCGGCAGACCGACAAGGGGACGACCGAGCTCGCCGCCCTCCGCGATGGGATCGTCTTCGAGGGGGTGCACTTCACCTATGGCGACGCGCCGGTGCTCACCGACGTGAACCTCACCGCCCGCCGCGGCGACGTGGTCGCGCTCGTTGGCGCGAGCGGCGCCGGGAAGAGCACGCTCGTCGACCTGATCCCGCGTTTCATCGAGCCGACCGCGGGGCGGATCCTCGTCGACGGCGTCGATGCGCAGGGGATCAAGCTCGCGTCGCTCCGCGCGCTCACCGGCATCGTGAGCCAGGACACCGTGCTCTTCAACGACACCGTGCGGGCGAACATCGCCTACGGCGCCGCGGGCCGGTACACCGATACGCAGGTCGAGGCGGCGGCGCGGGCGGCGAACGCCCACGAGTTCATCGCCGCGCTCCCCGAGGGCTACGCCACGATGCTCGGCGAGAGGGGCACGCGTCTCTCCGGCGGGCAGCGGCAGCGCCTCGCGATCGCGCGCGCCCTGTTGACTGACCCGCCGATCCTGATCCTCGATGAAGCGACCTCGGCGCTCGACACTGAGAGCGAGCGGCTGGTGCAGGAGGCGATCGACCGCCTGCTGGCGGGGCGCACCGTCTTCGTGATCGCGCACCGGCTCTCCACCGTCGAACACGCGACGCAGATCCTCGTACTCGATCAGGGCCGCGTGATCGAGCGCGGGACGCACCACGAACTGCTCGCCCGCGGCGGCGCCTACGCGCGACTCCACTCGCTGCAGCGCGCCCCTCGCGCGGCCGATGGCGCCGCCTGAGGCGCGGGCCGTCCCGACGAGCGGACCGACAGTCGCGCAGCGGGCCGAGTACGCCTTGCTGCGCGCGGTCGCGACGCTGCTGCGCCCCTTCGGCTGGCGCGCCGCGTCGTCGGTCGGCGCGCTGATCGGCGGCCTGG
This sequence comes from Gemmatimonadaceae bacterium, assembly GCA_031396245.1. GTDB lineage: Bacteria > Gemmatimonadota > Gemmatimonadetes > Gemmatimonadales > Gemmatimonadaceae > Pseudogemmatithrix. The sequence goes on from JANNKK010000082.1 coordinate 5,481, forward strand.
TGTGGCGGCCCCTCGCAATCCGGGCGGCGAGGGTCGAGCGCACGATCCGCGCCTGCTTCCCCGGGTTCGACGACGCGCGTGTGCGTGCTGTGGCGCGCGAATCGTATCGCGGGCTCGGGCGCGTGACGATCGAGAGCATCGTGCTCTCCCGCGCGTCGCGCGAGGAGGTGCTCGCCGCGTTCAGCGGGGAGACGGGGCATGAGGAGCTCGTCGCCGCTCTTGCGCAGGGGAAGGGCGTGATCCTCGTCGCCGGTCACGTCGGCAACTGGGAACTGAGCGCCGCCTACATGACGGCGCGCGGGCATCCGATCGACGCGATCGCGATGCATATGGCCAATCCCCTCTCCGACGACTTCTTCAAGCGGACGCGCGAACGGCTCGGGATCCGCGTGGTGTTCGACGACGAGGCGGTGCGGCGCATCCCGCGGGCGCTCCGCGAAGGACGCGCCGTCGGGTTCCTCTCGGATCAGAGCGCGAAGGGGCTCGCCTCGACCATCGTCCCCTTCTTCGGGCGGCCGGCACGGACGCCGCGCGGCGCCGCTGTCTTCGCCCTTCGCGACGACCTGCCGATGATCTTCGTCGCCGCTATCCGACAGCCCGACGGACGCTACCGCGCGCACTTCGAACGCATCCCCCTCGTGAGGTCCGGGAACCGCGAACAGGACGTGGACGCGACCGTGTTGCGCTACACGCAGGTGCTCGAACGCTATGTGCGCGAGTATCCTGAGCAGTACTTCTGGCAGCACCGACGCTGGAAGGGACAACCGAAGGACACGCCCGCCGAGCTGCGAGAACCCTGATGAGCGCCTATCCCTCCGACATCGAAGCCCTCCGCTCGCGCGAGTATCCCTGGGAAGCGCGCGGCGAGGCGATTCACTTCGACCACGCCGCGGTCGGGCCCCTTCCGCAGCGGACGCGCGACCGGCTCGAGGCGTACGGACTCAAGCGCGCCGAGCCGCATCGGCTGGGCTTCGAAGACTTCTTCCCGGTCTTGGATCGCGCCCGAACGCTGGTCGCACAACTCATCGGCGCGAGCGAGGGGGAGATCGCACTCACAACGAACACGAGTTGGGGCGTGAACCTCGCCGCGTACTCGCTCCCGCTCAGGCCCGGGGAGATCGTGCTCGGGAGTCGTGGGGAGTTCCCGGCGAACATCTATCCCTGGATGGCGGCGGCGAAGGCCCGCGGTTTCACCTTCGAGATGCTTCCCCTCGCTGGCTCGGCGCCCGACGAGGAGGAAGTGTTGCGCCGGATCGAACGGGACCCGAGAGTGAAATGCGTCGCGCTCTCCTGGGTCTCGTTCTGGAGCGGCGCGCGGGTGGATCTCGAGCGGATCGGGTCAGCCTGCCGCGCGCGTGGCATCTGGTTCGCCGTGGACGCCATCCAGGGACTCGGCGCTCTCGCTCTCGACGTCCGCACCACGCCGGTGGACTTCCTCGCGTGCGGTGCGCAGAAGTGGCTCTGCTCACCCTGGGGGAGCGGCTTCGCGTATGTGCGAGCGGGACTCGTGCCGTCGCTCGAGCCTCCCGCCGCCGGCTGGCTCGCACAGGCGAGCTCAGGGGACTTCGCCCGCTTCCTCGACTACGACCCCACGTGGCATCCCGATGCGAAGCGATTCGAGGTGGGGACGATCCCCTATCAGGACATCGTAGGGATGAACGCGAGCCTCGAACTCCTCCTGGAACTCGGCCCCTCGCGGATCGAAGCGCACGTGCGGACGCTCGCCGACCGGATCGTTGACTGGACGACCTCGCGCAGCGACGTGCGACTCGTCACGCCGCGTGAGCCGGCGCGCCGCGCCGGGATCGTCGCGATCGCGACCCCGGACCTCGACGCGGACTCGAAGAAGCTGCGCGCCGCACGCGTGACCCACTCAGTGCGAGAGGGAGCGATCCGACTCGCGCCGCACTTTCACAACACGCTCGCCGATGTCGAGCAGGTAATCGCCGCGCTCGGAACCTGAAGCAGAACCTGAAGCAGAACCTGAATCAGAACGTGAAGCGGATGCCGCCGTTGGCGGTGAATCCCGCGAGTTCGGTCCACGCGTCGGTCGAGAAGCGCCCCCCGGCGCCGCGTGACGGGCGCAGGAGCGGTGCGTAGCGGCTCTGCCGCACGTCGCCGAGGTTCTCGAGGTTGAGGAAGAGCCGCGCCGCCCCCATCCGTGTGGTGATCACGCGCTCCCCGAGCAGGCCGACGATCAGGTACGGACGCGACTCGGTCATGAAGGGGTCGTCGTGCAGCTGCTGACGACCCGTGTAGTAGGCCTCGACGCCGATCCGACTCCGACCCTCGCGCTCGTGCGTCGCGACGAATCCGATCGCGTCGCGGGGCGTGAGCGGCGCGAGGCGCCGCGTGCAGCCGCCGGCGGTCGTCGCCGAGGCCGGATCGCACTCGGTCACGCGGAGGAGGGTGTAGCTGAGCGTGGCCCGCAGGAGCGGGGCGCTCTCTCCCGATCCGAGCGGACGCGTGAGTCGAAGGAGCAGCTCCGCGCCGCCGCTCCGGGTCGGCTCGATCGCGTTCACCACGGCGAGAGAGGGGAATCCATAGAACGGGACGGTCGTCGAGTCCACCGCCATCAGGGGTGACCGGACCTGCCCCATGAAGAGGCTCGCGTGGACCTCGAGCGTGCCAAGGGGAGTCGCGATGGGGCCGTTCAGGTCGATTGATCCCGTCGTTGCGCGCTCGGCGATCAGACCGGCGGGCGGGAGGACGAAGATCAGCCCCGTCGCCTCGGTCGCCTCCACCCTCGCGGTCGGCGCGAAGGCGCCGGTGCCGGCCGACGCGCGCAGGCTCCATCCGGCGAACGCGCCGGTCGTGCGACGGGCGAGGAGGGAGAGTCGCGGGTTCACGAAGCCCCCCGCGTCCCCCAGGTCGTCGTAGCGCGCGCTGGCCGAGAGCGCCAACCAGGCCGCGAGGTCGGCGTCGACCTGCGTGAAGACACCCGGGGTCGATCGCTTCTCGTCGAATCCGGGCACGTCCCTGTTGCGGTACTGCGTCTGCTCGAGCGCCGCGCCGGCGACGAAGGTGAGCCGCTCCCGCGGCACGGTCAACGTGCCTTCGGCGAAGAGCGTCCGGTGCTCGTCCCGCTCCCGAATGTCGTCGATCCGCTGGTCGTGGTCCTGTTGCATCGCCGAGCCACGGAAGGAGAGCGCGGGGCTCCCCACGCCGCCGAGGCGCCATCGCAAGTGAGCGCCGAGGTCGGTGCGTCGCGTGTCGAGCGCCTCGATGATGTCGTCGTCGGCGACCGTCCCATTGTCCATCGTGCCGCCGCGCCGGCCCTCAGCGGTGTAACCGGCGGTGAGGAACGCCGAGTGCCCCTCGCCGTCGTCGAAGGTGAGGCGCGGTCGTAGGACCGCGCGACGGTAGCCCGGCACGTCGGTCCACCCGTCACTCAGGAGGTCCACCGCGCCCTGGCGGTGGTATCCGCCGAGCAGCGTGGCGCCCCACGCCGCGCCCAGCGGCGTCGCGCCGAAGTAGACGCCGTCGGTGCCGTTACGCGACGTCTGATTGAGTAGCAGGGTCTGTTCGCGTTCGGCGCCAGGACGGCGGCTGACGAGATTGACCACGCCGCCGAGGGCCGAGCTGCCGTAGAGCGCGGCGGCGCTTCCCTTGATCACTTCGACGCGCGCGAGGTCGACCGGCGGGATCTGCAGGAGGCCCAACCCCCCCGTCTGGCCGCCATAGAGTGGGAGTCCGTCGGCCAAGATGAGCGAGTGGCGCCCGCCGAGCCCCTGGATGCGAAGCGTCGCACCGCCGACCGCCGGATTCGACGGTTGCACCCGAAGACCCGCGGTCTCGTTCAGCATCATCGCGATGTCGCCGGGAGTCATCGCGACCTTCTCCGCGACCTCCTCCTCGTCGATCAACTCGACGCGGATCGGCGTGTCCTGTACGCGACGTCCGGTGCGCGTCGCCGAGATGAGGATCGCGTCCATCTCCGCTTCAAGGCGCTCGAGCTCGACGTGGAGCGTCGTGTCGCGAGGGCCGAGGACGACATCGAGCGTCTCGGGGCGGAAGCCGACGCGGGAGACGAGGAGCCGGCGGGGGCCTCCGAGCAGGTCGATGCTCGCGGTGCCCGATGCGTCGGTGCGCACGAAGACCGCGGCGAGCTCGACGGGGCGCACCGTGGCGAAGGGAACGGGGTTCCCGCCGCTGGTCACGACGACGGTGATGAGGACACGCAGGAGTTCGAGCATGCCGAATGATGCGTCGTGGCCGGGGAAGGAAGTCAACCCCGACTATCTTTCACCGGTGAGTCATACCGCCACGCCAGCCAAGAGTGCCACCGACGTCGCGATCGAGCGGCGCCGGACCTTCGCGATCATCTCGCACCCCGACGCCGGCAAGACGACGCTCACCGAGAAGCTCCTGCTCTATGGCGGCGCCATCCACCAGGCCGGCGCGGTGAAGGCCCGCCGGTCGCAGCGCCACGCGACCTCCGACTGGATGGCGCTCGAACAGGAGCGGGGCATCTCGGTCACGTCGTCGGTGCTGCAGTTCGCCTACCTCGGCTACCAGGTGAACCTCCTTGATACGCCGGGCCACCAGGACTTCGGCGAGGACACCTACCGCACACTCGTCGCCGCTGACAGCGCGGTGATGCTGCTCGACAATCGCAAGGGCGTCGAGGAGCGCACGCGGCAGCTCTTCGACGTCTGCCGCCGTCGTCGGATGCCGATCTTCACGGTGGTCAACAAGTGCGATCGCGTCGGCGAGGATCCTCTCAAGCTGGTGAGCGATCTCGAGGCGGAGCTGGGGATCACCGCGGTGGCGGCGCACTGGCCGATCCACATGGACACGGCGGAGCAGGGGACGGTCTTCGTCGGAGTGTACGACCGGCGCCGGAGGCGCGCCTTCCTCTTCGAGCGCGGCGTGCATCACGGCGCCCAACGCGTTGCGACCGAGATCCTCTCCCTCTCGGGCCCCGGCGACCCGCAGCTCGTCCACGCGCTGGGCGGCCACCCCGAGGCCCACGCCGCCGGGCTGAGGCTCGCGCACGACATCGACCTGCTCGACATGGCGGGGCACGAGTTCGATGCGGAGGCGATCCTGGCGGGAGAACAGACGCCGGTCTACTTCGCGTCCGCGCTCACGAACTTCGGCGTCGAGCCCTTCCTCGAGGATTTCCTTGCACTGGCCCCGTCGCCGGTCGCGCGGGAGAGTTCGGCGGGACCGGTGTCGCCGGGCTTGGCCGCGTTCACGGGATTCGTGTTCAAGGTGCAGGCGAACATGGATCCGCGGCATCGCGACCGGGTCGCATTCGTGCGCGTCTGCTCGGGGCGCTACGCGGCCGGTCTCGAGGTCACGCACGTTCGCACCGGTCGCACCTTCAAGCTGGCGCCGCCGCAGCAGTTCCTGGGCCGCGAGCGTGCGTTCGCCGAGGAGGCGTTGCCGGGGGACGTGGTCGGCGTGCACGACCGCGGTTCGCTGCGGATCGGTGACACCCTCGCCAGCGCCGACGCGCCACGGGACGCCGAGGGAAAGCTCCTCGAGTTCGTGGGGATCCCGCGGTTCGCACCGGAGCACTTCGCACGCATCCTCTCCCGCGACCCGCTGCGTCGGAAGGCGCTCGACAAGGGGCTACGCGAACTCACCGAGGAGGGCGCAGCGCAGGTCTTCTTCGCCGAGTCGGCGATGGGCCCGGTGCCGATCGTCGGCGCGGTGGGCCTGCTCCAGTTCGACGTGATGCTCCATCGCCTGGAGAACGAGTACGGTGCGCCCTGCACGCTCGAGAAGCTCCCCTATCGTTTCCCGCGATGGGTGACGGGCCCGGCCGAGGAGATCCGGAAACTGGCCGACGCACAGGATCTCTCGCTGCTCTATGATGCGAAGAACCATCCGGTCGTCGTCTTCCGCGACGAGTGGCGACTGCGGTGGGCGCTGGAGAAGGCGAGCGCCTTAACGTTCCACGATTCCGCACCGTAACTCTCGTGACGGTAAGGGCGTAGGGATCTCATCGCGGAGGGAGGGTCGCAACCCTCGGTCGCGCCTCTGGGTCTCATCAGTGTCCCGGAACCGTCGTCCCGCGCGTCCCACCTCACGTGCCCGAGCTCCCGACTGTGATCGCAAGTCGCCTGCCATCCGTCCTCCGCCGTCTGCCGTCCGCCGTCGGGTTCCTGGTCGCTATCGTCGTGGCCTCGACGACGCTCGGTGCGCAGACTGGCGCCGACATCATCCGCGGGCGCGTCATCGGTCCCGACAGCCAGCCGATCGAGCGCGTGCTCGTCACCGCGACCTCGGTGGGCGGCAACGTGAATCGACAGGCGCGCACCGACCGGAACGGCCGCTTCACGATCGTCTTCCCCGGCGGCGACGGCGACTACCTCGTCGCCTTCCATGCTCTCGGATACACCGTCCGTCGCTTCCAGGTGAAGCGCACCGCCGACCAGGAAGTGCTCGTCGCCGATGCGCGGATGAGCTACGCGGTGCAGGAGCTCGATGAGGTGCAGATCGCCGGTGAACGGAACCGCGTGAACCGGAATGCCAACCCGGCCGACATCAGCGGCACCGAGCGGGCGTTGAGCTCGGCCGCGCTCTCGGCCGACCAGCAGGGGAACCTCGCCGCGCTCGCCGCCTCGCAGCCCGGCGTGCAGTTCATCCCCGGCGCCGATGGCGATCCGTCGGGATTCTCGGTGCTCGGTCTCACCGCCGACCAGAATGCGACGACGCTCAATGGGTTGAGCAGCGGCGTCACCGACCTGCCGCGCGATGCGGCGGTCTCGACGTCGTTGATCACGACCCCCTATGACGTCTCGCGCGGCGGGTTCAGCGGGGGCCAGCTCAACGTGCGGAGCCGCTCGGGGTCGAACTTCAAGACAAGGAACGCGAGCCTCAACGGCGATTCCCCGACCCTGCAGTGGACCGACCCGGCGGGGCGATCGCTCGGGCAGGAGTACTCGAACCTCTCGCTCGGCGGGAGCATGAGCGGGCCGATCGAGACCGACAAGTCGTTCTACAACCTCTCCTATCAGGTGGGGCGGCGGGCGAACGACCTCAACACCCTGCTGAGCACGAGTGCGCTCGGACTCCAGACGTCGGGGATCGCGAGCGACTCGGTGACGCGCCTCATCGCGCTCCTGCAGGCGGCGCAGGTACCGATCTCGTTCGGCGGGATCCCGAATGACCGGACGAACGACAACCTCCGCCTCTTCGGCGCCCTCGATTGGGCCCCGCCCTCGTCGCTCACCGGGCAGGCGCTGAACATCTCGTTCAATACGAATCTCGGGAAGCAGGCGCCGGTGACGGCGATGACGGGCGAAGTGCCGGCGTACTCGGGCGAGCGCACGAACCTGAGCGGCGGCGTGCAGATGCGGCACACGAACTTCTACGGCGTGCTGCTCAGCGAGACCTCGCTCGGCGTCAGCGCCTCGAACAATGGCGCGGACCCCTACACCGCACTCCCTGCCGGCAGCGTGCTGATCAACTCCGATTTCGCCGATGGATCGAGCGGTGTCCGGAACATCTCGTTCGGCGGGAACCCGAACCTGAACACGACGCAGACGACGAACAACATCGGCTTCGTCAACACCCTCTCTTGGTTCAGTCTCAACAACAAGCACCGGCTCAAGTTCACGACCGAACTGCGCCGTGACGCCTACAGCTCCGACGCGAACACGAACGCCCTCGGGACATTCCGTTACAACTCCCTCGTTGACTTCGAGAATGCGGTGCCCAGCTCCTTCACGCGTGCGCTGCAACCGCGCATCCGGAGCGCGAGCCAGTACGTGGCCGGCGCCTCGCTTGGCGATTCGTGGCGCGTGAATCCCGACTTCCAGCTGCAGTACGGGGTTCGGATGGATGCGAACTCCTTCAACGACCGGCCCGACCTCAATCCCCTCGTCGAGACGACCTTCGGCGTGCGCAACGACGAGCTGCCGAATCGCGTCCTCGTCAGTCCGCGCGCCGGTTTCTCCTGGACCTATGGCGTCGCTCCGCAGATCCCCGGCTTCGAGGGTGCGGTGCGCGGTCCGCGCGCGGTGGTGCGGGGCGGGCTCGGAATCTTCCAGAACAGTCCGGCGACGCGGCTCACCGGCAACGCACTCGACAACACCGGTCTCGCGAGCGCGATCCAGAGCCTGAACTGCACCGGTGCCGCGGTGCCGATCCCTGATTGGGCTGCCTACGGCACCGACCTCGCGAACGTCCCGGTCCTCTGCGCCAATGGCACGACGGGCACCGTCTTCTCGAACAGCACCCCCAACGTCTCGCTCTTCTCCGATGACTACCAGCCACAGCGCTCGATCCGCTCGAACCTGCAGTGGAACGGGCCGGTGCTGGACAGCAGGTTCACCGCGCAGATCGAAGCGACCTACTCGCTCAACCAGAACCAGCCGAGTTCGATGGACCTGAACTTCGTGGCGACGGAGCGGTTCCAACTCGCCGAGGAGGGAGGGCGACCGGTGTGGGTCCTGTCGTCGAGCATCGTGCCTGCGACGGGAGCGATCGCCCCCGGTGACGCGCGCCTCTCGAATCAGTTCGCCCGGGTGAGCGAGCAGCGCTCCGACCTCACCGGGATCAGCCGCCAAGTCTCCTTCCGGCTCTCTCCCGCGCGCTTCAGCACCGGGCTCACTTGGAGCGCCTCGTACGTGCTGGCGAACAACAAGGAGCAAGTGCGCGGCTTCCAGAACACCGCCGGTGACCCGCGAGTCATCGAGTGGGCGCGCAGCGGCTTCGACGCGCGACACCAGATCAGCTACTCCTTCGGCTACAACTTCTGGGATGCGGTGCGGCTCAACTGGTCGGGGAGTTTCCGCTCGGGGAATCCCTTCACACCCGTCATCTCCGGCGACGTGAATGGTGACGGTTACTCCAACGACCGAGCGTACGTGTTCGATCCGGCGACGGCGACCGATCCGGCGGTCGCTTCGGCGATGCAGGCCCTGATCAACAGCACGAGCCCGGGGGCGCGCGCGTGCCTCGAGAAGCAGTTAGGCGGGATCGCCGGCCGCAACAGTTGCGAGGGACCGTGGACGCAGAGCGCGGTGCTCTCGATCTCGATCAACCCCCTGAAGATCCGCTTGCCTCAGCGCGCGACGCTCTCCTTCAGCATCTCGAATCCCCTTGGCGCGGCCGACCTGCTGCTTCACGGCGAAGGGAAGCTCAAGGGGTGGGGCCAACAGCCGTTCAGCGATCCTGTGTTGCTCTACGTGCGCGGCTTCGATTCCGGGAACTCGCGCTTCATCTACGACGTGAATCCGCGGTTCGGGAACACCAGTCCACAGCTCTCGGCGATCCGCTCGCCGGTGGCCCTCACGGCGATGTTGCGATACGACCTCGCGCCCACGCGGGAGCGGCAGATGCTGCACCAGCAGCTCGACCGAGGCCGCACGACGCGAGGCAACAAGGCGCTGGAACCGCAGCTCAAGGCACAGTTCGGCACCGCGGGGCTCCAGAACCCGATGGCGGCGATCATGCGGCAGGTGGATACACTCAAGCTCACGAGTGCGCAGGCCGACACGCTCGCGACGATGAATCGGTGGTACCTGATCCGTCTGGATTCGATCTGGGCGCCGCTCGTGAAGCAGTTGGCGGTCCTGCCTGATGCCTATGACCGCGAGGACGTGTATACCAGGTACGTGAAGGCGCGTGAGGGGTCGGTGGATCTCCTTCTCCGGCTCGTGCCCCGCATCAACAAGCTCCTGACCAAGGAACAGAAGCGGAGGCTGCCGGCCTTCGTGACGAGCTATCTCGATGTGCGCTACTTGACCTCGATCCGCAGTGGCACCGCCGGCGGTGGGTTCGCCGGTGGTGCTGGTGTCGAGGCCGCCGTACAGGCGTTCGGCGGCGGCGGCGGCGGTGTCGAGATCCGGCGCCCCTGATCAAGATCAACGCGACTTTCGCTTTCAAGGACTCCTGATGCGCAGCACACTCATCCGTTCCATCCCGGTCGCGCTCGCCCTCCTTGCGGTGGGGTCTTCGGCCCTGCCCGCGCAGATCGAGTTGGCGCACGGACAGAAGCTCCCACCGCTGCGGCCACTCGGACCGATCCAGGCGAGGTCGAGTGAGCCCCTCGGTTCGGTCTCGACCGCGGTGCCCCTTCCCGGCGGCAAGGTGTTGGTGAACGACATCCTCCGCCGTCGCGTGGTGCTCTTCGACTCGACCCTCACGAACGTCACCGTCGTCGCCGACTCGACCAGCGCGACGGCGAACGCCTACGGCGCGCGTGGTGGTGGGCTACTGCAGTGGGGCGGGGACTCGGCGCTCTTCGTTGACCCGGCCTCACTCTCGATGATGGTCGTCACGCCCTCGGGTGAACTCGGGCGCGTGATGGCGGTGCCCCGGCCCAACGAGATCGGGCTGATGGTCGGCGGGCCGAATGGCCGTCCCGGCTTCGATGCGAAGGGACGGATGGTGCAGCGTGGCCAGGCGCGAGGTCGCCCCGGACGCGCCAATGCACGCCCGGTGTTCGGGAACTTCGTGATACCCGAACTGCCGGACTCGGCGCCGGTGGTCCGCGTCGACCTTGGGACCCGCGCGCTCGACACGATCGGTCAGGTGAAGGTCCAACGCGCCGACATCAAGGTGACCGAAGGCGCCAATGGCCAGCCGAACATCCAGGTCAGGCAGAACCCGCTCCAGATGGTCGATGACTGGGCGCTCCTGAGCGATGGCTCGGTGGCCTTCGTGCGTGGCCACGACTTCCACATCGATCGCGTCGGCGCCGACGGCACGCTCAGCTCCTCGGCGAAGCTCCCCTTCGAATGGCAGCGGCTCGACGAGGAGGCGAAGATCGTCCTCCTCGACAGCGCGCGATCGGCGATCGAGCGCCAACGTGAGGAGGCGCGACGTCTCGTCGGCGAAGCCGGAGGACCGGCGGCGTTCGTTCAGGGCGGTGGCGCTGAGCGGATGATCGCCGGAGGCGCGGCGGGCGGCGGTGGTGGGGGCGGCGGCGGGCGTGATGGAGCGCGCGCCGCTGGTGGCACGGCACCCGGCAGCTCGGCCAACGGCAATCCTCAGCAGCGCGGTGGCGGTCAAGGCGCCGGGCCCGGTGGCCCGGGAGGCTTCCAGATCCCGGCCGTCAATCTCGTGAACGCGAATGAGCTCCCCGACTATCGCCCGCCCTTCACTGCCGGTTCGTCGCTCGGTGACCTCGAGGGAAACCTCTGGGTGCGCACGACGCTTCCCGTGGGCGAGCAGGGGCCGATCTATTACGTGATCGACTCGAAGAACGAGGTGGCCGATCGCATCCAAGTGCCGCAGGGGCGGACGATCGCCGGTTTCGGCAAGGGCGGCGTCGTCTATCTCGCGATGCGCGACACCGAGGGGAACAACCGCCTCGAGTGGGCGCGGTGGAAGTGAGCGCCTAAGGCGTAGCGCCTAGGGCGCCAACTCCGCGACCGCGATGTCGCGGCCACCCTTTCGGACCAGGAACCAGCGTCCCCGCACCGCTTCGGTGCGCGGGACGCTGGTCGCATCGGGGGCGAGCTTCGTGCCATTGACGGTGATCGCGTTCTGTTGGATCAGCTTCTTCGCGGCCCCGCGCGAGAGTGCGAACGCCTGCTCCAACACACTCACGACGTCGAGGGCGACGTCGCCGTTCGACGCGCGGACCGAGGGCATCTCGGCGGCGAGCACGCCGAACACCGCGTCGCTGAGCGTGCGCGGGTCCGCCTTCTTGTCGAACACCGTGCGCGAGACGGTCTCGGCGAGTGCGGCCGCCTCCGCACCGTGGATGATCGTCGTGACCTCCGTCGCGAGGCGCTGTTGTGCGCTCCGATCGCCGGGCGCCGCGGCGTGTGCTGCCTCGATCCCCTCGATCGTCACGCGGTCGAGCAGCGTAAACGTCCTGAGCAGCCGCCCGACTTCGGCGTCCTCGGCGTTGATCCAGAACTGGTAGAACTGGTAGGGACTCGTGCGGGTGGCGTCGAGCCACACCGCGCCCGCCTCGGTCTTCCCGAACTTCTTGCCGCTCGTGTCGGTCAGCAGCGGGAAGGTGAGTCCGTGCGCCTCGCCGCGGGCGGCGCGCCGGATGAGCTCGGCGCCGGCGGTGATGTTCCCCCACTGGTCGCTCCCGCCGAGCTGCAGCGTCACGCCGGCGTCCTGGAACATCCGCAGGAAGTCGTAGGCCTGCAGCAGCATGTAGGAGAACTCGGTGAAGGAGATCCCGGCGTCGAGCCGGGACCTGACCGAGTCCTTCTGCATCATCCAGTTGACGGTGAAGTGCTTACCGGTGTCGCGCAGGAAGTCGATGAGGGCGAGGGGCGTGAGCCAAGTCGCGTTGTTGAGGAAGATCACGCGGCGGCCAGCCTCGGTGTCGCCAAGGGCGTTCGCGATCACGCGGCGGATCTGCGTCTCGATGAGCGCCGCGTTCGCGGTGATCTCGGACGCCGAGCGGATCGGGCGCTCCTCCGACTTGCCGCTTGGGTCGCCGATCATCGCGGTGCCGCCGCCGATCAGCGCGACCGCGGTGTGGCCCGCCTGCGCGAGGCGCACGAGCCCCAGGATCGAGACGAGGTTCCCGACGTGGAGACTCTCGGCGGTCGGATCGAAGCCGCAGTAGCCCCGTACCGGCCCCTTGGCCAGCGCGGCGGCGCACCCCTCGGTCTGTTGGAAGAGGAGGCCGCGCCAGGAGAGTTCGTCGAGCAGGGGCGCGGGCGCCTGAGAGGGAACCGACGGCATGGCGGAAAGGTACGATGCCTCTCTAGCTTCCGCACATCGTGCCGCACATCGTGGTGAAACGCCGACTCCTCTACGCCGCACTCGGACTTGCCGGCGCCGGACTCCTCGGCCTCGGCATCTTCGCGATCCACTGGACCTGGTTCCTCTGCGCCAAGGACCGGTGCCCCTCGATCGCCCAGTTCGACGAGTACCGGCCCGACGAACCGGCGCTCATCTACGCGATCGATGGCCGCTTCATCGCCGCGGTCGGCGCCGAGCGGCGCTCGGTCGTCCGCCTCGAGCAGATCCCTCAGCACGTGGTGGACGCCTTCGTCATCACCGAGGACAAGCGTTTCTACCGCCACCACGGGATCGACTACGTCCGGTTGGTCGGGTCGATGTGGGCCAACGTCAAGGCGCTCGGATTCGCCGAGGGGTTCTCGACGATCACGATGCAGCTCGCGCGGAACATCTTCCCCGAGCAACTCCCGTCGCGCTCGAAGGTGTCGGGGGCCCTCGCGACGCTCGCCCGCAAGTTCCGCGAGGCGAAGGTCGCACGGCAGATCGAGGCCAAGTTCGCCAAGGAGCGGATCCTCGAGCTCTACCTGAACCAGATCCCCTTCGGCGCGGGCGCCTTCGGCGTCGAGTCGGCAGCCCGGCGTTACTTCGGTCGGCCGATCAACGAGCTCACCGTTGCTGAGGGCGCGATGCTCGCCGCGCTCCCCAAGGCGCCGAGCCGCTACAACCCGCGCCGATTCCCCGACCGCGCCATCCAGCGCCGCAACACGGTGCTGGAGTTGATGCGCCGCCAGAACGCCCTCTCCGACGCCGATGCGTCGATGGCGAAGGCCTACCCGCTCCGGCTCTATCGGCCGGCGCGCGGCACGACCGGCGAGCTCGCGCCCTACTTCGTCGAGTGGGTGCGCACCGAGCTCGTGGAGCGGTTCGGCAGCGAAGCGTACGAGAAGGGCCTTCGCGTGATGACCACGCTCGACCTGGACCTGCAGAGCGCCGCCGAGCGCGCGATGGAACGGCAGCTGCGCGCGATCGAGGCAAACACCTACGGGGAGTTCCCGCACCAGACGTATGAGCAGTACCTCGCCCGCGCGGCGTCGGGCACTGCCGATCCGAATGGTGCGAATTCCCCCTACCTGCAGGGCGCCTTCGTCGCGATGGATCCGCGCAATGGCGCCGTGCGCGCTCTGGTCGGTGGCCGCGACTTCGAAGACTCGAAGTTCGACCGCGCGATCCTCGCGCTCCGCCAGCCGGGCTCGACCTTCAAGCCGTTCGTCTATGCGGCCGCGATCAAGACCGGACGGCCACCGAGCTATTTCCTCGACGACGAGCCGATCGAGGTGCCGCAGCTCGATGGCTCCCTCTGGGCCCCTCAGAACTACGACCTCAAGTTCGAGGGACGGATCACGATGCGCCGCGCTCTCTACCAGTCGCGGAACCTCCCGGCGATCCGCCTCACGATGGAGATCGGCGAGAGTGGCGTGGTCGAGATGGCGAAGAGCTTCGGTCTCACCACGCGGCTGCTGCCCTATCCCTCGATCGCTCTCGGCTCGGCCGATGTGTACCCGATCGAGATGGTCGCGGCGTACTCGACCTTCGCGAACCTCGGGTGGCGCGTGCAGGCCAACCCGATCCTGCGCGTCGAGACGCTCGATGGCCGCCGGCTCTACGAGGCGAAGCCGGAGCGGATCCAGGTGATGGGGCGCGAGGAAGCCTGGATCATGCTCGATATGCTGAAGGATGTCGTCCGGCGCGGCTCGGGCACCGCCGTCACGCGGGGCGGCTTCACGCTTCCCAACGCCGGCAAGACGGGAACGACCAACGACTACACCGACGTCTGGTACATCGGCTTCACGACGGACCTTGTCGCCGGTGTCTGGATGGGCTTCGACCAGCCGAAGAAGATCAAGGACGACGCGCAGGGTGGCCGACTCGCTGCTCCCGCGTGGACGGCCTTCATGCGCGAGGTCTACGGACGGAAGCCGGAACCCCCGGACTGGCCGCGCCCGTTCGGCGTGATCGCCTTGCAGATCGACCCGGCGACGGGACTCCGCGCCGGTCCCGGCTGTTGGTCGGACAGCGTGCGGGTCGAGTACTTCCTCCCGGGCACCGAGCCGATGACCGAGTGCCCGAGGTCCTTCCCTTGAGCGAGCGGCGGCGGCTCCACGCGCGCTGGGTCGTCCCCGTCGCGTCACCGCCCATCGAACAGGGAACCGTCGTCATCGAAGGCGAACGGATCGTCTGGGTGGGCCCGACCGTGCAGGCGCCACCGGGCGGGCGCGATGAACCACTCGGTGAGGCGATCGTCACGCCCGGGCTCGTCAACGCCCACACGCATCTCGATCTCACGATGCTGCGGCGCGCGATGTTCGGGCTCGGGTTCTTCGACTGGGTCCGTACCGTCGCCGCCGTGCATCGCGAGGTCCTCACCGACGCTGATCGCCTCGACGCCGCGCTCTTCGGCATCGCCGAAGGCCTTGCGAACGGGATCACCTGCTTCGGCGACACCGCCCCCTCGGTCGCCGCCTTCGACGCGATGCGTCTTCTCGGCGTGCGCGGCATCGCGTATCGCGAGGTCTTCGGCCCCGACCCGGCGCAATGCGGCGCATCGCTGGAGCTCCTGAAGCGCATCGTGGACGAGCTCCGCCCCGACGAGACCCCGCTCGTCCGCATCGGCGTCTCACCCCACGCGCCCTATTCGGTCTCCGACGAGCTCTTCCGCGCGGTGGAGCAGTGGGCCGCGGCCGAGCAACTCCCGGTCGCCGTGCACATCGCCGAGAGCGAGGCCGAGAGCGCGCTCGTGGCTCGGGGCGAGGGTCCCTTCGCCGAGTTCCTGCGGGGGCGCGGGATCCGCGTCGTCCCTCGCGCCCCGAGTCCCCTCGCGCTCCTCGCCGCCAACGGCCTCGTCCGGCGCGACGTGCTGCTCATCCATTGCGCGCGGATCGAGGGAGGGGAAGTTGAGTTCGTGGCTCGCTCCGGCGCCGGCGTGGCGCACTGCCCCGTCTCGAACGCCGCGTTCGGTCACGCCGTTGCCCCGATCGGCGAGCTCGTGTCGGCCGGAGCGAAGGTCGGGATCGGATCCGATTCAATGGGCTCGAACGAGGCGATGGACCTCTTCGCCGAGGCGAGGATGACCGCGCGGCTGCAGTCGGGGCGACGGAAGAGCTTCGGCTTCTTCACGCCGTCCGCGATCTTCCGGCTGCTCACGCTGGGGGGCGCCGAGGCGTTGGGACTCGACCTCGTGACCGGGAGCCTCGTCCCCGGGAAGCAGGCCGACGTCGCGATCTTCGAATGGGCGCCGAGCAAGACGAAGGTGCTCGACCCCTGCGGCGCGCTCCTTAGCGGCGAGTTGCCGATGCGGGCGACGGGCGTGCTCGTCGCTGGCAGGGATGTCGTCCGCGAAGGGAGCGTCATCGGCCTCGACCCTGCGGTCCGCGGTCGTGTCGACGCCGCGACGGAGCGGGTGCTGGAGTGGCGCCGCACTCGCACCGCGAGCTAGACTTCGAGGTCCTTGACCTGACCCGGCGGGTGTTCACCCGCCTCGGAGATGTCCGTGACCCTGGGCTGTCTTGCGCTGAACGCTTCGTTCGAGCCCCTGACGATGGTCCCGCTCAAGCGGGCCCTTCGTCTGGTCATCGACGGCAAGGCGGAGATCGTCGAGGCCGACCGCGGCCGCTCGGTGCGGTCCGAGCGGCTCGCGGTCCCGCGGCCGGCGGTGATCCGGCTGCGCAAGTTCGTTCACGTGCCGCGCCGGTTCCGTCGTCAGGTCACGAACACTTTCCTCTTCGCCCGCGACGGCTATCGGTGCCAGTACTGCGGCCGCGCGTCGTACGAACTGCGTCCGCGCGAGTCGCTGACCCGCGATCACGTCGTGCCGATGTCGCGCGGCGGGATGAATGTCTGGACCAACGTCGTCACCGCCTGCTCGAGCTGCAACACGCGGAAGGCGAACCACCTCCCGGTCGAGTGCGGGATGCACTTGCTGCACGCGCCGGTCGAGCCGCACTTCGTCCACCTCTCCTGGGCGGTCCGTCGTCTCACGCCCACGCAGGCGCGCTACATCAAGCTCTTCTACGGCGTCGAAGTGGTGCGGCAGCTCGAGGCG
Source organism: Gemmatimonadaceae bacterium (assembly GCA_031396245.1). Taxonomy (GTDB): domain Bacteria; phylum Gemmatimonadota; class Gemmatimonadetes; order Gemmatimonadales; family Gemmatimonadaceae; genus Pseudogemmatithrix. The sequence continues at coordinate 22,198 of JANNKK010000082.1, forward strand.
ATGGAGCGACGGCACGGTGGCGTCCTGCCCCCCGAGGCGCAGGCGATCTAGCCGCCCATGCCTCGGGCTGGAACGCCGAGGTCGTCAAATACTCCGATGCGACCAGCTGTAGATCGAGTTGAGCCGCGGTGACCTTGTCCGTGAGCTCGCGCGCGCGAACGAGTGGAGCTGCTTCACGCCGTTGGCGGCGACGAACACGCGGCACGTCGCGCTGGCCTTCTCGGGGAGGCCGAAGCGGACCGGCTTCCCGTCGCGCACGATGCAGTCGTGGACGCGCCAGCGGACGCCGGCGCCGGTGACGAATTAGGCGGCCTTCGGCGCCTGGGAGTAGTCCACGCGGCCGAGGCCGCGCTCGGTCAGATTCGTTTTCGACACCGGCGCCGCGGCTATTTTCGGCTGAGCGAGAGCGTGTCCGATGTGAGCGCACTTCCGATGACGGCCACCTCGATCTTGCCGCCACGAAGCTCTCCCTCTGCAAGCGCGGAGCTGAACGCGCCTCCGTAGTTGACGTTCAGCGTCAAGAGCAGCGCGCGGTCCTCGCGAGTTCCGGAGACGAAGATCGTGCCGGCGGGATTCGCAATTGTCCCGGAACCGCTGACGCTGCCCTCCTCGTCAGTCAGGGAGAGCAAGACCAAGCGTGTCCCGTCCAGGCCCTCCCAATTGCCGCTCACGCTCGGAGGAGGGACGGGGTCGCCTTGACACCCAACGATGATCGCGGCCGTGAGTAGAGTCGGCCACAGGGCAGATAGTGATCGTCCACCTCGAAACGAGCACTTCACACGCTCTCCTGGAAGAGAGATCTCTGGAAACGCTGCAGCACACGAACATCAATCGGCCAGCTCGGCGCGCCCACGCAGGAAGGCGGATCTCCATGCGCCGGGCCCCATCCTCACGCAAGCGCCTGTTCCGCAGTGTGGCCTAATGTGTGGTTGATTTGC
>JANNKK010000083.1:0-2273 GCA_031396245.1 Gemmatimonadaceae bacterium
CGGGCGCGGCGTGGTGCAGTTGAGCGGGTTCGTCGATACCGCGATCGCATCGCTCGTGAGCGCAGGATCGGTCGCAACACTGAACTACGCGCAGGCGCTTTCGATGCTCCCCGTCTCTCTCTTCGGGATGTCGGTGTCGGCGGCGGAGCTCCCCGCGATGTCGGGAGAGCGGGGAAGTGAGGCGGAGGTCGCCGCTGCGCTCAGGGTGCGCCTCGATCGCGGTCTCGCGCGGATCGCCTACTTCGTGATCCCGTCGGCGGCGGCGTTCCTGTTCCTCGGTGGCGTGCTCGCGTCGGGGCTCTATGAAGGGGGCGCCTTCTCACGGGAGAGCTCGCGTTGGGTGTGGGGTGCGCTGGCCGGCGCGGCGGTCGGGCTCCTCGCCAGTACGATGGGGCGACTCTATTCGAGCGCGCACTACGCGCTCGGCGATCCGCGGAGCCCGTTGCGCTACGCAGTGGTGCGGGTCTCGCTCGCGGCGGTGCTCGGATGGGGTAGTGCGCTCTGGCTCCCGCCCTTCCTCGGTCTCGACTCTCGCTGGGGGATCGCGGCGCTGACGGCGTCGAGTGGTGCGGCGGCGTGGCTCGAGTTCCAGCTCTTGCGACGGTCGATCACGCGGAGGATCGGCGTGACGGGAGTTCCAAGCGCGCACCTCGCCACGCTCTGGGGCTGCGCGATCCTCGCTGGTGCCGGAGGGGCAGGCGTGGCGTACGCGCTGAACGGGCGGCCGGCACTGCTGATCGCGGCGATGGCGATCCCGACGTTCGGCGCACTCTACCTTGGCGCGACCCACGTGCTGAAGGTCGACGATGCCCGACGCTCCTGAACGGGTCGCGCAGAAGCTCGCGCACCTCCCTGACACTCCCGGAGTCTATCTCTGGCGGGACGCGCAGGGCGGCGTGCTCTACGTGGGGAAGGCCAAGCGGCTGCGCCCGCGGGTGCGGAGCTACTTCGCGTCGGAACACGAGGCGAGTCCGAAGACCCGACTGATGGTCTCGCAGGTCGCGGACCTCGACACGATCGTGGTGCCGAGCGAGACCCACGCGCTGATCCTCGAGTCGAACCTGATCAAGGAGCATCGGCCGCGGTTCAACGTGGTGCTGCGGGACGACAAGTCGTACCCGTACATCAAGGTCACGGTGCAGGAACCGTTCCCGCGGGTCTTCGTGACGCGCACACTGGTGAGTGATGGCGGTCGCTACTTCGGCCCCTACACCGACGTCGCCGCGATGCGCCGCGCGCTCGACGTGGTGAAGCGGATCTTCACCGTGCGCTCCTGCCGATGGGACATGCCGCGCGAGATGCCGGAACGCGCCTGCCTCGACTACCACATCGGGCGCTGCAAGGCACCCTGCGTTGGACTGCAGTCGCAGGCCGACTACCGCGCGATGATCGACGAGGTCGTGATCTTCCTCGATGGACGGCCCGAGGAGGTGATCCGTCGCGTCCGGTCGCGGATGGAGGCGGCCGCGGAGAGACTCGACTTCGAGCGGGCGGCCGAATTGCGCGACGCCGTGGTGCGACTGCAATCCATGGAGGAACCGACCGTCGTGCTCGAGGTGGAGGGCGGTGACCGCGATGTCGTGGGCTACGCGCGGGATGGCGAGGACGCGGCGGTGACGGTGCTCAGGATCCGTGGCGGCAAGCTCCTCGCGCGCGACCATCGATTCCTCGAAGGCGTGGAGGGGGAGAGCGACGGCGCCGTGCTCTCGACCTATCTCGTGAGCAGTTACCTCGCCGCGCCGGTGCGTGGCCGCGAGCTGCTGCTCCCCTTCGACTTCGAGGACCGAGAGCTCTTCACCGAGGCACTCGGCGCCGGGACGGTGATCCTCCTTCCCCAGCGCGGCCCGAAGCGCGAACTCCTGGACCTCGCCGAGCAGAACGCGCGCCACCTGCTCGAGGAGTTCAAACTCGCGGGAGCAGAGACCGATGAACGGGCGGCCGACCCGGTCTACGACCTTGGGCGCGAACTCGGGATGGAGAAGCTCCCGCGTTCGCTCGTCTGCTTCGACAACTCGACCGCCCAGGGCAAGGACAATGTCGGGAGCGTGGTCTGGTTCGAGAACGGCCGCCCGCGGCGCGCCGAGTATCGCACGATGCGGGTCAAGACAGTGGAGGAGTCGGCCGGGCCCGACGACTTCCAGTCGATGCGCGAGGTCGTTGGGCGGTACTTCAGCCGGCGGATCGAGGAGAAGCGTTCGCTCCCGGATCTGGTCGTCGTGGACGGCGGCAAGGGGCAACTCAGCGCTGCCGACGAGGCGCTCTCTGCGATCGGG
>JANNKK010000136.1:0-3096 GCA_031396245.1 Gemmatimonadaceae bacterium
GACATCGAGGCGATCACCGCCTCGGTGCGCAAGACGAACCGCGCCGTCGTGCTCGAGGAGGGATGGGAGGTCGCCGGGATCGGGGCCCAGATCGTCGACTACATCCAGCGCGATTGCTTCGACGATCTCGACGCGCCTGTGGTGCGCGTCCACCAGGCCGACGTCCCGATGCCCTATGCGAAGACGCTCGAGAAGTCGGCGAAGCCTGATCTCGCGAAGACGATCGCGGCGGTGAAGCGCGTCCTGTACCTCCAAACCTGAGCGGGCAATGGCAACCAAGGTCTTCATGGAGGCGCTGAGCCCGACGATGGAAGAGGGTCGCCTCGTCAAATGGCTCAAGAACGAGGGGGACGCCGTGAAGAGCGGCGACCTCCTCGCTGAGGTCGAGACCGACAAGGCGGTGATGGAACTCACCGCCCGCGGCGATGGCGTGCTCCGGAAACGCGTGATCGCCGAGGGAACGACGGCTCCCGTAGGGACGCTCGTCGGGATCATCGCGGCGGCTGGTGAGGACATCTCGGCGATCGCCACTGGCTCGCCGACTGCCGCTGCTCCCGCCGCGACTCCGGCTGCTGCGGCCTCGGCTCCGGCCCCCACCGCGGCCCACGCAGGCCCCCCCGCGCCCGCAGCGGCACCCGCCGCACCGGGCGGCCGCGTGATCGCCTCCCCGCTCGCTCGCCGCCTCGCTGGCGACAGCGGCGTCGATCTCGGCGCCGTCGCTGGCTCTGGCCCCGGTGGCCGGATCGTGAAGCGCGATATCGAAACGGCGATGGCCGGAGGAAGCGCGAAAGTGGCCGCGTCCTCGAACAGCGAAGCCGCCGTCCGCCGTCCGCCGTCCGCCGTCGGCGGTCCCGAGACTCGCGACGAGCCGCTCACGCAGATCCGGAGAACCATCGCCCGCCGCCTCGCCGAGTCGCTCGGCCCGATCCCGACCTTCTACCTGACCGCCGAGTTCGACCTCTCCCGCGCCGCCGAGATGCGCGCCGCGGCCGCCGAGTTGGGCGACGAGTACAAGGTCTCCTTCAACGACATCGTCCTGAAGGCGACCGCGACCGCGCTCTCGCAGCACCCCGAGGTGAATGCGCACTGGCTCGGGGATCGCATCCGCTACTTCAGCACCGTCCATCTCGGGATGGCGGTCGCGACCGACGACGGCCTGATCGTGCCCGTGATCTTCAACGCCGAGCGGAAGCGGATGTCGGAGATCTCGGCCGAGGCGAGGATCCTCGCGAAGAAGGCCCGCGAACGGAAGCTCAAGCCCGAGGAGTACACGGGCTCGACCTTCTCCGTCTCCAACCTCGGGATGATGCAGATCGACCAGTTCACGGCGATCATCAATCCGCCGGAGTGCGGCATCCTCGCGATCGGCGCGATCGAGGACAAGGTCGTGGTCGGGCCCGATGGCGGCTTCGAGACGCGCAAGAGACTCCGCGTGACGATGAGCTGTGACCATCGCGTGATCGACGGCGCCGTGGGCGCGCGGTTCCTGCAGACGCTGCGTCGACTGATCGAGAACCCGCTCTTGTTGGTGTTCTAGCCGCCGTCCGCCATCCGCCGTCCGAACCGACCACTATCTCCCTGACTAACGGCCTATGTCCTCTTTTGATGTGATCTATGTCGGGGGCGGCCCCGCCGGCTACGTCGGCGCCCTCCGCTCCGCGCAACTCGGCCAGTCGGTCGCGGTCGTCGAACGCGAGGGGCTCGGCGGCACCTGCGTGCTCTGGGGCTGCATCCCCGCGAAGGCACTGCTCGAGGCCGCCTCGATCGCGACCAAGGTCTCGAAGGGCGCCGAGTTCGGTGTGCGGGCCGAGAAGGTCACGCTCGACTTCGGCGTCGCGATGAAGCGTTCGCGCGCCATCTCGACGCAGAACTCGAAGGGCGTCGAGTTCCTCTTCAAGCGGAGCAAGATCACCTGGATCAAGGGCACCGGCGCCCTCGGCCCCGGGAAGACCGTGACGGTGACGGGCGCCGACGGGAAGACGGAGACGCACACCGCGACCAAGGGCGTCGTCATCGCCACCGGGTCGCGCGTGAAGGGACTCCCGCAGATCGGGCTCGAGCTCAACAAGACCACCGTCCTCTCCTCCGACGAGGCGCTGATCCTGGAGAAGGCACCGGCGACCATCGCGGTGATCGGCGCCGGCGCGGTCGGCTGCGAGTTCGCCGACGTGTTCAGCTCGTTCGGATCGAAGGTCACGCTCCTCGAAGTGTTGCCGCGGATCCTCCCGGTCGAGGACGAGGACTGCTCGGCCGAACTCCTCAAGGCGTTCAAGAAGCGCGGCATCGAGGTGATCACCGGCGCCAAGCTCGGCACCGCGAAGGTCGCCAAGGGGGGCGTCACGATCCCGGTGGAGGCCGCGGGAGAGAAGAAGGAGATGACCTTCGAGGTCGTCCTCGTCGCCGCCGGCCGCGCGCCGAACGTCGAGATCGTCGGCCTCAAGGAGGCCGGCGTCCAGCTCGGCGAGCGCGGTTTCATCAAGATCAACGACAGGCTCGAGACGACCGCGAAGGGCATCTACGCGATCGGCGACGTCGCCGGCCCGCCGATGCTGGCCCACAAGGGTCAGCGCGAAGGGCACGTCGTCGCCGACATCCTCGCCGGCCACCCCCACCACCCGGTGAACTACGGCAACATACCCAACGCGACCTACTGCCACCCCGAAGTCGCGAGCATCGGCCTCACCGAGGCGCAGTGCAAGGAGAAGGGTCTCAAGTACAAGGTCGGCAAGTTCCCCTTCTCGGCGAACGGCCGCGCCCGCACGAGCGGCGAGACCGAAGGATTCGTGAAGATCATCCGCGACGAGAAGTACGGCGAGATCCTCGGCGCACACATCATCGGAGCGCACGCGACCGAGCTGATCCACGAGCTCGCGGTCGCCCGCGAGAACGAGTTCACGGTCGAGGAGATCGACCTCGCCATCCACGCACATCCGACGCTCAGCGAGGCGATCGCCGAAGCGGTGCTCGACTCGATGGGCAAGATGCTCCACGCCTAGCACGGTGCGGGACCTCCTCGTCCTCGACCTCGGCCTCCGCCCCTACGGGGAGGCCCTGGCGTTCCAGCGGGAGGTCGCCGCCGCGCGCATCGCCGGACGC
>JANNKK010000155.1:0-8420 GCA_031396245.1 Gemmatimonadaceae bacterium
GCGCCGCCTCCGCCGCCGAAGCCTCCACCTCCCCCACCGCCGCCCCCACCGCCGCCCCCACCCCCTCCGCCGCCGAACGCCGGAGCTGCGGCGCCACGAGCGGCGCCAGCACCGCGCGGCACGGAATCGACCGCGTTCCAATCCCAGCTCGAGAGGGGAAGCCTCGTCGCCATCGGAGTCGTGTTCTGTCCGGCGGCATTCCCGCCGCCCCCGCCGCCGCCGCCGCCGAATCCGCCGAAGCCGGCTCCACCCACGCCACCGGCATTGAGCACCGGTGACTGATTGAAGTAGACGGGTATCTGCGTCGCGTAGCCGTAGGCGATCGGGCTCGTCTTGTCGGTCACCACGCCGCGCATCACCGAGCCGCGCGCGAAGAGGTTCGCCGGCTCCTCGACGGTGATCCCGCCGGTGAGCTTGTACTCGGGGAAGATCGTCGCGGTCGACCCTTCGGTGATCAGCAGGCCGCCGGCCTCGACGAACTTGCGGAGCTCCATCAGCCCCTCGAAGCCCATCCCGCCGCGGATGTCGTCGGACTCATCCACGCCGCCCAGGTTCGGGGTCTCAGCCGTCTTCTTGTAGGGGAGTGCCGACTTGCCCGTCATCGCGATGCCATTCACCTGCGACTCGGCGTTGCCGCCGACGTGCGGGAAGATTAGCACGTCATACTTCGCGCGCAGGTTCCCTTCCTTGAGCTTCTGGTCGGCGAAGTAAGTGTACGGCACGCCATAGGTGTCGAGCGCGGCGCGCACCCAGCCTTCGTCCTGCGTCCGCTGCCAGGAGTGGATGTACCCGATGCGCGGGATGTCGAGGTCGTGGGTCTTGACCGTCGGCAGCTGCGCCACCGCGAAACCGCTGATCCCGAGGTCGGCGAGCACCGGACTGAGCTGGGCGACGTTCGCGTTCGGGATGATGAAGGCGCCGGCGCGGAACTTCCGGCCCCCCGCCTCGAACTCCTCCTCGGCCGCGCTCATCGCCACGTCCTTCAAGCGGAAGCGCATCGTCATCAGGTTGTTGTCGGTCGTGTGCTCGATGAGAACGACGTTCCCTGAGCCGGCGATGCCGCCCGCCGCCTTGGTGAGCGCCGTCAGCTTCGTCATCCGCTGCCTGAAGATCGTCGAGTCGGTGACCGTGTTGATCACCACGTTGCGCATGAACTGGAAGGTCCACCCCGTGTCGTCGTAGGGACGCGGGTTCGACGGCGAGAAGCTCTGGACGGAGAAATACATATCGGCGAGGGTCCGGTAGGGCTGGTCCCCGCGGATGATGTAGTCCCCCTTCTCGATCTTCATCGTGCCGAGCGTCATCGCGGCGTCGGCGACGTGGATCTCGAGTCCTTGGCGGAAGAGCTCATTGATCGCGTCGACGGCGTCAGCCTTACGGCGCTGGCCGGACGGGACCACCCAGGCGTACGTCGGCCCTGCCTTCCCCTTCTCGACTGAGCGCTTGTTCTTGAGCCAGTAGTTCTCGAGGTAGAGCCGCCGGTTCTTCGCGAAGTGGTCGAGCGAGAAGAGGACGCCGGACTGCCCGATGTTCACCGAGTTGCGCGGTCCCCACTTGATCTCGGGGAGGGGCGGGTTGGGGCGGAACCACTCCCGGCTCGTCGTCTGCGCGCCGACGCGGAGACTCGCGTTGTTCTCCGGGCCGTAGCTCTGCACCTCGTAGAAGCGTCCGATCGCGTTGTGCGAGTGCGCGGCGAAGAAGAGGTAGTTCGGCGTCCACCCGTCATAGAAGCCGTAGGTCCAGACCCCGGGCACGCCGCGCTTGGTCAGTTCCATCACGTCGGCCTGCGCCATCATCCACCACTCGGTGACGGTGACCGGATCGAGCCATTCGTTGTAGGGGCCGGTGCCGGTGGAGGAGTAGAGGTAGGAGACCGACTCGTGCAGGTCGTGCATCACCTGCGGGGTCCACTGCAGGAAGGTCTTGTTGATGTTGCGGGTGAGGGCGAGGAACTGGCCCATCCCGTCGCGGTTGTTGTCGTGGGCGACGTACTTGCCCCAGTACATCATCGGCAGGCGCGCATCGCCGGCCACCCGCTTCTTGTTGTAGTAGTAGGTGTCGACCTGCCGTTCGCGCCCGTCCACCTCGAGCACCGGCGTGATGAAGGTGATGATGTTCGAGCGGATGTTCTGGTAGAACGGGGTCTCCGTCACCGCGAGGCGGTAGGCGAGTTCCATCAACATCTCGGGGCCGCCGGTCTCGGTCGAGTGCAGGCCGCTGGTGAGCCAGTAGATCGGCTTCGCGGTGTCGAGCAGCTCCTGTGCCCGCGCCGCCGACGTCTTCCGCGAATCGGTGAGCTCGTTGAGCATGCCCTTGTACTTCTCGAGGTCGCGGATCGTCGTTTCATCGGCCACCGCGAGGACGTACATATCGCGCCCTTCCTCGGTGGTCCCGATCTTCCAGACCTTCACGCGGTCCGACGCGGCGTCGAGCGCCTCGTAGTAGCGGTGGATGTCCTTCGCGTAGGTCAGCTCGCCCGGCGTGCCGGGGATGCGGCCGTGGAACTTGAGCGGCGTGGGGACGGTGGCTGACGCCGGGAGGTGGTCCACCAGCTCGGTGGAGATGCGCGCATCCTGCAGGTACTCCTTGATCTTCGCCGTGTACTCCTTGTCGATCGCCTGGGGGGGACCTTGGGCGACGAGGGGAGCGGCAAGGGCGAAGGCGATTGCGGTGGCCAACGCGCGACTCGTGGTCGAGTATGGGTGGGGTCGGTGCATCAACTGCCTCCGGCGGGGGGAAGGGTCGTCTGGACCTACGTCAGGAATGTGCGGAACGCTGGGGGTTGGCGCGAGGACGATCCGGCTGGGGTAGTTACAATCCATGGGCTTCCGCATCGGATCCTTCAGAGCGTTATTCACGGTCGCCTCCCAGCCCCCGGCTCCCTGTCCCTCAACGAAGTCTTCCGCGAACTCCAGGCCGCTCAACTCGCCGGCCTCACCGAGCGCTACGCGATAGGCGGCGCGGTCGCAGCCACAGTCTACATCGAGGCGGCCGACACCGAGGATGTCGACGTCTTCGTCACGCTGAAGCCTTCGAAGGGCTCCTCGCTCGTGACACTTGAGCCTCTCAACTCGTTCTTCAAGCGACGCGGGGCGACGGCGGAGGGCGAACAGCTTGCGATTGGCGGATGGCTCGTCCAGCTTCTGCCCCCTCCGACCAGTCTCGTCGAGGAGGCGCTCGACGCGGCGGATCTCCTGGAGATCGAAGGCGTCCGCGTGCCGGTGTTCTCGCGCGAACACGTCGCGGCGGTCGCTCTCGAGGTGGGCCGTCTGAAGGACAAGGTCAGGCTGCAGCAACTCGTGGAATCGGCCGGGTTCGACCGGTCGAGGTTCACCGAGATCATTGGGCGCCACAGACTCTCGTCCAAGTGGGCGCGCGCGCGCGAGTTCTTCAAGGAGCACGGATGAAAAAGGTGTTCGAGAAGGCACTCAAAGCGAAGCAGGCGCAGCGGCAGCGGAACGCGGCGGCTTCCGCGACCGAGAAGTTCCGGACCCTCGACCGGCTGCACGAGCGCTCGAAGCGGCTAAAGAGCGGGAAGCTCGCGAAGGCCTAGCACGTCGTAGCGCACAGCGGGGCGGCCTCGCCTGAGGCCGCCCCGCTCTGTTCCAGCTCATCCGGCTCTCGCCGGCGGTCACCTCAGAACGCGTACCGCAGCCCAGCCTGGATCTGCCGTGGATCCCCGAACCCGCTGCGGATCGTCCCGTCGAAGTTGAAGAGCAGGGACCCGAATGCCGGGTCACGGAAGTTGTTCCGACCAAGGACGTTGAAGACTTCGACGATCGCCTCGAGGGTGTCATCGCCCCGGAGGACGAAGGGGCGCGCGAGCCGCAGGTCCCAGCTCGCGTACTCGTTGTCGCGACGGATCGTGTTGCGCTCGAGGATCGTTCCGTTGGTGCAGAGGCGAGTTTCCGTGAACGTGGGGCGTAGTCCCGAGGGCTGGTTCGCGATGCAGGACTCGCTCGTCGGCTGCGCCGACAAGTAGCTGAAGCGGTTGTTCATCAGCAGGTCCATCGGCAGGCGCGAGAGCACGAACGCATTGAAGCGGTGTCGCTGGTCACGGTCGCTGTAGCCCCACTCGCGGTCGAGGCGGTCCGCCCGGAAGTAGCGGAAGGTGAACGGGTCGCGCTCGTTGTCGTCATCCGACTTGTCCCATGAGAGCGTGTAGTTGATGTCGAACTGATGGTTCTCGCTGCTCCGTCGGGCCAGCCCGAGTGTGATCCCGCGGTACTGGCTGCTGGCGCTGCTCTCGACCGTGGTCAGCGTGGTCACGCCGACGCCTGCGGTCAGGCCGGTCGACCAGGGGCTGCCGAAGACGCCGTCATTGCGATTGACGAACCGTGTCAGGCGGTCGGCATTCGCGGCTGTCACCGAAGCCGACCCAGTGAGCCCAGTCGTTCCGAGCGTGCGCTCGTACGCGACCGTCGCACTCATCGTGCGCGGGTTCCGGAAATCCTTATCCACGACGAAGATGTCGGGCAACGTAGGAACCCCCACTGGCGCGGGGAGCAGTGCGTCGATGTCCGGAGGAAGGCCGAGGAAGGTGAGCGCGGAGTTCCGGAACATCGTCTGTCCGACCGATCCATTGTTGTTGCGGACCGAGGCGAAGTTGAGCGCCGCCACGCGCGCGTTGTAGATGCCGGCGCTGAAGCGCACGACCTCTGTGCCGTTCCCCTTGCGGTCCCACGCGAGTCCGAAGCGCGGCTGGAACATCCCCATATCCGAGGGGATCTTCCCGTTCGAGGGGAAGGCGTACGTGCCCGAGCCATTCGTGACCGACTGCCCGATGAACTCCGAGAAGAACACGCTCCCAGGATCCGTGATCGGGTCGGGCTGCTTCACACCTTCCCACCGGACGCCATAGTTGATCGTGAGGTTCGGCGTGGCCTCCCAAGTGTCCTGTACGTAGAGCGCCATATCGGTCTGCTTGAGCGACTGCGTCCCCGACTCTTCGACCGTCAGTCCGCCAACGCCGGCCTGCTGCAGGTAGAGGAGCACCGGGCCTGTGATCGTCTCGGCGCCCGGGCAGGTACCGGTGAGGCTGCTGCCGCCCCCCGAGCACTCAACGTAGTTGTTGCCGTTCGTCGCGTAGCCGATGAATCCAGCCACGCTGCTGAATATGAACCGGCCGTTCGCGAAGCCGATGAAGGTCTGCGCCGAGTTGACCAGGTTCACCTCGCCGCCGGCCTTGATGAGGTGGTTCCCCTTCACGACGCTGACGTTGTCGAGCAGTTGCAGGCGCGTGTCGTAGTACTCGACCGGGATGAAGAAGGGGCGTCCGACGCGGAAGGCGTTCCCGAAGTCCATCGCGATGTCGGGGAAGTCGCGGCCTCCGGGAAGGGTCGGCGCATCATAGTCGCGCGGCCGGTCCTCACGGGCGATCTGGAAGCGGAACTCGTTGGCCATCGTGTTCGAGACCTGGGTCGTGAACTGACCGCTGAGCGCGTTGCTCGACCCCTTCTCGATCGCGTTGGCGCTGCGTCCCCAGGTGCTGACGTCGAACGTGCCGTTGGTCTGCTGGTTGCTCGTGTAGTTGTACTTCGCCGAGAAGAGCGACCGCTCGCTCACCCGCCAATCGATCTTGGCGAGGAAGACCCGCGCGTCGTTGGTGCGCTCGATCGGACCGAAGTCGTTGGCCAGCGCGCCGCCGAAGGCGGTGCTGAGGTAGTTGGTCAGCGCGGTGAACTCGGCACTGGCGGGGCGGGTCTTCTGTTTCGTCTCCGTGTACGCCTGCTGGTCGTAGGCGGTGAAGAAGAAGAGCTTGTCCTTGATGATCGGGCCGCCGAAGGTGAAGCCGAACTGATTCTGGAAGAAATCCGGCGTCAGCGTCTGCCCATTTCCCGACAGGTCGCCAGAGAGGGCGCTGGGCTTCCCGAAGTAGTGCACCGAGCCGGAGCGCGTGTTGGTGCCACTCTTCGTGATCACGTTCACGAATCCGCCGGCCGAGCGACCGAACTCCGCGTTCGCGCCCTGGCTCGTCACCACCAACTCCTGCACGGCGTCGAGGCTGAACGTGAATGCCGGCCGCTGGCCACCGCGCTGCTCGCCGAAGAAGGGATTGTTGAAATCGGCGCCGTCAACACTGACGTTGTTGTAGGTACCCCGCTGGCCGGCGACCGAGAGCACGTCGCCGTCCGGCCCCTGGGTCACCGCCACGTTCGGCGTGACCAGCGTGAGGGCGAGGTAGTTGCGCCCGTTGTTGGGCAGCCCGCGCACCACCGCTTCGGCCAAAGTCGTGGACAACTCCGTCTTTGTCGCGTCCACCGGGGTCTGCGGCGTGCCGCTGACGGTCACCGTGGCGAGCTGGGTCGCTGCACGCTTCAACGCGAAGGGGAGTTCGAATACTTGTCCCACGCGCACGACGACGTCCTTCGCCGCCGTCGCCTCGTAGCCGATCGCCCGGACGGTCACCTCGTAACGGCCGAGCGGCAGCAGCGTGGCGACATAGAGACCCGATCCCGTCGACCGGAGCACCCGTGAGATGTTCGTCTCGGTGTTCAGGAGGGTCACGACGGCGCCCACCACTGGCGCCCCCGCCTGATCGAGCACGAGCCCGCGGACGACGCCCGTCGTCGCCTGGGACTGGCCAAGGAGTCGACTTGGCGCCGCCATGGTCATCGCCAACGTGAACAAGGCGGCGACGAAGAGGTTCGCCAACTGCGTGGGCCCGCGGGGATCGCGTCGCATGCACGTTCCTGCGTTGGGGTGGGGTGGCGCCGTCCGAAGGCGGCTGGGCACCCGGGAAAGGTGTAGGCGATCGGTCCTCCCTGCCACCCGCGAGCTGGTGCGCCAGATTATCCGCGTGCCCCCCTCGCCCCTCTCGCGACTCCGCCGGATCTGCCTCGCCCTCCCCGCGGCAACGGAGGTCGAGGCGTGGGGTGCGCCCACCTTCCGTTGCGGGAAGATCTTCGCGATGTACGCGAACCCGAAGGACCACCACGGGGGCGGTCGGCACGGCGTCTGGCTCAAGGCCGCGCCTGGGGTACAGGAGATGATGATCCGCGACCGGCCGAACCGATTCTTCAAGCCACCCTATGTGGGCCCGAGTGGGTGGGTCGGAGTGTGGCTCGACAATAACCCGCCGTGGAAGGAGATCGAGCTACTCGTCGAGGATAGTTGGCGGATGACGGCGCCCAAGAAGGTCCTCAAAGAGCAGGTGGAAGGTGGAAGGGGGAAGGCGAAAGGAACGACGAAGCGGGAATGAAGAAGGCGCGGCGATGTACCCGCCGCGCCCCTTCCACCTTCCACCTTTCTCCTGCGGTTCAGACCGGGAACAGCATCTCCCGATACCTGGGCAGCGGCCAGTACTCATCCCCCACCACCAACTCCAGCTTGTCCGACACGGCGCGCGCCGCGGCCATCGCGTCGGACCCCGTGCTCGTCAGGAATGCGGCGCACTTCTCGAGCGAATGGTGCATCGTGTTCGCCTTCGCGATCGCCGCGTGGAGCGCCGCAGTGCGGACCTGCAGCTGCGTCGCGAGCTTCCCGACCGACTCGGCGGCGGCCTTCTGCGGGATCACCTTGATCCCCCCCTTCTTCGCCCTCGCCGCGCCCTCGGCCAGTGAGCCCAAGTAGGCATAGGAAGCGGGGAGCACCTGCGTGTCGAGCATCTCCGCCATCGTCTCCATCTCGATCAGCACGTCCTTCACGTAGCGCTCGAGCCGCACGTGGTAGCGGCTCTCGAGTTCGGCTTCGTTGAGGATCCCGCTCCCCTTGAAGAGCTTCTTCGCGCCCGGCGTGCTGAGCTGTGCGAGCGCCTCGGGGGCGCGGCGGAGGTTGAGCAGCCCCCGTTTCTTCGCCTCGGTGACCCACGCGTCGCTGTAGTTGTTCCCCTCGAAGCGGATCGAGCTCGTCTCCTTGAAGGCGGCGCGCACCACCTTGAGCGCGGCATCGTCGACCGACGGGGTCTTCTTGAGCTCCGCCTTGAGCAGGGCCGTGATCTCGCCGATCGCCTCGGCTACCGCGGCGTTGAGCAGCATGACCGGGAAGGCGATGCTCTGCGACGAGCCCACCGCGCGGAACTCGAACTTCGCCCCGGTGAAGGCGAAGGGCGACGTACGGTTCCGGTCGGTGTTGTCCTGTTCGATCTCGGGGAGCTTCGCGACGCCGAGCTCGAGCATCGCCTGCTCGGCCTTGGTGCCGGCCCGGCCGGCGATGATGTCGTCGATCGTCTTCGTGAGCGCCGCGCCCATGAAGACGGAGATGATCGCCGGCGGCGCCTCGTTCGCTCCGAGGCGATGCTCGTTGCCGCTCGTGCCGATCCCCGCGCGCAGCAGGCCCTGGTGCTTGTGCACGCCCTTCAGGATCGCGGCGAGGAACATCAGGAATCGGAGGTTCTGGTGCGGCGTCTTCCCCGGCTTCAAGAGGTTGATGCCGTTGAGCGCGTTGTCGCTCGTGATCGAGAGCGACCAGTTGCAGTGCTT
>JANNKK010000213.1:0-12926 GCA_031396245.1 Gemmatimonadaceae bacterium
GCCAGTGCGTGCGCCGGCGGCCGCCGGGCACATCCGTGCTCTCGACCTGAAGCCCGTTGGATACCACCTGGTAGTGGCTCGGCGCGGTGACGACGAACTCGCTCGCCGCCTTATCGTATGGATGGTCGATCGTCGGCAACCAGTGCCGGGTCCGGTTGGGCCAGTTGTCGCTGAAGAAGGTGCGGTCGCCGTGCTTGTTCCGGCCGATGATCAGTCCGGTGGCGGGCGTCCCCGAATAGCGCACGACCACCCGCGCGCGCTGCTGGACCACGGGAGTCGAGGCCAGCGGGATCAGCAACTCGTCATTCGCGTGCGTGAACGGCACCGCGGCACCGTCCATCGTGACTGCCGACACCTGCATCCCCTTGCCGCCGTGGGTCGCGGCGGCGTTGATCAGGTCGAGCCGCAGGGACCGCACGTCCGCCGAAAGGAACCGGAGGTCCAGCGTCAGGTCGCCGACGATCGCGTCGGTGGTGTCCGACAGCTCGAGTCGAAAGGCGTAGTTGAGGGCATCGATGGCTGGGTTCTTCGGATAGGTGTCGAGCAGTGCCGATGGCGAGGCGAACGCCGCCAGCATCGCCAGGCGTGTCGCGAACGGACGCAGTCGGTGTGTCATCGACGGTCCGCTCCTGGACCACTCAGCGGTGGGACGGGCTTGTGCATCTGCACCATCCCTGGCTCAGCGATGGTCCGCTGCACGTCGGTGATGCGCGCCGGGACGAAGCCGCTGAGATTCTCCACGCCATCGGCCGTCACCAGAGCGACGTCCTCGATCCGGATGTAGAGCCGCTCCTCGGGGAGCCAGATCATCGGATCGATCGTGAACACCATCCCGGCCCTAAGCGGCACGCCGCGCACGCGTCCTACGTCGTGCACCGCCATCCCCACCGGGTGCTGGAAGTGTCCGCGGAAGACGATCCCTTCCTGGACCGCCTTCAAGTGGGCGGGCGACGCGAACGTCTTGCCCACGAGGTACTGCTTCATGTCTGCCGCGGTGCGATCGAGCACCTCGTCCGAGGTGACGCCCGGCCTGATATGGCGGAAGAACGCGTCGCGATAGGCGACGATGAAGTCGTAGAGCGCCGCCTGTGCCGGCGTGAAGGTCCCGTTGACCGGCCAGATGCGCGTGACGTCGCTCGTGTAGTAGCGGTAGTCGGGTGCGTAGTCCATCAGCACCAGGTCCCCGGCGCGGAGCGGGTCCGTCTTGCGGAAGTAGTGGCCAAGCCAGGCGTTCGTGCCGCCCGCGATGATCGACGCATAGCCATCGCCGCGCGCGCCGTTGAGGTAGTGCACGTACTTGGCGGCCGCGTCCAACTGGTATTCGTACACGCCCGGGCTCGTCGACCGCATGGCCTCCATGATCCCGAGCCCCGCCAACTGGGTGGCGCGGCGGATGAGGGCGATCTCCGCGGCGCTCTTGATCGTGCGTATCGCGTCGAGCGTTGGGGAGAGGTCGCGGACCTCGAACTGAGGGAAGCGTTCCTTGACGAGTCGGACGAAGTGGGCCTCGCGCGCCGGTCGGCCATCCCAGGGGTCGGCAGCCGTTCGGGCCCGACCGCCGAGCAGTTCGTCTCGGCTGTCGTTGCCGGTCTCCATCGGTGCGAGCGGCGTGTGGAGCGCCATCGCCGGTGGGCGGAGGAGATCGGCACCCACGAGGTCCTGGGACAGGCGCTCGAGGCCGCGCACCTGTTGGACGCCGGTGAGCTGGATGAGCAGGAGGCTGTCCTCGACCGAAAGGACCTTCCCCTCGCCTCGTTCGCGATCATCGTCGCGACGCGGCAGATACAGCGTGGACCGACGCGTGCGGCCGTTGAGCAGGAGGTAGGCGTGCGCCGCTTCCACGCCACTCAGGTAGTAGAAGTCGTTCGACTGCCGGAACACGCTGAAGCCCGGCTCCCCGGTGGCCCCTTGCACGATGGCGATCCCCTGCGGTCCGATGGCGTCGAGAACCCGCGCGCGTCGGGCTGCGAGCTCCTCGCGCGAGAAGTCGGTCTGGTAGCCGTGTGACTCCTGCGCGTTGCTGACGGCAGGGGCGATGAGGATCAGGCAGGCGACGAGGGGCCGCGAAGCGAGGAGGCGCATCGGAGGGTGAGCAGGGTGAGCAGGGGGAGCGCGCGGGGATCAGCGCGGCCAACGACCGCGCGCCGAATGTACGGCGCCGTGTGAATGCACGCCATCGAGGGCACCCAGGAGGACTGCGAGCGCATCGCCGACAACCTCAACCGCCGGGCTCGAAAGCCGTACGGTTGGCGCACTCCGAAGGAACCCTATGCCGCGTCACGCTCAGCGTTGCACTTCAAACTTGACCTCAGGCAGCGCTGGCACCTAACTCGCGGTGGGCGCCGTCGGTGGCGACCGTCGTCCCCGCACGACGGAGCGCGCGAGTTGCGACGCGAGAGCAAGCCCCGCGAGATTCACCGCTGAGTCGAGGGCGATCATCGTGAGCGAGAGCGACTCGTACCACGCCCACACAGTCATGCCCACCGTCATCGGCACCCAGAGCACCAGAACGACGGCCATGGGGGCGTTCGCCGTCGAGGTGCCCCCTTCACGCGGACGGAAGTACGCAGCCGTCGCCATGCCGAGAGGAACATTGAGCACCGCCCAGATGCTCCAGATCTCGGCCCAGGGCATCACGCGATTGCCGACCGCGAGCGCGCCATACCACTCCGCTCGCATGAACGCGAACCATGCCACGGCCCACACGAGGCCGTAGGCGATCGCCCAGAGTAGTCCGGCGACAAGGATGGTGACGGCGCTCCTCACACCTGGACCCTCACCGCACCCGACCTACGGACCGTTCCACAGGACTCCGTCTGGCTTACTTCGTTAGACCGTCGTGCAGACTCACGATTGCGAGGCTGTCCGGCTACGGCTGCACAGATCCGCCCCTACGGTACCAGGAGATCGCAGCCACGAGTGCAACCACTCCCATCAGGGCAATCACTAACCGTCGCTTGTTCATTCTAGTCCTGGCCGTGAGTGAAATGCGCCTTCAATCGACCTAACAAGGTTGTGCAGCGGCCGTTCAAATAGAATCCGGCCCCGCCCGCCGCCACCGAACACCAGCCGGTCCAACCATCGTCAGGTTGCTCCGTCCCGTTGCCTCGCCAGTCCGTGACGCACTGTCAGTGCGCGCAACACCTCGCCCTCGTGGCTCGTGGCCGAGAGCCACGCCTCATAGTTGCCCGGACTCAGACGAACAGGTCGCGAGCGATGGTGTCGAGCGTCCAGCTCGTCGTCGACAGCCCATGCGGGCGTCTCTACGGTGATCGGCGCGAAACCGAGTGCAGCCGCAATGGAGTCGAGGAGCCGGATCGGAATGAGCACGCCCGCCCCATCCACCGAGATGATGTGAAAGCGCATCTCGGCCGTCATCAGCCAGTCCTCGTACTCGGCCAGAATGCGCGCGATGCGCGCCTCGTCTGAGCCGAAGCGCTCACGCAGATACCGGCGCAGCACGTGATCGTAGATGACCTGCGTCTCGCGCGCCTGCGCCTCGAGCCGCTCACGGCCTGAGAGCTCCGGTGCGCGCAGTCCGAGGATCTGCTTGAGCTGCGTGAGGATGCGGTGCCACACGGCGGTATTACGAGAACTCGCGGTCAACGAAGCGTCAGGTTCGTGCTGGAGGCACTCAAGTGAGATGCGGCGGCGCAGCCGCCGCTTCCATACGGTGACCGGCTGCACCAACCATCGTCAGGGTGCCGGAGTGCGCACACGACCATCCTCGAGTCGCCGCAGTGGAACGGATGCGAGCTGATGCGTGGCAAGTGTCGCGGCGCCGCCCAGCAGCGCCGTCAGCGCCACGTACCCGCCGACGGCTGCGATGCCCACGCCGAGCAGCGGTCCGACGATGCCCGCGGCGCCCGCGAGCAAACTCGCCGCACCGAGTGCGCGGAGCCCCGAACGCCGCCGGCGCGACACCGGGTCGCCGGTCGCGCTGAACTCCGTGCGCGAAAGCGCGAAGACGCCGGCCGCGACGGCGCCGAGGAGCACCGCAGTCCGCGTGACAATCGTGGCAATCCCCCATGCAGCGATCGGCCCGTGCGCTGCCAAGGGAAGGACCGGAGCAAGTATCCATGCCCCCGCGGCGACGAGCCCGCCGAGTACCAGCCAAGGGATCAGCCGTCGGATCACGCTGCCCCTACGCGCCACCACATGTGGAAGTGTCGCCCCGACGGGCGCATAGGCGTGGGTGTGTGACGGTGTGTCAGCCTAATCCTGCGGACTGCGCACGGCACGCACGACTACCGCGGCACTCGCGGCCAAGAGGGCGGGGTAGAGCAAAGTCAACAATCCGAGCGGCAGGGCCCCGATCCCGATCACTCCGCCCACCGCGTCGGCGATCCGGCCCACCCCGCTCCCAGCAGAGTCGATCAGCAACAGGATGCCCCACGCGAGCGCGCCCGCGAGCGCCGACTTGATCGGTAACCACCGGTCATCCTGGTCGGCGAACGCCCAAATGGCGACAATGACCGGCACCATCCACCACGCGATCACCCACGTCGCGACGGCGAGCAGCGCGGTCGCCGCCACGAAGATCAGAAGTCGGCGGATCACGGTGCACCCCCCGGCATCAGCACCAGTCGGCTCCGCGCCTCGCGTCCCTTGAGCGAGTCGGGCGCCATCGGCACCCTGAGCGGCGAGAGTTCGCCCTTCTGCCACTGCTCGATCCGATCGTCATAGCGCCGCGACGCGGGATTCCCCGATTGGCCTCCCGGATACGTGCCCCACGCCCGCACCTCGGGACCCAGCTCGACGACGAATCGCCAACTCGCGCCGTGCGTTCCCCCAGCGTCGGCCGGAGAGAGGGTGCCCAGCCCAGCCGTGACCTCGAGCCCCTCCCGGCCGAGACCGGGGAGGGAAAGGAGATGACGCACATTGATCCGCCGCACGTCGCCCCAACGCCACTTGCTCTCGTCGTTGCCCCACCGCTGGCGCGCGGCGATCCACCCATCGCGCAGTGCCGCGAGGACGATCGTGCCGCGCGTCTCTCGCACATCCTTGGTCTCCAACCGGTCCCACCAGACGGACGAGGTGTCCTTCAGCAGTTGCACCAGCGCCGCGCCCGACGGAGTCGCCACTCGGCGCTCCTCACCCGGCGGTGCGAGTTCATCCCACACCAGGCGCGTCAGCGCCGTCACGAAGGCATCGAAGACCACCGCGCCCTGATTCGAGGGCTCGAAGGTCCCAGTCCAGATCGCGATCGCCGAGTCCGACGAAGCCACCTCGGCAGGGAGCGAACCGCGTCGCCGTGCTTCCTCGACCACCTCGGTGATCGCCTCGCGCAGCGAGAAACCGTATTCGCTATAGGGGTCGGTCTGCGCCCGCCGCATCTTCTCCGGCGTCATCGCGCTGTCACCGCGCAGGATCTTGTTGATCCGCATCGCGCGCCAAGGCGAGGGCCAGCTCCAGCCGAGGTAATCCTTCCGTACCGCAGGATCAACCGGCTGTTGGTTGGCGCTCGCGAGGTATCCCTGCGCCGGATCGAACGCCTGCGGATACTTCGCGAGCGGCCACTGCCCGATCCAGTCGCTCGCACTCTTGCTGCCATCGAAGATCTCGTCGCCGCGGCCGCTGCCGGGCCGGATGGGATACCGCCCGGTGGAGCGGATGCCGATATGCCCGCCGCGGTCGGCGACGAGGAAGTTCTGCGCCGGCGCCCGATAGCTCTCCATCTCGCGATACCAGTCGCGCGCCGACGTCGCGCGCGCGGAGCGGCGCAGGGCATCCCCTTCATCAGACAGCTCGAGCGCGGTCCATCGCATCGACACCCAGCCGACGGCGCTCCGCGTCATCGGGCCACGATGCGTGCGATAGAGCGTGTCGGTCGCGAGCAAGCGGCCTTTGGCGTCGCGGAACTCGGTCACCCGCGCCGCGACGTCGCGCCACTCCCCATCCAGCAGGTACCGCTTCGGCGCGACGCTGTCGTCCACCGTCTCGCGATAGAAGTCCATCACGTCGGCGCCGGTGTTCGTCGCCGTCCACGCCACGTTGCGATTGAACCCGATCGGCGTGATCGGCGAGAGCGGCAGCGTCACGCCATACACATCCATCTCCCCCGGCACGACGATGTGCGCCTCGTACCAGATGCTCGGCAGCGTGAGCTGGAGATGCGGATCGCCGGCGAGGAGGGCGTAGCCGCTCGCCGAGCGTGAGGGCGCGACCGCCCAGTTGTTGCTGCCGACGACGACATCGCCCAAGTCGAGACGGTCGCCTGGGCCGCGCGGGTCGCCGGGCTCGCGTCCGAATGCTGCGCTCGCGTCGAGCCACGCGCGCGCTTCGGCGACGCGCCTCCCGTCGCCCAGTTGCGGCGGAGGCAGGGGCGTCGCTGCGAAACGCGGCGCGACGCGCCCCGGCACCGGTTCGATCGGTTCCTGGATCGGCGATTCGACAGGGAAGAGCGCGCGAGTCGCCGCCGCGCCGACCAGCGACTCCATCGCGCCGCGTTCGAGTTCGTCGTCCTGCCAGGCGAGTGTGAGGGACATCCGCGCGAGCAGATAGTAGGTGTCTCGCGGCTCGAAGGTGCGTGGGCGCTTGCCGAGGAGCCGGTACTCGAGCGTCAGCTCCTCTGGCCGCATCGACCCCACATACGCGTTGACGCCTTCCATATAGGCTGTCACAGCGCGTCGCGTCGGCGACTTCTCCGCCACCGCGGTCCACTTGGCGTCCGCCGACTCGGCGAGTCCCTGCCGCCGTGCGGTGCGGTCGAGCGGCAGGGCCCGCGCACCGACGAGTTCGGTCAGTGTGCCGGCGACGGCGCGCTGGGTGAGCTCCATCTGGAAGAGACGGTCGCGGGCGTGCACCCAACCGAGCGCACGCGCGGCGTCGAACTCATTCGTGGCGAAGATGTGCGGCACGCCTCGGTCGTCGTACACGACGTCGACCTTGGCACCGAGCCCCGTGAGGCTGAGCGATTGTTCACGCGGGAACTCGGCCGTGCGGGCAAGCGACCAGATCCCGTGCGCCGGGTCAAGGAAGGGGCCCAGTGCAGGCGCGCCGAGAACGGAGCGGAACCCGACGTGAAGAGCGCCGGCGAGCGCGAGCGCAGCGATGCCGCCATTCACCCAGCGGGGGAGGGCGCGACGGGGCGCCGAGGGTGCGTCGCCCGCCATCAGCCCTGATCTCCGAGGATCCCACCGATGATGCCGCGGGCGCCCCCCTGTTTTTGCATCCGCGGCGCGTGGGCGATCACCCGTTCGGCGAGACGCGAGAAGGGCATCGTCTGGAGGATCACCCTGCCAGGGCCGGTGAGCTTCACATAGAAGAGCCCCTCGCCCCCGAAGAACATCGTCTTGATCCCCTTCACCATCTCGATGTCGTAGTCCACGGTATTCTGCATCGCGACGAGGCAGCCCGTGTCGACGCGAAGGATCTCCCCCCGCTTGAGCTCGCGTTCGATCAACGTGCCCGATGCGGCGAGGAAGGCGAGGCCGTCACCCTTGAGGCGCTGGAGGATGAAACCCTCGCCACCGAAGAAGCCGGCACCGATGCGCTTGGTGAAGGCGATGTCCATATCGATGCCGCGGGCAGCGCAGAGGAAGGCGTCCTTCTGCGCGATGATCTCGTGGCCCCACTGGGAGAGGTCAGCGACGAAGATCTTTCCGGGCGTCGGTGCGGCGAACGCGACGTCGCGGCGGTGGGGGGCACCATTGCCGAAGAGGGTGATGAAGAACGACTCGCCCGCGAGGACGCGCTTCCCGGCGCCGACAAGCTTACCGAATAGCCCACCCTTGTTCGAGTTGGGGTCGAGGGTGGTCGCCACCTCGATCCCATCTTCCATGTACATCATCCCGCCCGCTTCGGCGAAGACCGCTTCGCCGGGGTCGAGGGTGATGATGACGCCCTGCATGTCGTCACCAACAATGCGGTAGTCGATCACGTCGGCAGACATCGTAGGGGCAGGTGGAAGGTGGAAGGGGGAAGGTGAAAGGAACGACACGGCAACGTCCTAAAGTGAGGACGCCGTCCGCCGTTCGCGGTCCGCCTTCGTGTTGTGTAGCAACAACTTAGCATTCTTCGCGCGCGTGGTGCAAACACTGCATTCATTGTATTCAAACGCGTGGTCAATGAAACCCCCTCCTCGTCGGGAGTCCCTATGATGCGACTGAAGTCCCTCCTCACTCTCGCCCTGGCCGGCGTCGCCCTCTCGGCCTGCGGCCTCAAGCGCGTCTCGCGCGTCGACCCGGAATCGGTCACCGACCTCTCGGGCCGCTGGAACGACACCGATTCGCGGCTCGTCGCCAACGAGCTGATCGGCCAGTCGCTTGGCGCCAACTGGGCGCGCGATTGGTCCACCTCCAACGGCGGCACCGCGCCGACGGTGATCATCGGCGAGTTCCGCAACCGGACGATGGAGCACATCGCGGTCGGGACTTTCGTGCGCGACCTGGAGCGCGCCTACATCACCTCGGGCTCGGTCCGCGTGGTCGCGAGCGCCGAGGAGCGCAGCGAGGTGCGCACCGAGCGCGCCGACCAGCAGGTGAATGCGACCGCCGAAACGCGGGCGCGCGTGGCGCGGGAGCAGGGCGCCCGGTTCATGCTGCAGGGCGACGTGCAGGCGATCGAGGACTCGGAGGGCCGCGAGAAGATCGTCTTCTACCAGATCGACGCGACGCTCATTGACCTCGAGTCGAATGCGAAGGTGTGGGTGGGGCAACACAAGATAAAGAAATACATACAGCGCAGGCGACTGACTCCGTGACCGACGGCAGACGGCGGTAACTGCGCCGAGTCCTCTTACATCTCCCATCTCATATCTCCCATCTGGAGTTCGAACAATGCTCCGTCCAACGACCTACCTCGCTCGAGCGCACGCGGCGGCGCTGCTGGCCTTCGCCGCCTGCGCCCCGTACCCGCAACGCATCAACGAAGTGCCGATCATGGCAAACGGCGATCGCGTCGTCGCGAGCAACGCGGCAGATGTCGCGCCCGCCGTCGCCGCCGACCAGGCCGCGATGCAGACCACGATGGATTCGGTTCGGTTGGCCGCTACCACGAACTGCGACCCCGCGACCTGCGACGCGATCGCGCGGGGCGAGGTCGGCCTCGGGATGAGCGAGGTGCAGGTGCTGGCCGCGACCAAGTCGCTTCCGGCCGCTTGGGTCGTGCGCCGCTCCGGTGGCGGCGGCGTGATGGTCCCGGCGACGCGCTCAGCGCCCTCCGACCGGTTCGGCGAGATGGTTATGGTGCAGTTCGATGGTCCGCGCGCCGCGGTGATCAGCCGACGCGGGCCGCAGGGGATCCTCGTCGCGAGCCGTCCGCAGGACGCGGGCGCGACCGCGATGGCGAAGCAGGCCGCCGCGCAGCTCGTGCGCGAAGGGGACGACCTGGTGATGGCCAATGATCTGGATGGTGCGCTCAACCGCTACGACCGCGCGAGCGTGCTCGACCCCGAAGCCGGCGAGGTGCAGTTCAAGGCAGCGCGACTCCTCGACCTGCAGATGCGCCCGCAGGAGGCGCTGATGCGGTACCAGCGCTTCCTCCTCTCGATGGACATCGAGCGGATCAAGGCGCACGGCGAGGCGAATGCGAAGATGGCCGAAGCGATCGCGCTCGCGCAGCAGCGGATCGTGATCCTCGAGAAGCAGGTGAAGTGAGCCGGCTCCGCGCCGCCTCGTTCTACGCCGCCGCCGCGTTCGCCCTCACGGGCTGCGCGTCGGCGGGGCAGGCGTGGCGCGCGGGCCCGGCGGGCATCCCCGCCGAACAGGTGATCCGCGGCCAGCTCTCACGCGGGGAGTACGCGGTCGCGCTGCAGTCGATGCGGAACAAGGAGATCGCGCCGGCCGACGTCCTCCTGCGGCACATGTACAAGGGCGTCGCGGCGCTGCACTCCGGCGACTGGGAGGTTGGTACGCGCGCGCTCGACCGCGCCTGGCAGATCGCTTATCAGCGGTGGACCAAGCGCGTCGGTGACGCGGCCGCGGGGATGGCGACCGGCGAGGGCGCGCTGCCCTACGATCCGGAGCCGGCCGAGCGGATGTTCATCCCCTATTACGGAGCGCTCAACTGGCTCGCGCGCAACGAGCGGGACGACGCGGCGGTCGAAGCGCGCCGACTCTCGGTCCTGCTCGCGAGCGACGACAAGAACCAGCCCGCCGATCCCTTCCTCGGTGCGATGCGCTACATCGACGGCGTGCTCTTCGAGTCGGTCGGCGAATGGAACGACGCCGAGGTCTCGTACCGCAACGCGACCGCGCTCCTTGGGGGCGCGCTTCCACTGGACACGGTCCCTCCCGGCGCCGGCGAGGGGGATGTCGTCATCCTGATCGAGGAGGGATTCGTTGCGCGCCCGGAGCCGCGCGCATTGGACTTCTGGGTGAACGACGACGAGGTGAACGCGCTCGACGGGAAGGACGACGGTGTGCGCCTCGAGGTCTTCGGCCGGGTCAATCGTCGTCGCGGCGAGCGGCGCACGTGGGGCCAAGATGACTACCGGCTCGTCAGCCTAAGCTGGCCGACGATGTCGCTGGAGGGGATCGATGCGCAGCGTGGCACTCTCGGGGCCCGCGCCTGGGACGGGATCGACTACAGCTACGCGCCGAGCCTCTCGCTCGACGTGAGCGCGGCGGTGTATGCCGACTTCCAGCGCAACCAGCCGGGACGGCTCTCCCGCGCGATCGCGCGGGCGGCGGTGCGCGAGTTGGCGCTCAAGGGCGCGGGAGCCGCATTCGACGCCGCCAATGAGGCGCGGAAGGAGAAGGACGACGATGACGACGACAAGAAGAAGAAGGGGTCCGGACTTGGCGTGATCGGCGGGATCCTCATCGGTATGGTCCTGCTCGTGGTGCACTCCTCGTCGGCGATCCTCGACCAACCCGACCTCCGCGCCTGGCAGGTGCTCCCCGACCGCGTGGTCGTGGCGCGGATGCGTCTTCGCGAAGGGGAGCACGAGATCGAGGTCACGCGCGACGGCGTCGCGATCTCACTCGGGCGGGTGACGGTCCACGGTGGGACGGTGACGGTGCTGACGCACCGGTGGTGGCCGGGGATGCCCAGCGTCGTCGCGGCGGCGACGCCAGAACCCTAGTCGAGGGCGGCGGCGAACTCGCGCACGATCTGCGCGGCCGGCTTGACCTCGTGGATCCCGGCGACCGAGCGCCCCGCCTGCCAATAGTCGGTGCTCTCTGTCGCCTTGAGCGAGTGCTTGAGGCGACGGAGTGAGCTGAGCGCATACCAGGTACGCATCCAGTGCTTCGTCTTGCGGCCGCGCAGCATCCATCGGGCGAAGGGGCCGGCGCGGGTGCCCAGCCGCTCGACGAAGGCGTTGCGGATCACGGCGACCGGAACGCCGGTGAGCCGCTCGGTGAGGACGATGTCCTCTTCGTCGGCGTCGATGATCGCCTGTTTGTAAGCGTTGCTCGCGGTGCACTCGGGCGTCGCGATGAAGCGCGTGCCGACTTGCACGGCGGAGTAGCCCATCCGGAGGAGCGCCGCGAACTGTTCGGGCGTGCCGACGCCACCGGCCGCCACCACGGGGATCTTGAAGGTGGCGAGTTCAGCCAGCAGCGCCTCGGGGCCCAGCCCGCCGGCGTGGCCGCCGGCGCAAGAGTTCACGGCGATCAGCCCGTCGACGCCGCCGTCGACGCCCTTCTGGGCCCACTTCCGCTCGGTGACGTCGTGATACACCACGCCACCGACCGCGTGTACGCGCTCGCAGACCCACTTGGGGTTGCCGAGTGAGGTGAGGAAGAAGCGCACGCCCTCCCCGAGCGCGATGTCGATCCAGCGTGTCATCCGCTCGAAGTAGGTCTTGCTGCTCGCCTCGATGAGGGCGTTGAAGCCGACCGGCTTCGTGGTGAGCGACTTGATGTAGCGAAGACCGGCGCGGTAGTCGTGTCCGTGCACGTAGGTGAGGGAGATCGGCTGGATGATGCCGAGGCCACCGGCCTCGCTCACGGAGGCGACGAGTTCGGGATTGGAGCAGGGGTACATCGGCCCGCAGATGAGCGGGATCTGCACCTGCGCGTGGCGCGTGAAAGCAGTCTCCATCAGGCGGACGGCGGACGGCGGAGGGCGGACGGCAACTTCGGCTCGCGCACTGGCCCCAGCCGCCACCGGATCGTCGCCGTCGCGACGAGGACGCCGGATGGATCCTTGCATTCAGCCACGACGTCGAAGTCGATGTCGCTCACGACCGTCGGGATATCGACGCGGGCCTCGGCGGTGATCGTGCCGCGCGCCTTCTTGAAGTACTCGATGCTCATCGAGGTCACGATCCCGCGCACGTCGTCGGGCAGTCCGCAGAGCATCGCCATCCCACTCGTCATCTCACAGACGTTCATTAGGGCGACGGCGTGGACCGAAGCGAGGTGATTGCGGTTCGATCTCCGGTCGGGGATCTCGACGCGGGCGTGACCGGGTTCGAGGTGCCGGATGCGCGGACGGACGGAGCCGGAGTAGGGGACCATCCGGCCGAAGAGCGCGGAGAAGAGCCAGCGGCCGCCGGGGTAGGGGCTTAACCTCGTCCACAACCTCAGGAGTCTCGGACCGGGCGATCGTGAGGGCACTATGACGGCAGGTGAAAGGTGGAAGGTGGAAGGGGAAAGGTAGGGGCCACGACGTCGCGGCGCGCTGGCGTTGAGCTCCCTTTAACTTTCACCTTCCACCATCCACCTCTAGGTTCGACTGGTCTTCACAGGAGCCGTACCGTGGTGCGCCGCGCACTCATCCTCCTCAGCACGCTGGTACTCGTCCCCGCCATGTCCGCTCAATCCCCGACCGTCGTTCCCCCCGTCGCCAAGCGCATCCCCGTCAGGACGGTGCTCCACGGCGACACCCTCGTCGACGACTACGCCCACTTCCGCGACCGCGCGCACCCCGAAACGATCCCCTACCTCGAGGCGGAGAACAAATACACCGAGGCGATGATGGCGCACACCGTGGAGCTGCAGCAGCAGCTCTACGACGAGATGCTGGCGCGGATC
>JANNKK010000220.1:0-11548 GCA_031396245.1 Gemmatimonadaceae bacterium
CGCCACCGCGCCGACCGCGGTCGTCGCGTTCGGAGGGACGGCCAATCTGAATACCGGCAACGGCGCGGCCATCCTGAATGCGGGCACCTTCGACTTCCAAGGGACCGGGAACGTCATCTACAACCTCGGCGGCACCATCCCGATCTTCACGAACGTCGCTGGTGGGACGCTCCAATCGTCGGGCGCCACGACGGGCCTGATGGACCTGATCCTGAACAACAATGGCGGCACGCTGAGCGTGACCGGTGACTCGCTGCGACTCAACCGCGGCAGCCTTGGTGCGAACTTCACCGGAACAGGAGTCGCCGTGAGCAACCCGATCGTGATGACGGGGGGTGCATTCTCGCTCACCGGCCCCTTCGCGACGAGTGGCGCGTCGGCCAGCCTTACGGTGCGAGGCGGCACGATCAACCCGAACGGGAACACGCTGACCGTGGTCGGGGATTTTGAGACCAGCGGCACGGGATCCTACGTGAGCCCGCTGCCGACGTCGACACTCGATGTGCTCGGGAATGTCACATTCGGCGGGAGCACCTACTCGAATCCCACCTCAGGAGTCCTGAAGGTGGGCGGCACCTTCACGCAGGGCGCCGACCTGGGCTCCGGCGGATTCAACGCCGCAGCGGCGCACACCACGATGTTCGTGAGCACGGCGGTGCAGCAGATCAACTTCGGGAACCCGGTCCTCTCCGGGTTCGGCATCCTCGAGTTGGGCACGCCAACGACCGCGGGCCGGATCAACCTGATGACCAATGCGAAGGCCTTCGTGGTCCGGGACACGACCCTTGGCATCGCGGATACGATCTCCTCGTCCGCGAACGCGGTGCTGACCACCGGCACCGCCGACCTCACCAACACGGTCTTCGACGCAGCGCGGATCGTGCTCACGAACCAGACGTTGCCGAACACCTTGGAAACGATCCGCTTCCAGAACATGGATCCGTTGAGCACCTACTTCGCGACGACGCGGGACCCCGGCACGTCGGTCACGATCAACAATGCGACCTTCACCACGGCGCCGACGACGGGGTTCTACGTCTCGATCACGCAGAGCGCGGGGGCACCGGCGACCTTGTTCCTCGTCGGCGCGAACCCGTCGAATCCGTCCGGACGCTATCAGCGGCTGCCGGCGGGAACCCCGACCGTGAACTGGAACGGCACTCCGAATCCGCCGTAAGGCATCCGCCCGACACGGGCGAAGGGAGTTCCCGGCTTCCCCCCGTGCGTCCGCGCACTAGAGTGCGGTATGGACCTCGCCCTCATCGCCCTCGCCGGCTCGCTCATCGCCGCGTCGCCCGATTCGACGCTCCGGGGCCCGCGCATCGCCGAGCCGCGCATCCCCGTCGTCGCTATGCCGCAGGACCCGATGTTCGAGTACAGCGCGGCTTACTACCAGCGCGTCACGATCCACCGCTGGGGCAGCTACGCGATGCTGCCGCTCTTCGTCGCGCAGCTCTACGTGGGGAACCAGCTCTACAGCAGCGGCGCCGGCGGTGAGGACGGCAACAAGGACCTCCACGTCGTCCTCGGCGCGGGGATCGGCGTGCTCTTCGCCTCCAACACCGTCCTCGGCGCCTGGAATCTCTGGGAAGGACGCAAGGATCCCGACGACCGGAAGCGGAAAGTGGCGCACGCGATCCTGATGATGGCCGCCGACGCGGGCTTCGTCGCGACCGCGCTCCTCGGTGACGGCGTCGAGGACACCGGCGCCGGACGCAGCACCCATCGCGCGGTCGCGATCGGATCGATGGTCGTGGCGACCACTGGTTGGTTGTTGATGACCGACCTCTTCAAGCGCCCTTGACTTGAGCGCAGTCCATTCGCGATACTGAGTTCACAACCGAAGCCCGTGGTCATTTGCCGCGATTGCCGCCACGCTAAAGAAAGAGCTAAAACGCGATAGCCCGCGGCAACTGCCGTGGGCGTTCTTGTCTCCGGCGGTTGCCACCTCGTGTTCCACTCGCGGCCCTCTCCCATCCGGGAGAGGGCCGCTTCGTTTTCCCGCCAGGAGCCGCCCTGTGTCACACGCCGATCGTCCCCTCCGCTTCGCCCAACTCCCCGCGCTCCCGCTCGAGAGTGGCGAGATGTTGGCGCATCCGACGATCGCCTATCACTTCGATGGTCCCCTCGCGCCGGCGCGCGACAACGTCGTCGTCGTGCTCCACGCCCTCACCGGGTCGGCCGATGCCACGGAGTGGTGGCGCGGCGTCGTCGGACCCGGCTGCGCGATCGACACGCACCGCTACGCCGTGCTCACGCCGAATCTCCTCGGCTCCTGTTACGGCTCGAGTGGTCCGTCCAATGGCGCACACTTCCCGGCCTTCACGACGCGCGACCAGGCGCGAGCGGTCGGCGTACTGCTCGAGCTTCTTGGGATCGGGGCGGTGAAGCTGATCACCGGCGGCTCGCTCGGCGGGATGGTCGCCCTTGAGTTCGTCGCGAGCTTCCCGTCGCGGGCCGAACGCGCGGTGGTGTTCGCCGCACCGGCGGCGCAGTCGGCGTCGGCGATCGGGTGGGTCCACGTGCAGCGCGAGGCACTTCGCATCGGCGGTGCCGAAGGGCTCGCTCTCGCACGACAAGTCGCGATGCTCACCTACCGCACGAGTGAAGGGCTTCGCACGCGATTCGGCCGTCTGCGCGGCGAGCGGGACGACTTCGCGGTGCAGGGGTGGCTCCGCTCGCACGGCGCGCGACTTGACGCCCGATTCGATCGCGCAAGCTATGCCGCGCTGCTCGACGCGATGGACACGCACGACGTCGGCCGGGGACGAGGCGGTGTAGGCGAGCGGCTCCGCGCCTCAGGGACCGCGATCACTGGCGTCGGCATCCCCGGCGACCTCTTCTATCCAGTCGAGGAGGTCGCCGCGTGGGTCGAGGCCGCGGGGGGCACCTTTCGCACGCTGATGTCGCCGCACGGCCACGATGCTTTCCTGCTGGAGCCCCAGCGCGTGGGCGCGATCCTCGAGGAGGCCCTCGCGGGCGGACGCCGCGCGACGCGGGAGGTCGCGTGAGCGCCGTGCGCATCGCACTCGCTGGCTGCGGCACGGTCGGTGGCGGACTCCTCGATCTCCTGGACCGCCACGGTGAGGAGCACGAGCGGCGCAGCGGGCGGCGGTTCCAGGTGGTGCGGATCCTCACGCGCGATCGGGCGCGGCCACGCTCTCCGCGCATCCAGTGCGACCTGCTGACGGACTCTCCTGAGGAGTTCCTCGCCACGCCTGCCGACATCGTCGTCGAGGCGATCGGAGGCGTGGATACCGCCGGCGCGATCGGGCGCGCGGCCCTCACGCGCGGGAGCCGGTTCGTCACCGCGAACAAAGCACTGCTGCGCGCGGCCGGTCCTGAACTCGAACGACTCGCCCACGCGCATCGGTCGCGCGGCGCCACTCTCGACTTCGAGGCCGCTGTCGGCGGCGGGATGCCGGTCGTTCGCCTGTTGCGTGATTCCCTGGCGGGGCACGGCGTGCAGGCGATCCGTGGCGTGCTCAACGGCACGACCAACTTCCTCCTCTCCCGCATCGAGCGCGGCGCGAGCTTCGACGAGGCCCTCGCCGACGCGCGTCGTGCCGGGTTCGCCGAGGCTGATCCCTCGCGTGATCTCTCGGGGCTCGACGCCGCCGACAAGGTCGCGGTGCTCTGCTGGATCGCCTTCGGCATCGACCCGGCGACCTTGCCGGTCGAGACTGAGGGATTGCCGACCGCCCTGGAAGAGGTCGTCCACAGCGCCGCCGACGTCGGTCGGGTGGTGCGGCTCGTCGCCTCGGCGCGCCGTTCGCTTCGAGGCGTGAAGGCCTTCGTCCGCCCGATGCTCCTTCGCAAAGGCGACCCTCTCGCTCGCGCGCGCGATGAGGAGAACGTCGTGCAGGTGAAGTCGGAATCCTGTGGCACCATCACCCTCTCCGGCCGTGGCGCCGGCGGTTCCGCCACCGCCTCGGCGATCCTCGCGGACCTGCTGCGCGCCAGCGCTCCTTCCTCCTTCCACCTTCCTCCTTTCACCTGATGTTTCCCGAGACCATTGCCATCCGCACGCAGTCCGCGCGAACACAGCACCGCGAACACTCCGTCCCCCTCTACCTCACCTCGAGCTTCGTCTTCGACGACGCCGAGCAAGCGCGCGCCCTTTTCGCCGAGGAGATCCCGGGCGCGGTGTACAGCCGTTACTCGAACCCCAACACCGACGAGTTCGTCGAGAAGCTGCGCCTGCTCGAAGGGGCCGAGGATGGCATCGCGACGGCGTCGGGGATGGCTGCGGTGTTCACGGTGCTCGCATCGCTGCTGAGCTCCGGGGACCACGTCGTCGCGGGGCGCGCGGTGTTCGGCTCGACGCACCAGCTCTTCACGCGCGTCTTCCCCCGGTGGGGGATCTCGCACGAGTATGTGGACGGCGACGACCCCGAGCGCTGGGCGCACGCGATCCGGCCGAATACGAAGCTCCTCTTCGTCGAGACGCCGTCGAACCCGGGTCTCGACCTCGTCGATCTCGCGGCTCTTGGCGCACTCGCACGTTCGCGCGGGATCCCCCTCGTGGTCGACAACTGCTTCGCGACGCCGATCATCACGCGACCGCTGGAGTTCGGCGCGTCGCTCGTCGTGCACTCGGCCACGAAGTTCATCGACGGACAGGGCCGGGTGCTGGGCGGCGCAATCGTCGGCGATGCAGCGCTCGTCGCCGAGTCGCGCTACCTCGCGCGCCACGCTGGGCCTGCGCTCTCACCCTTCAGCGCGTGGGTGCTCTCGAAGGCGCTCGAGACGCTGGCGTTGCGGATGGAACGCCATTCGGCGAACGCCCTCGCGCTCGCGACGGCGCTCGAGTCGCACCCCGCAGTGCTCGGTGTGCGCTATCCCTTCCTCGCGTCCCACCCACAGTCGACGCTGGCGAAGCGGCAGATGAGTCTCGGCGGGGGTGTGTTCACCATCCGCCTCGCCAGTTACGACGCGGCGCGTCGGTTCATCGACGCGCTCATCCTCTGTTCCCACTCCCCGAACCTCGGCGACACTCGCACGATCGTGACCCACCCCGCGTCGACCACGCATTCCAAGCTGACCGAGGAGGAACGGGAGCGGGTCGGGATCGCCCCCGGACTGGTGCGCATCTCGGTCGGACTCGAGCACGCCACGGACCTGCGCGACGACCTCGAGCGGGCGCTCGCGTCAGCGGGGTGAGCGGGCGGCGCGCACCATCACCGAGTCGACCAGCGCGCGGAGCACCTCGGGTCGGCTCCCCATCATGTGCTGCCCCGGGAGCCAGACCATCTCGCGGGGCTCGCGGGCGGCCGACCAGAGCGCATCCACCGACTCCCGCGGGACCCGCTCGTCCTCGAGCGCGTTGAGCATCACGACCGGGCGTGGCGCTACGCGTCCGATCCAGCGCTCTGGCGCGAAACGGGGACCCGAGGCGAGCAGGTCGGCGAGCAGCGCGACCGGCCAGCGAAGGACCGCGGGGCCGATCTCGCGCTCGAGCCCGCGCTCGATCACCAGGAGCGGACGGCCCCCACCGTGGGCCAGCCAGAGACGCGAGACCCGCGGGTCGCGGGCCGCGGCGATCGTCGCGAAAGGGGCGCCGAAGCTGGCCCCAACGAGCTCGACGCGGCCCGGGTCCACGTCGGACCGGGCCAGCAGGTGATCGAGCGCCAGTGAGACCGCCGGTGGCGTGTCGTAGAGCGCGCGCCGGATGGCAGGGACCTCGGCGAGCAACGCGACGCCCTTAGCGTCGGCATTCCCCGCGAAGGGATAGGCAAGTGAAGCCACGATCGCACCGCGGGTGTCGCCGAGGAGGGCGCCAGCGGCTGCGCCCCGCTTGTGGCCGCCGAGGATGAGGAACAGCGTGCGGCGGACCGTCGGTCCCGGAGAGCGGATCGGCTCCCGCACCGCGAGCTCGAACTCGAGCCCGCTCGATCCGGTGAGCCGGTACCGCGTCTCCCGGACCTCGCCTTCGGTGAGCGGGCTCGCAGAGTCCACGGCGACCAGCGCGCCGCGACGTGCGGCGAAGATCGGCTCTGGATCGCGGAGGAACCACGCGACGATCGCCGCGGCACCGCCTCCGAGGATACCGGCCGCGATGAGGAAGCGACGTCTAGGGAGACGAGACAGTGATCGTGACGGTGTAGTCGCCGACAATGTCATCTTCGTACGTCGTCGCGAGGATGTAGTACTTCCCGGCCGCGAAGGCGAAGTTGAGGCGCGCATCGCTGCCGGGTCCGAAGTCGTCGTCGCTCGTGATCCCGTTGTCCCCCGCATCGCGGAGGACGAGGAACGCATCGAAGTCGGTGCTACTGACCACGATGTCGACATTCGCGTTGACGCCGAGGTTGAGCTCGTAGCGGTCGGCGAAGGAGCCCCGGCCGAGCTTGCACGACGCCGCCGTGAGCGTTCCGGCCGCGTTGTAGCTCCCTGGTGCCGAGGCGATCGTCACGACGGCCGTGTTGGCGTTGCAGGCCGGCGAATCGGGCGGGAGGGTGACGCCTCCCTCTTCGCACGCGACCGACGCGCCAGCGAGCAGGACGGTGAACAGACGCGCGGTGGCGGATCGCATGCTGGCTCCTGAGGAGGTTCGTGTAGTGAGTATCACGGCGCACTCGTGGCGTTCACGGAAAGCGGGTGGGTCACGAGGGTGCCATCCCGATGCGTCGTTTCCAATATGTCATAGGTGCCGGTCCTACCCACGCGAACCGATTAGGTTTCGCGCGTGACCGCCACCATTCTAACGCCGGAAGAGGGCAGGGCGCTCGTCCCCGAGCTCGCGACCTCGCTGAACCCGAACGTCTGGGTCTATCGGTTCACGGAACCGACCGAGGGATGGATCCTCTCCGTCGCGACCCACGCCGAGCCGGGTTCGGGCAAGCTCTCGCTTGGAGGCTTCCGGATCGCGCCGCTCGAGCGCACGAATGCCGCCGGCTTCACGACCGACCGCGAGGCGATCGCGCTCGCGATCGGGATGGAGGAGAAGGTGCATTGGTCCCGCGTCCTCGGGGTCGGCGGCCCGCTGGCGATGCGTGATATCCGACGGATCGTCGGCGGGAAGTGCGTGCTCGACCCCACGCCGGATGCCCGCGTGGGCCAGCCAAAGGACGCGGCGCTGCTCGACTTCGCGATCCGCTCCTTCCGCGAGGTCGAGACAACGGCCGGCATCCTCCTCACGACTGGACAGGATCTCGGCCACGGTCTGATGCACGACGGGCACGCGCAGTCGCTGGAGTATCTCAACCAGCGGTACCGCGGCAGCGTCGTGGCCGACACCTCGGTCCCGACCGGGGAGGGGAACTACCAGATCCTCGACGGGATGCTGCGGGCCTGCGACGTGCCGCTCGAGCGCGCGACGGTCGCGCTGATCGGCTGCGGCAACATCGGGATGCACATCGTCGGCCGGTTGCGGACGAGAGGCACGACCATCCTCGCGTGCGAGCCGCGCGCCGAGCGTCGCAAGGAGCTCGAGGGGATGGGGATCCGCACCTGGGGTCCCGAGGGGAAGACCGAGATGCTGGGCGAGCCGATGGATGCCCTCGTCGTGAATGCCGCCGGCGGTACGCTCGACGAGGCGACCATCGCCGCCTGCACCGCGAACAAGCGACTGGCGGTGATCTGCGGGAGCGAGAATCTCGCGATGCCCGACCCCGGCGGCGCGCTGACGCTTCGCACGGCGCGGAAGATCTACGCGCACACCGAGCTCTGCGGGATGATGGGGTACCTCACCGCGGTCGAGGAGTACCTCGCCAAGGCGGAGGGCGTTCCGTTCGACATCGCGACCCTGCTCGTCGCGGCGAAGAAACTCGATGGGATCGGGTTCCGGGCGGCGAAGCTGGTCCGCGATGGCGGCTTCAAGCAGAGCTTCGAAGAGGCGGCTAGCGCGTCCTGAAGCGGGCCAGCGCGTCGCGGGTGAAGTCGGAGAGGACCATTCGCCCGCTCATCGCGGCGCGCTCGGCCATCAGCGCCTCCCAGTCCTCCGTGCCGCGCCAGAAGATCCGCTTCATCTCGGCCATCGCCTCGGGGTTGGAGCCGGCGAGCCGCGTCGCGTGAGCCTCGACCGCCGCGTCGAGCGCCGACGCATCGTCGCACAGCATCGAGTAGAGTCCGTGCCGCTCGCACCACTCGGCGTCGTGCCAATCCGCGTGCACGGCGAGGTTCATCAGTGGCGCCTGCCCGAGCTTCCGCTCGATCACCACGCCGACGACGAAGGGGCCGATCCCCACCTGCAACTCGCTGAGCTTCACCTGCGCGCTGCGCGCCGCGATCGCGTAGTCGCTCGCCGCGATCACCCCGATCGCGCCGCCGGCGGCGCGGCCCTGTACGCGCACCAACACGAACTTCGGGGCGCGGATCATCGCGAGGATCACACGGCCGAAGCCGCTGAAGAACTCCTTCCCCGCCTCGGCGTTCGCGACGGCGGTGAACTCATCGAAGGACGCGCCGGCGCAGAAGGTGCCGTCGCCGCCGCTCTTGAGAACGATCACGCGCGCGGCCGGATCATTGCCGAGCTCGGTGATCCCCGTCGCGAGCTGGTTCAGCAGGAGGGCGGGGAGGGAGTTGCCTTTGGGGTGGCTGAACTCGACCGTGCCGACGCCGTCTGAGACGGAGGTGCGGACCTGGCCGGCCTGGAGGACTGGATCAGAAGGGGACACGACGTCAAAGATGGACGGCGGACGGCGGACGGCGGAAGATGTCGCGCGACCGCCGTCTGCCATCTGCTGTCCGCCCTCTGTAGATTCAGAGCATGACGCCCGTGGCCCCTCAGGACGATCCGGCACTCGTCGCTGCGTTCGAATCCCGCATCGCCGCCGGCGAGAGCATCGAGCCCAAGGATTGGATGCCCGAGCGCTACCGCAAGCAGTTGACGCGGATGATGGCGCAGCACGCGCATTCGGAGATCGTGGGGATGCTCCCCGAAGGGAACTGGATCACGCGCGCGCCGACGTTGCGCCGGAAGATGTCGCTGATCGCAAAGGTGCAGGACGAGGCGGGGCACGGCCTCTACATCTACTGCGGGACCGAGACCCTCGGCGTCGACCGGCACGACCTCTACGACCAGCTCCTCGACGGCACCGCGAAGTACTCGAGCATCTTCAACTATCCGACCCTCTCGTGGGCCGATATGGGCGTCATCGGGTGGTTCGTCGACGGCGCCGCGATCGTGAACCAGACGGTGCTCGCGAAGGCGTCCTATGGGCCGTATGCCCGCGCCATGGTCCGGATCTGCAAGGAGGAGAACTTCCACAAGCGGCAGGGCTACGAGATCTGTGCGACGCTCGCCAGCGGCACGCCGGCCCAGCGCGAGATGCTGCAGGACGCCGTGAACCGCTTCTGGTGGCCCTCCCTGATGATGTTCGGCCCGAGTGACACGAACTCGCCGAACTCCGGCGAACTCCTCAAGTGGCGAGTGAAACGGAAGACGAACGATGAACTCCGCCAGCGCTTCGTGAACCTCACCGTGCCGCAGGCGCAGGCGATCGGCGTGATGCTCCCCGATCCCGACCTTTCGTACAACGCCGAGACGAAGAACTGGGAGTTCGGCGCGATCGACTGGGCCGAGTTCCAGCAGGTGATCACCGGGAATGGACCCTGCAACAAGGAACGCCTCGCGGCGCGGAACAAGGCCCAGACCGATGGCCAGTGGGTCCGCGAGGCGGCGCTGGCGCACGCGGCGAAGGGGCGCCGCGGAACCGAGGCGGCCTGATGCCTGAGAGTTCCTGGCCGCTCTGGGAGGTGTTCACGCAGGGCAATCAGGGGGAGCCCTTCGAGCACGCCGGCTCGCTCCACGCGACCGACGCCGAGCACGCGCTGCAGAATGCGCGCGATGTGTACACGCGGCGCGGCGAGGCGGTGAGCCTCTGGGTCGTGCCGAGTGCGGCGATCGTCGCCTCGGCGCCGGGAGACGCCGGGCCCTTCTTCGAGCCGGGGAACGACAAGCCGTACCGCCATCCCCAGTTCTACAAGGTCCCGCGCGGCGTCCGCGTCTTCTAGATGACGAAGCGCCAGGAGGACGAAGGGGGCATCGCCGCCGGTGAGGCGACGTCCGGCACGACGCCCGTCGCCGCGCCGCGCACGGCGCCGGTCGGGGATCCCCTCGTCGAGTACTTCCTCCGGCTCGGTGACGATCGGCTCATCCTCGGACACCAGCTCTCCGACCTGACCGGTCACGGGCCGATCATCGAGGAGGACATCGCCACCGCGAACCTCGCCCTCGACCTGATCGGACAGGCCGCCCAGTTCCTGCGGCTCGCCGGCGAGACCGAGGGGAAGGGACGGGACGAGGACGCGCTCGCCTACTTCCGCGACGGCGTGAGGTTCAGGAACTGCCTTCTCGTCGAGCAGCCCAACGGCGACTTCGGCGACACGATGGTGCGGCAGTTCCTCTTCGATGCGATCAGTGTGCTGATGCTCGACGCCCTCGCGTCGTCGCAACATGCCGGCGTCGCGGCGATCGCCGCGAAGGCGCTCAAGGAGGACCGCTACCACTTCCGCCACTCCAGCGAGTGGGTCGTGCGCCTCGGCGACGGCACCGAGGAGAGCCATCGGCGCGTGCAGGGGTCGCTCGACCGCCTCTGGCGATTCACCGGCGAGCTCTTCGAGTCCGATGGGGTCGATGTGGCGGTCGTCTCGCACGGCATCCATGTGGACCACATCGTCCTCAAGTCGCGATGGGATCAGATGGTGGACGAGGTGCTCGCGCGGGCCACGCTGACGCGTCCCGCCGATGGCGTGATGCAGCGGGGCGGCCGGCGCGGCCGGCACACCGAGCAGCTGGGCCACCTGCTCACGACCATGCAGATCGTCGCGCGGTCGCACCCGGGCGCGAAGTGGTGAGCGCACCGCTGACGCGCGAGCGCGTGTTCGAGCTGCTCCAGGAGGTGCCCGACCCGGAGGTGCCGGTGATCAGCGTGGTCGAGCTCGGGATCGTGCGCGACGCGATGGTGGGTGCGGATGGGGCGATCGAGGTGACCATCACGCCGACGTACTCGGGCTGCCCCGCGATGTTCGAGAT
This sequence comes from Gemmatimonadaceae bacterium, assembly GCA_031396245.1. Classification (GTDB taxonomy): domain Bacteria; phylum Gemmatimonadota; class Gemmatimonadetes; order Gemmatimonadales; family Gemmatimonadaceae; genus Pseudogemmatithrix. The sequence continues at coordinate 10,976 of JANNKK010000220.1, forward strand.
CGAGAAGGACATCCGCGCGGCGCTCGAGGCGGCCGGCGCGACGCGCGTGACGATGCGGACGGTGCTGGCGCCGGCTTGGACGACCGATTGGATCGGGCCGGCGGCGAAGGAGAAACTACGTGCTTATGGGATCGCGCCGCCTGGGCGCGCCGAGGCTGGTGGACTCGTGACGCTCTCGCGTCGGCGCAGCGCGGTGGCGTGCCCGCACTGCGGGTCGAACGACACCGAGCTCAAGAGCGAGTTCGGCTCCACGGCGTGCAAGGCGATCCACGTGTGTCGGAGCTGCCGCCAGCCATTCGACGAGTTCAAGGCGTTCTAACGGCCGGTGCGAGGTGTGCGACGGGCCGCCCGTTCGGGCGGCCCGTCGTGTAAACGGGCGCCGCGCAGCCGGCATCGGAGGGGGTGGACGCCACATCACCTCAGCAGGAGTCTCCGCATGCGCCGCGCTTCACTCACACTCATCCCGCTCGCCGCAACCCTCGCGCTCTCCGCCGCCGCGCTCCTCGGTCCGCCGCGCATCCTCGTGACCGAGGTGAAGGGGACACCGCCGACCGCCGGGGCGGTGCTCGCGAT
>JANNKK010000243.1:0-2459 GCA_031396245.1 Gemmatimonadaceae bacterium
CTTGCTCGATCGCATCGACTGCCGCACGACGTAGTAGCAGAATCGCTCCATGCCTTCAGCGACGGGGTCCGCTGAGACGGTCCGACGCCTGGCCCCGCTGGCCTTGGCGATCGCATCCTGCCGACGGCGCTCGAAGGACGCCCTGTCGTAGAGGGTGTCGTTCGCCAGGGCCCCGCGCACCGCGGCGAGTCGGGCGGCGTCGGTCTTCCCGGAGACGAGGACGAGCCCGTCGGCGAAGCGTCCTTCCGTGCGGATACAGCAGGTGTGCATCGAATCCCTGATGATGTTGCCCCGGAGGTCCCGCAGTTGGCGATACGTGCCGTCGAACTCCCCTGGGGCTCGGCGGTGCGGCACGCCTTCGGCCGTGAGTGTCGAGTCGTCGAGGATGCTGACCCGAAAGGGGAATTCAATCAGCGTCTCCCCGGATCGTCCCACGATCCGCCAGTGCGACGTCATGCTCGGCGGGACGATGATCGTCATCGACGCCATCCCGAAGGCGACGTCGCTGATCCCATAGATAATCGCTGAGGCCGTACGTCGTACCCAGCTTGATGACCGCGACGCCGTTCCTGAACGCGCCGGCACTGTCGAACTGGAGGGGGATCATGACATCCCCGGCAAGGTTCATATAGCCGTACTTGACGCTCTGCGCCGCGGCGGGAGGCGCGGACAGCACGGCCATTGCGATCGCCGAGGCGAGGATGAGTGCTGGAGCGGTGCGACGCATGCCCGAACATGCCCTTCGATTCCATCGGATGCGAGCGCGGCCGGGGACTACGCCACGGCCGCGGGCATCGCCCCCGCGTCCACGAGGCGTCGGCTCACCGGATCCACTACGACGTTGAGGCCCTCGAGGGTGCGGGCACCCAGCAACGATTGATCGCCCGGCTCAGCGAACACGATGTCGTCGAGCGTTCGTGTGCCGGCGGCAAACACGCGGGCGTCGCCAGTCCAGCGCTCGACGATCTGACCAGTCGCCTGCCGAAAGCGAAGCCGCTTCACGCGCGCGATCCCGAGTGACTCAAGGAGCGGCGCTGGAACCCAGGTCAGCTCGGAGCCGGTGTCGACGAGCAATCCATCGACACGCCGGCGCTCGCCGGGACTCGCCGGGTTCTCGAGTTCGATCTCCGTGCGGAATGTCCCCATGTCGTCGACCACAGTACCACCTCGCGTTGGCGATCTCGCACCTGTTCGCCGCAGTCCGTGCGAATCGAACGCACGACGTGCCCTAGTGCGAGCCTACCTGCCGAGGCTACGCTCGGCGCCCGCCCGTCGTCAAGGGCCGGAGTGGAGGCGGGCTAGTCTCCGTATGGTCGAGGAATTGAGATCGGTTCGGATTCGCAACCGATCTCGAAAGTGACCTGAGGCGCGGGTGTCGCGGCACCACACTCTTGCGCGTAGTAACGCCACGCGTTGTTATGCCCAGTGATCAAGAGCTTCGTGGACAAGGACACCGAGCGGCTGCGGAACTGCGCGTGCCGCCCGGCAATCGGTTGGAGAAGCTCAAGGGAAGTCGCGAGGGCCAGCACAGCATTCGCGTCAACGATCAGTGGCGCATCTGCTTTCGCTGGGACGGCAGCGACGCCCTTGAGGTCGAGATCGTCGACTACCACTAGGAGTGCCCGTGACGAAGAAGCTTGCCCCGATCCATCCCGGCGAGGTCCTGCTGGCGGACTTCCTGGAGCCGCTCGGCCTGACCCAGTATCGCCTGGCGCAGGGCCTCAGCGTGCCGCCGCGTCGCATCAACGAGATCGTGCATGGGAAGCGGGCCATCACGGCGGACACGGCGCTCCGGCTGGCGCGCTTCTTCGGCACGTCGGAGCAGTTCTGGCTCAACCTGCAGTCGTGGCATGACCTCGAGGTCGAGCGGGATCGGCTCGGAGCGCGCCTCAAGAGCGAAGTGACAGTCTACCGCAAGGCGAGCTAGCGGCGGCTGTGGCGCGCGATCGCGGGCGACTCGCGAATCCGCGGCCGCCGATTTACCGGTTCCGCCTAGACCGTCTGGATCGGCTCCACGCGCTCAAACGCGCGCGCGAGGGCGAGGATCAGCAGGTACGCCTCCCCGGCGAGCGCCGCGGCCGCCGCGAATGATCCCACCACGATCGCCAGCCAAAGCACGCCAGGGACACCGACCAGGAGCCCGCCGACGGCCACGCCCAGCATCACGGGGAGGAGGAGGAGAAGTGCGAGCGCGAGGATCGTTCCCGCGCCGATCATCATCATCTGTCCCATCGCCTCCACGCCACCGGGTGTCGAATCGCCGAGCCGCACCCAGGCGGGGAAGAGGAGGGCGATGCCGTTGTGGATGGTGAAGTTGACGGCATTGATCGCGAGCAGGAGCGCGGGGGCGCCGGTCAGCACGGCGGGCAGCACCTGGGAGGGGATCTTCGCGGCGAGCGGAGTGAGCGAGAGGGCCGCGCCGCCGACGAGGACGAGCAGGATCTGCCCCAACGCCGCCG
>JANNKK010000285.1:0-13209 GCA_031396245.1 Gemmatimonadaceae bacterium
CGTTCGTCCGACCGAGCTCACGGGCCCGCGCGAACGCCTCATCGGTCGTGGCGAACGCCTCGACGTGGGCCGCGCCATTCGCCAGCGCCTCGATGACGACCGTGGACCAGCGCAACACGTCGATCACCGCGACCGCCTGTCCGCGCAGGGACGCCGGATCGGCGTCCTGCCAGCGCTCGATGATCAGGGGGCGGGCTTGGGGGTGAAGAGGTCCGCCCCCTCCTGCTCGAGGAACTTCGTGTGCACCTCGCCGGCGATGAAGCGTGGGTGGTCCATCAGCGTACCGAGGAAGGGGATCGTCGTGGTGACGCCCTGCACGATGAAGGTCTCGAGGGCGAGGCGCATCTTCGCGAGGGCCTCGGTGCGATCTATCCCATGCACGATGAGCTTTGCGATCATCGAGTCGTAGAAGGGCGGCACCGAGTAGCCGGCGTAGACGTGCGTGTCGACCCGCACGCCATTCCCGCCGGGCATATGGAAGACGTCGATCCGACCCGGACTCGGTTGGAAGTTCCGCGCCGGGTCCTCGGCGTTCACGCGGCATTCGATCACGTGCCCGCGGAGCGGCGGCGTCTCGGTCATCGACATCTTCTCACCCGCCGCGATGCGGATCTGCTCCTTCACGAGGTCCACGCCGGTGAGCATCTCGGTGACGGGGTGCTCGACCTGGATGCGGGTGTTCATCTCCATGAAGTAGAACGACCCATCGTCGTCGAGGAGCATCTCGACGGTGCCGGCGCCGACGTAGTCGATCGCCTTCGCTCCCTTCACCGCGGCGTCGCCCATCCGCTTCCGCAGTTCGGGGGTCATCACCGGGCAGGGAGCCTCCTCGACGAGCTTCTGGTGTCGGCGCTGGACGGAGCAGTCGCGCTCGCCGAGGTGGATCACCGTGCCGTGCGTGTCGCCAAGGATCTGGAACTCGACGTGCCGCGGCCGCTCGAGGTACTTCTCGACGTAGACCGAGCCGTTGCCGAAGGCCGAGAGGGCCTCGGAGCGCGCGAGCTGGAAGGAGCGGGCGAAGTCGTCGGAGTCGCGCGCGACACGCATCCCCTTCCCGCCCCCGCCGGCGGCGGCCTTGATGATCACCGGGAAACCCATCTGCTCGGCGAAGGCGAGCGCCTCGTCGACATCCTCGACCGGGCCCGGCGTGCCGGGAACGACCGGGACGCCGTTGGCGATCATCGCGGCGCGGGCGGCGGCCTTGTCCCCCATCGTCCGGATCTGGTGCGGCGTCGGCCCGATGAAGGTGATGCCGCTCGCCGCGCAGGTCTCGGCGAACTCGGCGTTCTCGGCGAGGAAGCCGTAGCCCGGGTGGATCGCGTCGGCGCCGGTGATCTCGGCGGCGGCGATGATGCGCGGGATGCGGAGGTAGGAGTCCCGCGCGGGGGCCGGCCCGATGCAGACGTCATCATCGGCGAACCGGACGTGGAGCGATTCGCGGTCGGCCTCGGAGTAGACCGCGACCGTCTCGATCCCGAGTTCACGGCACGCCCGGATGATCCGCAGCGCGATCTCGCCGCGGTTGGCGATCAGGATCTTCCGGAACACCTAGCGCGCGCCCTGCTTCACCTGGCTCCAATCGCCGTCGGAGGTGCCGGCGATGCCCTGGACCTTGAGCGCGAACTCGCTCGGGCTGGTCGACGCGTTCAGCGCCGCCTCGTAGGAGATGACGCCCTGCTTGTACCAGTTCATCAGCGACTGGTCGAAGGACTGCATCCCGTATTGCACCGTACCCTCACGGATGAGGTCGGGGATCGAGAGGGCCTTGGAGGCGTCGCGGATGTTGTCGGCGACGGCGGCGGTGTTGACGAGGATCTCGCAGGCGGGGATGCGGCCCGGCTTGTCGGTGCGGGGGACGAGGCGGAGACAGACGACCGCCTGCAGCGCGGTCGAGAGCTGGAACCGGATGTCGGCCTGCTCGTGCGGCGGATAGAAGGACATGATGCGGTTGATCGTCTGCGTCGCGTCCATCGTGTGGAGCGTCGAGAAGACCATGTGGCCGGTGTCGGCCGCCTTGAGCGCGATCTCGAGCGTCTCCAAGTCGCGGATCTCGCCGATCATGATGATGTCGGGGTCCTGCCGGAGCACGCGACGCAGCGCCTGCGCGAAGGAGACGGTGTCGGTCCCCACCTCGCGCTGATTGATGTGGCACTTGATGTCGCGGTGCAGGAACTCGATCGGGTCCTCGATCGTTATGATGTTCGCGTGCCGGTTCTCGTTCACGTACTGCATCATCGTCGCGAGGGCGGTCGACTTGCCCGAGCCGGTGATCCCGGTGACGAGGACGAGGCCGCGCGGCCTGAGGGAGATCTCCTTGAGGATCTCGGGAAGGTTCAGCTCCTCCATCGAGAGCGCCTGGAAGGCGATCGCGCGGAAGGCATAGGCGAGGGAGCCGCGCTGCTGATAGACGTTCACGCGGAATCGGCCGACGCCAGGGACGCCGATCGCGAAGTCGGCGTCCTTCGACTCGTCGAACTCGCGCCGCTGCTTGGGAGGGATGATCTGCTCGCCAATCGAGCGGAGGTCCTCAGGGCGAAGGGCCGGCATGTCCATCGGGACGAGGTCGCCGTTGAGTCGCATCGTCGGCGGACGGCCGATCTTGAGGTGCAGGTCGGAGCCACCCTGCTGGGCCATCGTCTGGAGGACGACCTTGAAGTTGTACGGCGCGGCCGGGGCGGCGGCGGGTGCGCCGGGGGCAGCGGGGACAGCGGGTGCAGCGGTCGTGGTGGTCGCGCCCGCAGCGGCCTTCGGCGCGTCAGCCATTGGCGTTCACCCGGAAGAGGACCTGACCGTATTCGACCGGGTGCGCATCGGTGGCGTTCATCTCCACGACCGTGCCGGCGACCTCGGACTCGATCTCATTCATGATCTTCATCGCCTCGATGATGCAGAGCACCTGCCCCTTCTTGATCTGCTGGCCGACGCTCACGTAGGGCTTGGCGCCGGGCTCGGGCGCGCCGTAGTAGGTGCCGACCATCGGCGACTTCACGTCGGTGAGGTTGCCGCGGGGAGCGGCGGCGGGGGGCAGTGCCGGAGCGGGGGCCGGCGCGGCGGCAATCGGCGGGGCCGCGGCGTTCGGCGCGGGAGTCGCATACTGCACGGCTCCGCGGGCAGTCGGCGACTTGCTCAGCCGGATCCGAAGCCCCTTGTCGGAGGAGATCTCCATCGAGTCCACTGTGGATTCGTCGAGCATCTCCAGCAGTTTCTTCACATACCTCAAGTCAATCATCAGATTTATGGCGAGGAGGTCAGAAGGCGGACGGCAGACGGCGGACGGCGGACCGCACACCTACAACTGCAGCAGACTCCGATCGAATGAACTCAGGACCATCGGTCCCTCCGGCGTGAGCACCACATCGTCCTCGATCCGGACCCCGCCCCAGCCGTCGAGGTAGATCCCCGGTTCGATCGTCACGACGGCACCGGCCGGGAGGATCGACTCCGCCGTCTTGGCGAGCCGTGGCGCCTCGTGCACTTCGAGCCCGATCCCGTGCCCCAACGAGTGCCCGAAGGCCTCGCCGAAACCGAGGCGGTCAATGTAGTCCCGCGCGAGCGAGTCAGCATCCCTTCCCCGCATCCCCTGCCGAACGAGAGCCGAAGCGCTCCCGTTCGCTTCCCGAACCGCGGCGTGGATCTCGCGCTGGCGCTCGGTCGGCGGCGCCCCGACGACGAAGGTCCGCGTGAGATCGGAGCAGTAGCCGCCGACCAGGGCGCCGAAGTCGATCAGGAGTAGATCACCCCGCGCGATGCGTTGGGCGCTCGCCCGCGCGTGCGGCAGCGCCGAGCGCGCCCCCGCCGCGACGATGGTCTCGAATGGGAATCCCTCGCTCCCTGCGGTCCGGAGCTCGAACTCCAACCGGCCGGCGACCTCGAGCTCGCTCGCGCCGACCGCGACGTGCGGCAGGGTGCGCTCCAGGGCCCGCTCGGCGACCTGCACCGCGCTGCGAATGAGCTCCACCTCAAGCGGCTCCTTCGATTCGCGCAGGACTTCGACGAGATTCTGCGCCGGTCGCCAGCGCCAGCGCGACCCTTCACTGGTCGCATCGAGGAAGCGGGCGGAATCCAGATGCGTCACGTGCGCACTCTCGAAGGCCAGTACCGCCACCGCCGGCGTCGACGCGAGCACACTCCAGAGTCCGGTCCAGAGGGAGGCCCGCTCGATCACGCAGCGGGTGGACTCCCCGACCTCGATCCGCACCTGCGCGGCGTATCGGAAGTCGGTCACGAGCACGCTCTCCGCATCGGTCACGAGCAGCAGCGCGTTCGATCCGGAGAACCCGGTGAGGTAGCGGACGCTCGGGAGCGAGGTCACGAGCAGCGCATCGACTCCGCTCGCCGCGATCGACTCGCGCAGCCGGCCCAGGCGCGCGACGTGCGGGGTCACGCCCTGACCGCCCCGTCGCGCTCCAGCCGCGCCAGCGCCGTGGGGTCGAAGCGGCCGCGGATCCGAAGGACGCCCTGTTCCTCGTCGGTCGCGGTCGCCGTCACCTCACCCAGTCGGTGCACTTCGGCGAGCAGGCGACCATTGGTCATCGGGATGATCACCTCGGCCTCGGGCCGGCGCTCGTGCACCGCCTGCAGGAGACGTGCCCGCAGCGGATCGAGCCCGCCCGGCGTCGACGCCGACGTGAAGAGGGAGCCGGGGGCCAGGTTCTCGATCCGCTGCCGAAGCGCGGTCCGCACCTCGGGCTCGAGGCGATCGATCTTGTTGAAGATGTAGATCATCGGCAGGTGCCTCACGCCGAGGTCGCCGAGCACGTCGTCGACGACGATGCGCTGCTCCTCCCACGCCGGATGACTCGCGTCGATGACGTGGAGGAGGAGGTCCGCTTCGGAGACCTCCTCAAGGGTCGCGCGGAAGCTGGCGACGAGATGGTGGGGCAGCTTGCGGATGAACCCGACGGTGTCGGTGAGGAGCACCGACTGCCGATCGCCGAGGTCGACCTCGCGGGTGAGCGGATCGAGCGTCGCGAAGAGGCGATCCTCGACGAAGACCTCGTCGGCGCCGGCGATGCCGCGCAGGATCGAGCTCTTGCCGGCATTCGTGTAGCCGACGAGCGCCGCCCGGAAGCTCCCGGCCCGGCTCGCGCGCTGGACCTGCCGCGCCTTGGTGACCTCCGTGAGGCGGTCCTTCAGCAGCTTGATGCGCTGGCCGACGAGTCGGCGGTCGGTCTCGAGCTGCGTTTCGCCCGGCCCGCGCACGCCGATGCCACCGCGGAACTTCTCGAGGTGCGTCCACATCCGCGTGAGCCGCGGGAGGGAGTACTCGAGTTGCGCGAGCTCGACCTGCATCCGCGCCTCGGCGGAGCGCGCCCGCGTCGCGAAGATGTCGAGGATGAGTTCGGCCCGATCGATCACGCGCTTCCCGAGTTCCTCCTCGAGGTTCTTCCCCTGCGCAGGCGAGAGCTCATCGTCGAAGATGACGACGGTCGCGTCGTGTTCGACGAGCATCGCGCGCAACTCCTCGACCTTCCCCTTCCCGATGTAGGTCGAGGGGTCAGGCCGGTCGAGCAGTTGCGTCAGGGTGCCGACCACCCGGGCGCCCGCGGTGTCGGAGAGCGCGGCGAGTTCATCGAGATGTTCGACGACGGCGTGCCGCGCGTTCGTGCGCTTGAGCGGCGCACCGACGAGGATGGCGCGCTCTTGGGGCGGTTGGAGGTCGATTAACTGCTTGATGGGAGAAGGGAGATGGGAGAGGGGAGAGGGGAGATGTGGGGTGACACGCCTTGTAGGCGGAATCTAGTGTCGCTCACGCGTGCGTACCTCACATCTCCCCTCTCCCATCTCCCCTCTGCCGTTATCGGAATGACGTCAGCGTCCCCTTCCCCGAGTACGGCCGCGTGACCTTCCCGAACGGCGTCGCCATCGTGAACTCCCCGGTCACGCGATAGTCGAGGACGCCGCGCTGCGCGAAGAGCGTCAGGGCCTTCTGCACCGCGGCGAAGGTGAAGTCCACCGGCACCACGATCTCGGACCGCCCCTTCTCGCCGAGGGTCACCAGCCGGTCGAGCGCCCCGGTCGCGATCTGGCTCGAGTCGACCCAGACCTTGTAGGTGATGCTCGTCGCGTCGAGCCGATACTCGTTGGGATTGTAGACGTCGAGCACGATGTCGAGTGAGCCGCCTTGCAGGCCGACGCCCTTCACCAGCACATCCTTCACCTCGACGACCGGATTCGCGAACGCCTGGCGGGCCAGCGTGCGACATCCCGTTGCGGCGACCAACATCGTGGCCGCCACGATCATCCATCGACCTCGTGTCATCCGTCCTCCGTTGGCGGGGCCGAGCCCCGGTCCGTTCCCTTCGCGCGATCGTCGCGCAGCGCGCGCCACCAGGCGAGCCGCTTCGCGACCTCCTTCTCGAATCCGAAGGGACCGGGCGCGTAGAACTCGCGCTCCTTCACCTCGTCTGGCAGGTAGTCCTGCGGCAGGTACGCCTCGGGAACCTCGTGCGCGTACTGATACCCGGCGCCGTACCCCAGTTCCTTCATCAGGCCGGTGACCGGATTGCGCAGATGCAGTGGCACCGGTGCGGCGGGCGTCGCGCGCGCCGCTTCGAGTGCCGCACCCCACGCGAGATACACCTTGTTCGACTTCGGCGCGGTCGCGAGGTAGACCGCCGCTTCGGCGATCGCGAGTTCTCCCTCGGGGGAGCCGAGGAAGTGGAAGGCGTCGCGCGCGGCGAGCGCGATCTCGAGGGCGCGCGGGTCGGCGAGCCCGATGTCCTCCGAGGCGAATCGCACGGTGCGGCGCGCGATGTAGAGGGGATCCTCCCCACCCTCGATCATCCGCGCGAGCCAGTAGAGCGCGCCCTGCGGGTCGGAACCGCGCAGCGCCTTGTGGTAGGCGGAGATGAGATTGAAGTGCTGTTCGCCGGACTTGTCATACACCGGCATCCGCGCCTGCAGCGCGGCCACCGCGACCTCGGTGGTGATCCGGCGCGCCTCCTCCCCCTCTCCCCGGAGGAGCACGGTCGCCGCTTCGAGCACGGTGAGCGCGCGGCGGGCGTCGCCGTCGGACTCGGTCGCGATCAGCGCGCGCGCGTCGGCATCGAGCGCGAGTCCGAACGAACCGAGCCCTCGTTCTGCGTCGGCGAGCGCGCGGTCGAGCAGCGCCGAGAGATCCGCGGCGGCGAGCGCCTCGAGCACGAAGACACGCACTCGGCTCAGCAGTGCGCCATTGATCTCGAAGCTCGGGTTCTCCGTGGTCGCGCCGATGAGCGTGAGGAGCCCGCTCTCGACGTGCGGGAGGAGGGCGTCCTGCTGGCTCCGGTTGAATCGGTGGATCTCATCGACGAAGAGCACCGTGCGGGTGCCGAGGATCCGCCGCTTCTCGGCGTCGGCGACGACCTCGCGGATCCGCGGCACACCGTCGGTGACGGCGCTGAAGGGGATGAACTCCCCTCTGACGTGGTCGGCGACGAGACGCGCGATGGTCGTCTTGCCCGAGCCCGGCGGCCCCCAGAGGACGATCGAACCCGTCTCCCCCTGCTCGATCGCGACCCGCAGCGGACGACCGGGCCCGAGGAGGTGCGCCTGCCCGACGACCTCGTCGAGGGTGCGTGGCCGGAGGCGCGCCGCGAGCGGCACCGCGAGTGGTCGCTCGAAGAGCCCGGGGACCGCGGCGGCGCCTCCCTTCGCCCCTCCCTTGCGCGCCACGGTCAGTGCGCGAGCATCGAGCGCAGCGCGAGGGCGCTCGCGCAACCGGCGAAGAAGACGACGTTGTGCGTCCACCCTCCCTTCCCCTGGAACTCGGGGATCAGGTTCGACGCACCGACATAGAGCGTCACGCCGGCCGAGAGCGCGAGGCCCCAGTGGGCGAGCGGGTCGATGAGCTGCGTGAGCAGGACGCCGACCACCGTCGCCAGCCCCAGCGCCGCTCCGGCGCCGAGTGCTGCGGCGCGAGACCGTCCCGAGGCGATGAAGAGGGAGGCGATCGCCAATCCCTCCGGCACCTTGTGCAGGAACACGGCGCCGAAGACGAGCATCCCGAGGGTCTCGCTCACGCCGAACGCACTCGCGATCGCGACGCCATCCACCAGCGTGTGTAGCAGGAGCCCGGCGAGGGCGGCCACACTCACGCCGCGGCCGACGTGATGCGTCTCCTCACCGAAGTGGAAATGATGGACCAGCGTATGCTGGAAGAGGTGCACCAGCAGGAATCCGATGAGGACGACGATCGCCGCCGACGCGCCGCCCTCGGCGAACGCCTCGGGGAGCAGCCCGGTGATCGAAACGACGATGAGGAAGCCCGCCGAATAAGCGAGCAGGAGTTCGAGGGAACGCGGCGACCATCGGCTCCGCGAGGTGATGGCCGCCGCACCGACGAGATTCCCGGCCGCGGCGAGCACGGCATAGAGGATCGACGACACGGAGGGAAAGATAGCCGACGCCCGAAGGCGTCAGCGCGCGCCGGAAGGCGCGCCGCCGAGCGCGGTGACGAGGCCGCGCAGGGCGAGCTCGTAGCCGTTCGCGCCGAATCCGGCGACGATCGCTAGAGCGCCGGGGGCGAGCCAGGAGTGTCGGCGCTCCAGCTCACGAGCGTAGATGTTCGAGAGATGGACCTCGACGTACGGCAACGAGACGCCGACGAAGGCATCGCGGAGGGCGAGGCTCGTGTGGGTCCAGGCGCCGGCGTTCACGAGGGCGCCGGCGACGACGCCACGACAGCTGTGGATCGCATCGAGCATCCGCCCTTCGTCGTTGAACTGCGAGAAGAGCAGCGTCACGCCGAGTTCGGTGCCGACCTCCTCGAGGCGCGCCTCGATCTCGGCGAGTGTCGTCGTGCCGTAGATCTCGGGTTCGCGGATGCCGAGCAGGTTGAGATTCGGTCCGTTGAAGACCGCGATCCTCACTGCGTCAGCCTCTTGAGCCAGCCCTGGAACTGGTCGAGGTCATCATCCTCGGGTGGCGGCTCGCTGGAGGCGGGCTCACTGACCGAGGGCTCCTCGAGCGTTGGCTCCTCGAGCGTAGCCTCCGGCTCGACCTCCGGCTCGGCCACCGGCGCCGCGCCGGCGGCGAAGAACTGGTCGAATCGGAGACGATCGGATGCGCGCTGCACGGCGCCGCCGCGCGCTGGCGTCCTCTCGGACGGGGGCGCGGGCGCCGAGGGCCCCTCACCGAAGAGCGAATCGAGTGCCGACCCGCCGGAAGGACCGGCGAGGGCGCCGACGCCGGCGAGTCGGTGCGCTGCGACCTCGTCGTCCCGATCCACCGCCGAGCCGAAGACTCCGTCGAGCGACCCATCGGTCGGGCCCACTGGCGCGCCGCGACCGGATGGGCCGGCGACGACCGGGGAGGAGAGGGGCGTGAAGCCGCGGCGCGCGAACGCGGCGAGGACCTCGCGCGCCGTCGGTCCGGTCGGCTCCGCCGGCTTGGGGGCGGTCTGCCTCGGAGCGGTTGGCCGCGGCGCGACGGCCGGTGTCGCCGGTGGCGTGGCCGCGCGGATCGGGATCGCGGGAGTGACGAGCTCGAGATCGGCGAACGAGACCTCGGAGAGCATCGCATTCGCCGGGGCGGGTTCCGGATCCTCAACCGGCTCGGGCAGCACGTCGAAGTCCATTGCCGGAGCGGCCGCGGCCTCCTCGAGCGCCTCGAGCCGCTTCTTCAGTCCCGCGTCATCGGGCGACTGCGCGATGAGTTGGCGGTAGACGTCCGCCGCCCGGTCGCGGAAGCCCTGCTTGAGATAGAGCTCGGCCATCGTCTCGGTGACGAAGGTCGCCGGGGTCTCCATCCGCTTGCGGACTTCGGCGGCGCCAAGGGCGATCGTCTCCGCCTCCGCGATCGGCGGAGCGGGCGGCGAAGGCGCGCGATCGCTCGTATCCAACTCCGGCAGGTCCGCCATCGGTCGCGGAAGGGGCGGCGTGTCCTCGATCAGCGGCAGACCCGCGAGCGACTTGCGCCGCTGTTCATCGGCGGTGGTCGGCGGCACGAACTCACGATCCTCGAGCCCAGGCACCTCGGGAGCGGACACGCTGCTTGCCTCGAACTCCATCGGCTCGAGCCCGCTCATCGGCGCGGCGTCGCCCGACTCGAATTCGCTCGGCTCCAGTCCGGCGAGAGGTGAGACGTCGGCGCTGAACTCCGCGGCCTCGAGCCCCTCGATCCGTTCCGTACTGGCGAGTGAGACGGGCTCGGGAGGCTGTTCGATCAGCGATTCCACCATCGGCGGCCGGACGTAGGGAGGCGGCTCGACGACGAGCGTCTCCATCTCCTCGAGCGCCCGGACGATCGGCTTGGTGGGGGCGGGCGGCGACACCTCGGCGAAGCCGTACTCCGCGGCCTCGGCGGAGAGAATCGGCGCATTCGGGACCGCCTTCGCCGAGGGACCCTCGGCGGCCGGCTCGCCGAAATCGAATGCGATGTCCATCAGCGAGGCGCGCTTCGCGGGCGCTTTCTGCGCGCTGATCTCGACGGTCTTCACGGCTGGAGCCCTGAGAGCGGCGACCGGCGCCGCCGGCGCTGGGGTCGGGGCCGCAGCGGGACCATCGAGGTCGATGAGTCCCAGCGACTCCGCCATCCCGCCCGAAGTCACCCGCACCGACGAGGCGACGGAGACGATGCTCGGCGCCGACGAGGGTCCCGAGGGCGGCTCCTTCGCCGCTCCACCGCCGACCTCCTCGAGGAGGGCGAGCACTTCCTCGTTGCGACGGTCGAACTCGAGCACGCGCTCATACCACTTCCGCGCTCCCTCGAGGTCCCCTTCGAGCTTGGCGATGTCACCCAGATGGCGCAGGGCGATCAGGTTCTCCTGGTCGAGATTGAGCGCCATCTCGAAGGGCGCCTTCGCGTCGCCGTGGCGCCCCGACTCGAAGAGGGTCTGCCCGTAGACCACCAGCCCATTCAGGTTGTCCGGCTGCTCGGCGAGATGCTTCTCGCAAAGGAGGATGGCGCGGTCGAGGAATCCGGTCTTGCGGTATTCGTTCGCCAGCGGCGCGAAGAAACGTCGCGGGTTCTCGTGGTAGCGCTTCCGGAGTTCGTCGACGCGAGAGGGAGCAGCCATTTCGTGTGCGGAGGGGGTTCTGCGGCGCTACCGCGCCCGTTGCGAAGATACAACGCGGTCGGAGCGACCGTCAATCAGAAGTTCGTTCGTCGCTTGATTTTAGGTCGCGTGGCCGGGTATTGTTCTCGGCTCCACTTCACTCGCCGTTCGCCACTTTTCCCGTCCGCTCCAGGGGTTGTCGCACGTGCTGGAATCGATGCGCGGTATCGCCAAATACATCTGGTACTTCCTGTTCATCGCCTTCGTCGGCGGTTTCCTGCTCGTGGATATGTCCGGGCTGATCGGGCAATCCGCGGTGACCGCGTCGACGCCGGTGGCGAAGGTGAATGGGCAAAGCATCCTCTACCTCGACTGGCAGGCTGCGACGCAGCGCGCCTCGGCTGCGGAGGAGCAGCGGACGGGACGGTCGCTCAACCTCGACGAGCGTCGCCGGATCGATGACCAGGTGTTCGACCAGATGGTCCTCGACGTCCTCCTCCAGCAGGAATACGAGAGGCGGGGCATCCGCGTCACGGCGAAGGAGATCCAGGAGGCGGCGCTGTACGCGCCTCCCTCCGACGTCTACTCGAACCAGAGCTTCTGGACCGATGGCCAGTTCGACCCTGAGAAATACCGCCGGTTCATCGCCTCGCCCGTCGCCCGGCAGCAGGGGATGCTGGTGCAGCTCGAGGCGTATTACCGCTCGGAGATCCCGCGGAACAAGCTCTTCTCCCAGCTGGCGGCCGACGCCTGGGTGAGCGACGAGCGGCTCTTCCAGATGTACAAGGATGAGCGCGACTCGGCGCAGGTGTCGTTCGTGGCCCTGCAGCCGACGCCGGCCCAGGTCGACTCGGCGGCGGTGAGCGAGAGCGATGCGCGACGATTCTACGACCTGTACGAGGATCGGTGGGACCGGAGTGGTCGCGCCGTCGTGTCGCTGGTGATGATCAGCCGAGCGCCGACGGCCGCCGACACCGCCGCCACGCGCGCGCGCCTGCTGGCGCTGCGCGACGAGATCACGAGTGGCAGGGCGACTTTCGAGGCTGTGGCCAAGCGTGAATCGACAGACTCCGTGTCGGCGGCGGAGGGGGGCGACCTCGGCCGCGGCGCGCGTGGACGGTTCGTGGCCGACTTCGAGAAGGCCGCCAATGCCCTCCGTGTCGGTCAAGTCTCCGAGCCGGTGCGCACGGAATTCGGCTGGCACCTCATCAAGGTGACCGAGAAGAAGGGGGATACCCTCTCCCTGCGTCATATCCTCCTGCGCGTCGCGCAGGGGGACTCGACCGCCACCGCGACCGACCGACGCGCCGACCGGTTGTCGACGATCGCCGCGGGGCAGGAGAATCCGGCCCTCCTCGACAGCGCTGCAGCCGAGTTGGGCTTGCTCGTCACCCAGGTGGCGGTGCAGGAGGGCCAGCCCGCCATGCTGGTCGGTGGGCAGGTCAGCGGCGTCAGCGCGTGGACCTTCTCCGGAGCGCTGGTCGGAGACCTGAGCGACCTGCTCGATGACGAGACCGGGTATTATCTCGCGCGCGTGGACTCTCTCACATCGGGGGGCAAGCAGCCATTCGAAGTGGTGCGCAGCGAGATCGTGCAGGTGCTGAAGCGGCGGAAGGCGATCGACGCGCTGCAGGGCCGCGCGGACTCGCTCCTTACCGAGGCCCGCACGAGCTCACTCCAGGCCGCGGCGGCGAATCGTCGGATCCCGGTGCAGACGAGCGGGCGGTTCAATCGCCTTGGCTTCGTGCCGGGCATGGGCTACGCGAACGAGGCGATCGGGGCTGCGTTCGCGCTCCCGATCGGCGGGATGGGGTTGGCGCGGACGAGCGACGGGATCGTGGTGATGCAGGTGGTCTCGCGCACCGACGCGCCGCGGATCGAGTTCGAGGCGCAGAAGGGTGCGCAGCGCGACCGGACGATCCAGGGACTTCGCGAGCAGCGCGTACGGGGCTATCTCGACAACCTCCGCCGCGCGGCGAACGTCGACGACCGGCGGCGCGGGATCTTTGCGCAACAGCGGCGACAGGTTGTCGTCGAGTAGTAGCCGACGGCGGAAGGCGAAGGAGCAGACGGCGGACGGCAGACGGCAGACGGCGGTAACTGCGAAGCGGGGGACAACGACTCAGCTCGTTGTCCCCCGCTTCGTTCCCTCGCGCTTCTTGTTTCCTGCCTACCCCCACCCGCCGGCCGCGGGCGCCCCCCTCGCTAGAGCAGTCTACGGGGCTCTTTGG
>JANNKK010000295.1:0-5362 GCA_031396245.1 Gemmatimonadaceae bacterium
CGGCACCTGCACGAGGAACTGGAAGAGGCTGCCGGCGACGCTTGCCCACGCCGCGGTGACGACGAGTTCGTCCATCGACTGCCGCGGACCGTACACCAGGAGCGCGACGATCATCGCCACGTTCCAGAGCACGGGCGAGGCGTACGAGAGGAAGAAACGGCGATGCGAGTTGAGCACGCCAAGGCACCAGGCGCTCAACACCAGGATCCCGACGCCGGGGAAGATGATGCGTACGAGTTGCACGGCTTGCGCCTGCTTCTCCGGCGTGAATCCGATCGCAACCAAAGAGACGATCAGCGGCGCCGCAACGATGCCGACGAGCACGACGACGGTGGTCGTCAACGCCAGCAGCGCAAGCACGGCACCCGCTACCCGACCGGCCTCTTCTTTCTTTCCCTCCGCGAGCAGCCGCGCGTACGCAGGGATGAACGACGCCGAGAGGACCCCTTCGCCGAAGAGGTTCTGCAGCAGATTCGGGATCCTGAACGCCGACGCGAGCACGTCGGCGGCGTCGCCGTCGCCGAGGTAGTGGGCGGTCACCCGTTGGCGCGCGAGGCCGAAGAGCCGGCTCAGCAGGATGCCCGCGGCGACGAGCCGAGCCCCTCCCTTCATCGGATCACGCGCCGACCAGCGTCCCCGCGTGCATCGCCGCCCCCGCCTTGAGCTGCGCGAGCAGCAGGTCGCCGTGACGTGCGAGCATCGGAACGGGATTGAGCCGCCGTTCCTGCTTGTGTCCTTCCGGCATCAGCGCCGCCCGCACCGCCGCGAGATCGCGCACCGCCTCCGTCTGCCGCGCGCGCGAGGAGGCGCGCAACCGGCGCTCGAGCCGATCGACCCGGTGCAGCATCTGGTGCCGCGCCCCTTCGATCACGCGCTCGGGCACGAGGTTCTCGAGCGTCGCCGACGCCTCACGCAACGAACCGAGTCGCCGCGCGAGGTCCTCCCGCAGACCTTCCAGCCCCGCGCGGATCTCGGCCGGCACCGACCGGTCGCCGAGTCGCCGCTCGGCGTCGTGCGGCGTGCGGATGTCGTCGAGCACCATCCCGAGCCGGCCCAGCCGGCGGTCCACGGAGGGTTCCACGACCGTCGCCGCCCAGCGCGGCAGCGCGAGCGGCGCGCTCACGCCCAGCGCCTCGGCCACTGCCCCGACCTGCGCGAAGTAGGCGATCTCGCCTGGCCCGGCAACGTACCCAAGGGTCGGCAGTATGCGCCGCTCCACGACGGGCCGCAGCAACACGTTGGCAGAGAGCACCGCGTCGGCGCGATCGGCCACGTCGAGCGACTGCGCCACCGGCACCCGCTCCTTGAGACCCGCCGCGCCGCGAAAGACGAGCGAGAGCCGCGGCACGCGCGCGACCTGGGCGCGGAAACCGGCGCGTTCGATCGCGACGATGCGGAGCGCGAGCGCCTCATCCACCACCGGCGCGCGGCGCAGCGCTTCCACCAACGTCGGCCGGGCCGCGGCGCGGGTCGCCGGATGCCACGCATCGAGCACCGCGATGCCGTGCGGCTCAAGGAGACTCCGCATGAAGCGTACGTACGCCCCACCGATAGTGGCGTCGTGGGTGTAGGCCGCACGCAGCGAATCGAGCACGCCCGAGTGCGGTGCGCTCCCCGCCGCGGCGACGAGCTGGTCGAAGAGCTGCTGCGTGTCGCCAAGTGGCATCTCGGCCATCACGAGCCCCTCCTGCCCTTTCCGTTGGATCGTGAGCCGGCGGACCGCGCCCTCGTCGGCCACCGCGGTCCAGGACGCTTCCGCGAAGTCGGCATCGTCGGTCGCAGCCCAGAAGACCGGTGCCGTCGGGATCCCGGTGTCGCGTTCGATGCGATCGGCGAGTGCGAGCGCCGATAGCGCCTTCAGGAGCGTGTAGCCCGGTCCGCCGAAGAGTCCCGGCTGCTGCCCCGTCGTGATCACAACACCGTTCGCGCCGGCGACGCGCTCGAGGCGTTCGAGGGCGGGCCCCGACGCGTCGAAGGCCGGGCGGAGTCCCTGAAGCCAGCGGCTCGCTCCGAACTCGGCGCGCACGCGCTCGGCGTACTTCTTCCACTCGGCCACGCCGCGCGGGCGCGGGAGGTACCACTCCTCAGGGGCCTGTCCTTCCTGGGCCGCCCGCGAGAGCGGACTCCCTCCGAGTGACTCCGTGACGACGCGTGGCGCGCTCACTGCACTCACTTGTGATAGGGTTCGCCGCGGCCGATCGTGCCGGCCCGGTAGAGCTGTTCGGCGAGCACGAGCCGAGCGAGTTCGTGTGGCAACGTCCAGGGCGCGAGTGCCAATCGCTTCACTGCGCGCCCTCGCACCGCGTCCCCGACCCCGTTCGCCCCACCGATCACGAACGCCACGTCCTGCGCCCGCTCGCGCTGTTGCTGCAACATCGTCGCGAACGCCGTCGAATCGAACTGCTCCCCGCCGAGATCGCAGAGCACCACCCGCGCCGCCGGAGGAATGCGGCCCAAGATCCGCTCCCCCTCCTTGCGCCGCACCGTCTCCACGCCGGCGGACCGGCCCGACTCCTCCTTCACCTCGACGATCTCGAGCGGCCAATAGCGGGCCGCCCGGCTCTCGTATTCGCGGATGGCCGCCGCGAGCGCCGCATCGCGCGGCTTCCCGACGGCGGCCACCCAGACCTTCACCGCCGCCCCCTCACTGCGGGGGCGACGGCGGGCTCACGCATAGATGCCGCGCAGCCGGTGCACCGTGGCGACGCGGCTGATCGCGACCATGTAGGCCGCGGTCCTCATGTTCACCTTGTGCTGCTGCGAGAGCTTCAGCACGTCCCGGAAGCTCGACACCATGATGTTCTTGAGGCGCTCGTTGACGGTGGCTTCGTCCCAATAGTAGCCGCCGCGATTCTGCACCCACTCGAAGTAGGAGACCGTCACGCCGCCCGCGTTCGCGAGGATGTCGGGGATCACGAAGATCCCCTTCTCGTCGAGGATCGCGTCAGCGGCCGCGGTCGTCGGACCGTTCGCCCCTTCGCAGATCACCTTGGCCTTCACGTTCTTCGCGTTCTTCGTGGTGATCACGTTCTCGAGCGCCGCCGGCACCAGGACATCGACCTCGAGTTCGAGCAGCTGCTCGTTCGTGATCGCCTCACCCTTTCCGTAGCCCTCGAGGTTCCGCGTCTTCTTCGCGTGCGCGATCGCGTCCTCGACGTCGATCCCCTTCGCGTTGTACCAGCCCCCGGTCCGGTCGCTGATCGCGACCACCTTGCACCCGGCGCCGGCGAGCAACTGGGCGCCGATCGACCCGACGTTGCCGAAGCCCTGCACCGCGACCGTCGCGCCCTTCATCTCGATCTTGAGATGCTCCAGCGCCTGCATCGTCGCGATCATCACGCCGCGGCCGGTCGCCTCGCGCCGCCCCAGGGAACCGCCCATCTCCACCGGCTTGCCGGTGGTGACCGCGTTCACGGTGTGCCCGACGTGCATCGAGTAGGTGTCCATCAGCCACGCCATCACCCGCTCGTTCGTATTCACGTCGGGCGCCGGCACGTCGGAGTCGGGGCCGAGCGTCGCGATGATCCCCGCGGTGTAGCGGCGCGTCACGCGCTCGAGTTCCCCGACCGACATCTTCAGCGGATCGCAGATCACCCCGCCCTTCGCGCCGCCGAAGGGGATGTTGACCACCGCACATTTCCACGTCATCCACGCGGCGAGTGCCTTCACCTCGTCGAGGTTGACGGCCATGTCGAAGCGGATGCCACCTTTCGCCGGACCACGGGAGGTGTTGTGCAGGACGCGGATCCCGGTGAAGACCTCCACCTCGCCGTTGTCCATCATGATCGGGATCGAGACCGTGATCTCCTTCTCGGCGCTCCGCAGGACC
The DNA here is from genome assembly GCA_031396245.1 of Gemmatimonadaceae bacterium. Lineage (GTDB taxonomy): Bacteria > Gemmatimonadota > Gemmatimonadetes > Gemmatimonadales > Gemmatimonadaceae > Pseudogemmatithrix. The sequence continues at coordinate 3,830 of JANNKK010000295.1, forward strand.
TTGTAGATCCCGGGTTCGAGGTCGAGCAGCTTCGCCGCGCGGTCAAAGCGCGACATCATCGCCTCGAAGGGGTTCTCCTCACTGAGGAAGCGGTCCTTGTCGGGACGGACGATCGGATTCGTGGGCAGGCGGAGGTCGGCCATCGGGTCGTTGGCACCGAACCGGCCGTGGGGCCGGCGGATGGGGTTCAGGTCACGCGGAGGAGGCCGCCACAAGCCGATCGAGGTGCGCCTTCAGTTCCGCCGCGCCTCGCTCGACCTCGACAGCCTGCGAAAGATACCATAACGGAGGGGCTTGGCGAGGCCAGCGCCCTTCGAGCTTGACGGCGTCCTTCAGCGTGCAGATCGCCAGGTCCACTTCGGTCCCGCGGCGCGCCAGTTCAGCGATCTCGGAGTCCGCGAAAGCGTGATGGTCGGGGAACCCGGCCGACCGCACCTCGGCGGCGTGCGTGCCCAACTGCGCTTCGAAGGCCCGCGGCGAGCCGAGCGCCGATATCGCGAGGACGCGCTTCCCTCGCAGGGCGTCGAGTCCCTGGCTCGACCCGCCGTCCGCTCCGGGAGGCCCGACGCGCTCGAGCCCGCTCGCCGCGAGCGAGACGATCGCGACCGACGCTCCGGGAGCGACTGCGCCCCACTCTCGCGCCGCCAGCTCGGCCTCGTCGCGGGAAGCGCTCTTTCGCGTGACGACGATCACCTGGGCGCGCGCCAGCGCCCTCACAGGCTCGCGGAGCGGACCCGCTGGCAACAGGCGGCGGGCGTGGCGCTGCTCGGCCGCGATCAGCACCAGGTCCACGTCGCGCCGGACCTGTCGATGCTGGAACGCGTCGTCGAGCACGAACGCCTGGGCGCCGGCGGCGCGCGCCTTCGCGGCCCCGCGCACGCGGTCAGGGTCGGCGACCGTGATCGCGCCGGGCGTGAGTCGCGCGTGCACCAGCGTCTCATCCCCACCGGCATATCCGCGCAACAGGATCGCCGGTCGTACCCCCGAAGCCAACAGCTGCTGCGCCACCCACGCGCTCACCGGTGTCTTCCCCGTCCCGCCGACGGTCAGGTTCCCCACACTGATCGTCGGCAGGCCGAGGGGATGCGCCGGCAGCAGGCCCGCGTCGTAGAGGCTGTTCCGCGTACCGACCAGAGCGCCGTAGATCCATGCGAGCGGGGCGAGAGCGAGGGCACCGAGCCCGTCGCGTTCCCAACTCCCCTCGACGCGCTCGACGATCCCGCGGCTCATCGCGGCGGCGGCACGGGTCCGTGCGGCACGCCCATCAACTCCGCGAGCGTCGCACCGTGGGCCTCGTCGGTGCCGGCGGCGACCCAAGGTGTGCCACAGTGCATCGTCACCTGCGCGAAAGGCTTGGGGATCGTGAAACGGTCCCAACTCTTCTCGAGCCGCCAGAATCTTGAGGGCACGAACCGCAGCGGGACGATCGGCGTGCTGCTCCGCTGCGAGGCGTAGAGGATGCCCGGCTGCACGCTGCCCGACGGCCCCCGCGGGCCGTCCGGCGAGATCGCGAGCGGAGTGCCCCGCTCCACG
>JANNKK010000021.1:0-9884 GCA_031396245.1 Gemmatimonadaceae bacterium
ACGAAGAACTTCTTCACGTTGCGGTCGAGCCGGCTCTCCCCCATCTGGTCACTCTTCGCTTCGACGAAGGTGTAGTGGCCCCCCTCCATCCGGACGCTGAGCTCGAGCGTCGCGACGACCTCGGGCGTGCCGACGACGCCGCGATAGGTGCGCGTGCGCGCTCCCTCGCCGGCGGGTCGGAGTCCGATCGTCGGGAAGAAGGCGTCGGCGGCGGCGAGGACGCTGTCGGGATGGAGCGAAGTCCTGTGGAAGTGGTGCATCGAACGGCAGGTGGAAGGAGGAAGGTGGAAGGAGAAAGGAGACCGACTACGGCGTCCCCGGGGCTACTTCGTTGCGGACGGTCTGGCGCCAGTCGAGGGTGCGCTGGAGCACCCTGGTCGAGTCCCGGCGGAACTGGATGCCGAGGGCCCACTCGCCGGCGGTGATGAAAGTGAGCGTGGCGCGGTAGGTGCCGACCTCGGGGCCGTAGGTGAAGCCGTTCCAGGTCGTCTTGTGGTCGGAGTTCGTCGCGAAGATGCGGCCCTCGCCCTGGGCGATCGGCTCCTGCGTCGCCTTGTCCCTGACGAGGATCGTGTAGTTGATGCGCTCGAGCGCGCGCGGCGGGATCAGGTCGGCGGACACGCGGATCTCGAAGTCATCGGTCCAGAGCCGGATCACGCCAACGTCGGGCCCGGGCCCGCAGCTCAACGCCGCGCCCGAGAGCGCGATGACCGGGATCAGCTTCCGCCAGTTCCTCCTCATCGTGCCTCCTTCGCCGCGCCCGCCGCCGATCCCTCACTCATCCTGCGCCCTAAGATAGCCACTCTCGCGCGCGACGTGGTGCACGCGCTGGACGACCGTCACGACCGCAGTCACGGTGAGAAGGAGGACCACACTGCGCAGCACCCAGCCCTCCCAGGCGAGCCCGAAGAAGGCCTGCGGTGCCGCGAGGAGCGCGATCCGTTCCGGCCGTTCGAAGAGGCCCACTCCCTTCATCGGAATGCCGAGCAGTTCGGCCCGCGATCGGGTGTAGGAGGTCAGGAAGTTCGCGGTCAGCGCAACGAGGCAGACGGCGACCATCGCCGGGGACTGGAACCGCCAATCGGACGCGAAGAAGTAGGCGATCCCGCCGAAGAGCGCCGCGTCAGCGACGCGGTCGAGGGTCGCGTCATAGAACGAGCCGAACGCCGTCGCGGTGCCGGTGCGGCGCGCGACCGCGCCATCCACGACGTCGAAGAACGCCGTCAGTCCGAGCGTCCAGCCGGCGAGGCGGATCCGTCCGGTCGCGAAGAGGAGGCCGACGAACGCGGCCCAGAGCGTCCCGACCGTCGTGATCGTGTTGGGCGAGATCCGCCGCCGAATGCAGAACTCGATGATCGGCTCGATGAGCCGCAGGTAACCGGCGACGATCGCGCGCCAGAGCGCGAGCATCGACTAGTACAGCAGGTAAGGCCGCACTCGCCGCTGGAAGGCGACGACCTCCGGCTGCATCCGGTCGATCACTGCGTCGGGGTCCTCGCCACGCTGGATCGCCTCGCGCGCGGCGGCGAGCCCGAACCGCAGGTCGAAGGTCCGCGCGGTCACCCGGAGCGAATCGGCGTGGATCCTCGTGAGCGCCGCCAGGATCGCGCCCCCCAGACGCCCCATCTGCGCCCGGTCGCGGTCCTCGACGATGATCCGCACGCCGGGGATCTCCCGGTCGGCGAACTTGTTGTCGCCGGGCGCGCGCGGCGTGAAGCGCTCCGCTTCGAACCGGAGCCCCGAGAGGTCCTGCTCCTCGAGCGCGTCGACGACGCGCCGCGCATCCATCCACGACGCCCCGAATCGCTGGAAGGGCATCGTCGTCCCGCGACCGACCGACACGTTGCTGCCCTCGAACGGCACGAGCGCGGGATAGATCGTGGCGCTGGCGAGGGAGACCATCGACGGGGAGGGCACGACCCAGGGGAGGCCGGTCGCGTCCCACCACATCCCGCGCCGCCATCCCGACGCCCGCACGACGCTCAACTCGACGGGGATCTTCAGCTCGGCGGCGAACATCAGCGCCATCTCCCCATTCGTCATACCGTGCCTGAGCGGTACCGGGTATAATGCGTAGGCCTGCCCGCGCCGCTCGCTCGTCGGGTCGGCGGCGTTCGCGAGCGTGGCGTCGAGGATCGGCGCTTCGGCGCGGCCTCCCAGCGGATTCGGGCGGTCGAGCACGATGAAGGGGATCCCAGCGCGCGATGCCGCGCGCATCGCGTAGACCATCACCCCGACGTAGGTCCAGGTGCGCGTGCCGATGTCCTGCAGATCGAAGACGAGCGCGTCGAGGTCGCGGAGGAGCGAGTCCGGTGGCGGGATCGTCTCGCGCCGGTACAGCGAGTGCACCATCAGGCCCGAGCGTTCGTCTCGCACGTCCGGGAGATTCGTGACGTCTTCCGTACCCCGTATGCCGTGCTCGGGGGAGAAGATCCGGATGAGCTGGACATTCGCGCGCACCGCTCGGGGATCCTTCTGCAGGAGGTCGACGTCCGAGCGCCCCTCGGCATCGATCCCGGTGTGGTTCGTGATGAGCGCGATCCGCCGGCCGGCGATGAGCGAGAGGGAATCCTCGAGCAACACGGTGATCCCCGGCTTCACCGCACGCGCCGGCTCCCGCCGTGCCTGCGCGGCCGGTGCCGGCGCGCACGCCGCGATCGTCAGGAGGAGCAGCCCCAGCAGCCAACGGTCCTTCCCCATCCCGCCCTGATGTCGCACTCGAGACTCCTCCGTGTGGTCGGCTTCGCCAGCGCCTGCGTCACGCTCTCCTGCGTCCCGCCGTCGGCGCCGGGTTCCGCCGCCCCGTCGCCGGGACGGCCGGCCCTGCGCGGCGTGACGCCCTCGCTCACCGCACCGCTGCCCGCCGCCGCAACGACTTGGATCGAGAACACCCTGGCTTCGATGTCGCTCCGCGACCGCGTCGCCCAGATGGTGATGGTCTGGGTCCTCGGGGATTATACCAGCACGACCGACTCCTCGTTCGCCGCGGCGATCGAGCGGATCGAAGTGGACAGGGTCGGCGGGGTGGTGATGTCGCTCGGATCGCCGATCGAGGTCGCGGCGAAAGTGAACGCGATGCAGCAGCGCGCGCTGGTGCCGCTGTTGATCGCGATGGACGTCGAGCCCGGACTCGGACGGCTCGAGGGGGGGATCTTCCTCTCCGGCACGCTCACCGGCGGCAATGCGACCGTGCTGCCGTCGAACATGGCGATCGGTGCGACCGGGAGCGCGGCGCACGCCCGCGAGGCGGGACGGATCATCGGCGTCGAGGCGCGGGCGATCGGCATCCACCTCGCCTTCGCGCCGACGGTCGACGTGAACAACAACCCCTCGAACCCGGTGATCAACGTTCGATCCTTCGGCGAGGACGCCCACGCCGTCGCGGCCCTGAGCGCGGCCTTCGTCGAGGGGCTACAAGGCGCCGGCGTCGCCGCCACGGTGAAGCATTTCCCCGGCCACGGCGACACCGACGTTGACTCGCATCTCGCGCTGCCGATCGTCGGGGCGAGCCGCGCGCGCCTCGATACGCTCGAACTCCTCCCCTTCAAGTCCACATTCCGAACGGGCGCGGCGGCGGTGATGAGCGCCCACATCGCCCTCCCCGCCGTCTCCGGGGACTCGACCCCGGCGACGCTGGTCGGCGCGATCTTCCACGACCTCCTGCGCGACACCCTTGGCTTCGTCGGGCTCGCCGTGACCGACGCGATGGACATGCGCGGCGTCGGCGCCGGCTACGGCATCGAGGAGAGCACGCTGCGCGCCGTGAAAGCGGGGACCGACATCCTGCTGATGCCAGCCGACGTGCCGACCGCCATCGCCGTGCTGACCGCAGCGGTGGAACGGGGTGAGATCCCGCGCGAACGGATCGACGCCTCGGTGCGCCGTATCCTCGAGCTCAAGGTGCGCACCGGCGCGGTGCAACGCCCGCTGGTGTCCCTTGACTCGCTGCGGACGGTCGTCGGCGCCGCCCCGCACCGGGCGGCGGCGCAGCGCATCGCCGACGACGCCATCACACTCCTGCGGAACGATGACGTCCAGCTCCCGCTCACCCGGGGCATCGCGACCGCGGTGGTCACCTTCGCGCCCGACGCCGACGTCGTCGCCGGACGCGCCTTCACCACCGAGATGCGCAGCGCGATCCCCGAGTCGCGGGCCCTCCGGATCTCGGTGAACACGCCGAGGACCCGACTCGATTCCCTGCTCCGCCCGGGCGAGCGCGTGGTGATCGCGACCTTCGTCCGCACGATCGAGGGGGAGGGCCGATTCGCGGTCGGTGAGCACATCGCGAAGTGGATCGACTCCCTCGCCGTGGTCCGCCCGGTCACGGTGGTCGCGTTCTCGAATCCGTACGTGATCCGCGAGTTCCCTTGGGTCTCGGGTTTTGTCGCCGCCTACGGCCGCGGCGAGGCGATCGAGCGCGCCGCCGCGAAGGCGCTCACGGGACGCATCCCCTTCAACGGGCGCGCCCCGAACTCGCTCCCGGGCTTCTATGGTGCTGGCGACGGTGGCGCGCCCCGCCTCCTCACCGCGCCGACGCTCGAGGACTCCCTCCAGCACCTGCTCGACCAGTCGGTGCGCGACTCCATCTTCCCCGGCGCGATCGCGATCATCGGCGACCACACGGGGGTCCTCGCCGAGCTGCACGCCGGGCGGATCGACTGGGAGGCGAACGCGCCGGTGCCGGACCTCCACACCCTCTGGGATCTCGCGTCGCTGACGAAGGTCGTCGGGATGACCACCGCGATGATGCAACTCGTCGAGCAGGAAAGGGTCGCCCTCGATGCGCCGGTGCAGCGCTACCTGCCGCACTGGAAAGGGCCGATGAAGGAGCGCGTGACGGTCCGGCACCTCCTGACGCATTCCTCCGGCCTCCCCGCGTGGAGGTCGCTCTACACCGAGGCCACCACGCCAGAGGGAGCACGGCAGCTCGTGCTTGAGACGCCGCTCGACACGGTGCCCGGGACGCGGATGGTGTACTCCGACTTGGGAGCGATCCTCCTCGGGATGATCGTCGAACGGGTCAGCGGCGAGTCGCTCGACCACTATCTCACGAAGCACGTCTTCGGACCCCTCGGGATGCGCGAGACGCGCTATCTGCCTCCCGCCGAGTGGCTGCCACGGACCGCGCCGACGGAGAACGATCCCTGGCGCGGCCGGCACCTCCGAGGCGAGGTCCACGATGAGAACGCTTCGCGCCTTGGAGGCGTGTCGGCGCACGCGGGCCTCTTCAGCACGGCGAGCGACCTCGCGCGATTCGCCCGCGCCCTCCTCGGCGGAGGCCAGCTGGATGGCCACCGCGTCCTCATGGCGGCGACGGTGCGCGACTTCACTCGCGTGCAGAATGTGCTCCTCTCGCATCGCGCGCTGGGCTGGGAGACGCCCAACGGCACGAACTCCGCGGGTCGCCTGCTGCGCCGTCCCGCCTTCGGCCACACCGGCTTCACCGGCACCTCGATCTGGATCGACCCCGCCAGCGACCGATTCGTGATCCTCCTGACGAACCGGGTGAACCCGAGCCGCGCGAACTCACGGATCGGGCAGGTGCGCACCGCAGTCGCCGACGCGGTCCTCTCGCTCCAGTTCGCGCCTCGCACGGCCGAGCGGTCCGCGCCCTGAGCGCGGCCGACAGCGATGCGAAACGCGAGGGACCACGTCGCCCCGCTGACGTCGCTGCGATTCCTGGCAGCGCTCTGGGTGCTGCTCCACCACGCGCTCCCCCGAGGCTCGGCCCCGGAGACGTGGCGCGCCGAACTCGCGGCGGCCGGCTGGCTCGGCGTCTCGCTCTTCTTCGTGCTCTCGGGGTTCCTGCTGACCGTGCGGTATGCGCCGCTCGGCGCGCTGCAGGTGACGAAGCGCCGGTTCTGGGGCGAGCGCGTCGCGCGGCTCGCCCCCACGTACCTGCTGGCGATGCTCTTCGCGCTGCCACTCTTCGTGCGCGATGCGCGCGTCGCCGGACTCGACGGACCCGCGATCGGGACGATCGCGACCGCTGCGATGACGCTCCAACAGAGCTGGCGTCCCGAGTGGGCGTGCGCCTGGAACTGCCCCGCCTGGTCACTCTCGGTGGAGATGTGGTTCTATCTCGCCTTTCCCGCACTGGTAGCCGCTCTCGGGTCGGTGACGTTCGGCTCGCGCGGGCGCAGCGGCGTACTGCTCACGGCCTGCCTCGTCGCACCATTCGTGATCTTCCCGACGCTCGAAGACGCGACGTCGGGATGGATCATCCCGGTGCATTCTCTCTCGCCCCTCGCGCGGTGGCCCGAGTTCGTCGCGGGGATCGCCCTCGCCGGCCTCCTGCGCGACATCGAGCCCGTCCGCGCCCGGTCGGCTCACGGTGTGCTGGGGCTCGGCGTCCTCTGGATCGCCGTCTCGGTGGCTTCGCGACCGTGGATCGAAGCCGCAGGAGGCCATCTCCTTCCCGTCGCGCTCCCCGGGTTCGTGCTGGTGATCGCCGGAGCCTGGCTCCTGCGCGACGGTCCGCGAGGGCCACTCTCGCACCCTGGGCTCGTCCGGCTCGGCGACGCGAGCTACGCGCTCTATCTGCTGCACGGCCCACTGCACTCGTACCTGCTCGCGGCGGTGAACCGCACGGTCGGCAGGGGTCACGACACCAGCTGGTGGGTCTTCGGGGTCTATCTCGTGCTTGCCCTCGCGAGCGCTCTGTGGGTGTACAGCGCATTCGAGCGCCCCTCGCGGACACGGGTCCGGAGGTGGCTCGGACTCGCGCCCGCGACTTGAACCGGGAACCCCGAGCCCTATATTCCGGTATCTGAAGTGTGCCGCCATCCCGCGGCGCCCGCCCAGTTCCGGAGGGTCCTGATGAGCACGATGAACGCCCCCGAAGTCGCCGTCACGATCACCTCGTCGGCGGCGGTCGAAGTCCAGAAGTTCATGGTCGCCGAGAACGTGGCCCCCGAGGTCGGCGGCCTCCGAGTGAGCGTCCAGCCGGGCGGTTGTTCCGGCTTCAAATACCAGCTCCTGATCGAGGACAAACCGGCCGAGGACGACACCATCGTCGCCCAGACCGGGTTCAACATCTTCGTGGACCCCTTCTCGATGCAGTACCTGAATGGCGTCATCATCGACTACGTGACGTCGATGCAGGGGTCGGGCTTCACCTTCAAGAACCCGAACGCCAGCGGCGGATGCGGATGCGGCAGCAGCTTCTCCGCGTAAGGTGACCGAGGTCGCACGTCCGACGGGCGCCCCCAGAAGGGGCGCCCGTCGTCTTTCCCCCTCCGCGGAGCGCCCGTGACCGGCGGCTTCACGCTCCTCGACTGGACGATCCTCGTCGTCTACATCGGCGGGACGACGGTCCTCGGGATCTGGCTCGGCCGCGGCCAGAAGGACGCGCGCGACTACTTCGTCGCCGACGGCTCGATCCCCTGGTGGGCGGTGCTCTTCTCGATCGTCGCGACCGAAACGAGCGCGCTCACCTTCATCAGCATCCCAGGCCTCGCCTACCTCGGGAACTTCACCTTCCTGCAGGTCGCGACCGGCTACCTGCTCGGACGGATCGTGGTGGCCTACACCCTGTTGCCGCGGTATGTCGGCGGCGAGCTGGTCACGGCGTACGCGCTCTTCGAGCAGCGCTTCGGCGTCGCCACCCGGAGATTCGCCTCCGTGACCTTCATGGTGACGCGAGCCTTCGGCGACTCGGTGCGCGTCTTCGCGACCGCGATCCCGATCGCGCTCATCATCGGCCCGATCGTACCCGCCGAGTGGGTGTCGCCGCTGGCGATCCTTGCCCTGGGCGCGACCACGCTGCTCTACACCTACCACGGCGGGATGCGCGCCGTGGTCTGGACCGACGTGATCCAGACGGTGATCTATCTCGGCGGCGGGATCGGCGCACTCTACCTGCTCGGTTCGTCGGTAGAGGGGGGATGGAGCGCGATCCTCGCGCGCGCCGGCGAAGCCGGGAAGCTGCAGTTGATCGACCCCTACGTCGGATTCGACCGACCGCACACGATCCTCGCCGGTCTCCTCGGCGGCGGGTTCCTCGCGATGGCATCGCACGGCGCCGACCAGATCATCGTGCAGCGGCTCCTCACCGCCGGGACCCTGCGCGACGCACGACGCGCGTTGATCGGGAGTGGGTTCGCGGTGATCGCCCAGTTCGCGATGTTCCTGCTCGTCGGTATCGGACTCTGGGCGTTCTACGAGGGCCGCAACTTCAGCGCCCCCGACAAGATCTTCCCGACCTACATCATCGAGGAGATGCCGTCGGGGATGAAAGGACTGGTGATCGCCGCGATCCTCGCCGCGGCGATGAGCACGATCTCGGGGTCGCTCAACTCCCTCGCCGCCGCAACGACGCACGATCTCTGGGCGCCGATGCGGGGTGGCGTCAGCGACGGGCCGCGGCTCCTGCGCGCCTCGAAGATCTTCACGCTCCTCTGGGCGATCGTCCTGGTCGGGGGCGCCTTGCTCTACCGATCCGAAGGCACGCCGGTGGTCGTGATCGCGCTCTCGGTCGCCTCATTCACGTACGGTGGACTCCTGGGCGGGTTCTTCCTCGCCCTGACGTGGCCCCGCGCGCGCCAGCGCGACGCGATCACCGGGATGGCGGTCGGGATCGCCGCGATGAGCCTGATCGTCTTCGCGGCGCGACTGATCGCGGCCTTCCCGCCGCTCGAGGGGATGCTCGGTTCCTTCGTCGGCATCGCGTGGCCGTGGTACGTCCTGATCGGCACGACGATCACCGTCTCGGTGGGTATCTTGTCCTCGCTCACGCACGCGGCGCCGCAACCGGCGCCCCACGACTGAACCGGAACGCGAATGTCACACCTCGTGGTGGGAGTGGATGGCGGTGGCAGCAAGACGCGCGTGCTCGTCTCCGACGGCCGCGGGAAGGAACTCGCGTCATTGACGGGTCCCGCGAGCGCGGTGACCCCCGGTGAGGCGCTCCACTCGGCAGAGGTGATCGGCGCCCTGGTGCGCGACGCCCTCACGATGGCGGAGCGGGAGGAGCGGCCCCGCACCCTCTGCGTCGGGGTCGCCGGCGTCGGGCGCGAGCGCGAGCGGAAGTCCCTCCACCGCGCGCTCGAGGGTGAAGGGATCGCCGACGAGGTGATGGTCGTGACCGACGCCGAGATCGCGATGGAGGACGCCTTCGGCGATGGGCCGGGGATCCTCCTGATCTCGGGCACGGGGTCGGTGGCGTTCGGCCGCGGACCGACGGGGGACTTCCGTCGCTGCGGCGGCTGGGGTCCGAACTGCGGTGACGAAGGGAGTGGCGCCTGGATCGGGCGACGTGCGCTCAGCGTCGTCACCTCGTCGCACGACGAGCGCGAGCCCCAGACGCGACTCGTCGGCGCGGTACTCACCGCCCTCGAGATCGAGGAGGTCGACGGCCTCGTCGAGTGGGGAGCGAATGCCACTCCGAAGGACCTCGCGGCGCTGGCGGTCCCGGTGCTCACGCTCGCCGCCGAGCGCGACCTGCGCGCGAACTCGATCTGCACGATCGCCGCCGAGGAGTTGGTGCTCCACGTGCGGACCCTCGCCAGACAGCTCTTCGTTGATGAGCGGGCGGCGGTGCCGGTGGCGCTCGCCGGCGGGATGCTGCATCGCGGGTCCTTCCTCCGGCGGCTGGTCGAACACCGGCTGCGTACCGCGGTGCCGGGGTCACAGCTGCACGGCGAGGAGGTCGTCGCGGCGCGCGGCGCGGTCAAGCTCGCTTCGCGTCTGGTCCCGGCGTCGCGGTAGAACGACCACGGCTCACCACGAAGACTCGAAGCGCACGAAGCACGACAACCGATCACACGAAGGCACGAAGACACGAAGTACTGCCACAGCAAGACTGGGGGGAACTCACCGCGGCCGGCGTGGCGCTGAGTTCCCCCCAGTCTTTGCGGTCGTAGTTTCCTTCTGTCTTGCGGTTC
>JANNKK010000070.1:0-12621 GCA_031396245.1 Gemmatimonadaceae bacterium
CCTCGCCGTGGAGACGCGTCTCGGGATCGGCGGCGGGAAGGATCATGGCGGTCCCATCAGCGCGCGGGCCTCGCCGGTCGCTCGGTTCGCGGGATCGCAGTAGGCCAGCACCGCCTCCGCGACCTCGTCGAGCGTAACGAGCCGCGTCTGCCCTGCGTCGCGGAGCATCAGGGCCAACGCCTCCTCAGCGCTCAGTCCCGTTTTGGTGGTGATCCGTTCGATCGCGCCGGTCACGAGGTCGGTATCGGTGTAGCCCGGGCAGACGGCATTCACCGTCACTCCCTTCTCGCGATACTCCGCACCGAGGGCGCGGGTGAGGCCGACCATCGCGTGCTTGGCGCTCGCGTACGCCGAGATGTACGGCCCTCCCTGCAGACCGGCGATGCTGGCGACGTTCACGATCCGCCCCGCGCCGCGTGCGAGCATCGCCGGCAACACGGCCTGCGCGGTCAACACCGGAGCGTGGAGGTGCATCGCGAGCATCTCCTCGAAGAGTTGAGGTCCGCTCTTGAGGAATGGGCCCGACGCCGCCGTCCCGGCGTTGTTGATGAGGATCGTGACCGGGCCGAGGCCCGCGGCGGCGGCCGCGCAGGCGGCGCGCACGGCGTCGCGATCGGTGATGTCGGCCTCGACGACATTCACCCGCACCCCGAGCGCGGGGAGCTCGCCCGCGAGCGCGGTCGCACTCGCCGGCGTGCGTACCATCATCGTGACGTCGGCGCCCGCCGCGGCGAGTTTTCGTGCCACCGCGGCCCCGATGCCCCGGTTCGCGCCGGTGACCAAGGCGTGTTCGCCTCGGAGCTGCGTCACGTGAGTTCTCCGCGCTCGAGTTTCGGTGCCGTCTGCGCCAGCTCTGACCGCTGACGTTCCATCAGCCGGTCGAGCTGCGACTTCCCGGCCCGGTATTGCGCCGGCCAGAGCGGCTCGGTGTTGGGGTAGCCGAGGCGCGCGCTCTCAACGAGGGTCCAGGCCGGGTTCACCAGATGAGGTCGTCCGATCGCGACGAGGTCGGCGCGCCCCGAGGCGATGATGCCGTTCGCCTGGTCGGCGTCGGTGATCGCGCCCACCGCGATGGTCGCGATCCCCGCCTCCTGCCGCACCCGATCGGCGAAGGGCGTCTGCCACATCCGGCCGAAGACGGGATGCTCCTCCTTCACCACCTGTCCCGCCGAGACGTCGATGAGATCCGCGCCCGCTTCCTTGAAGAGGCGCGCGATCGCGACCGCGTCGTCGGCAGTGTTGCCACCGGCGGACCAGTCGTGCGCCGAGATGCGCACCGAGAAGGGGAGCTCCGCCGGCCACGCCGCGCGCATCGCCCCGAAGACCTCGAGCGGGTAGCGCGCCCGGGCCTCGAGTGATCCCCCGTACTCGTCGCTCCGACGATTGGTGAGGGGCGAGAGGAAGGCCGAGAGGAGGTAGCCGTGGGCGCAGTGCAGCTCGAGCCAATCGAAGCCCGCTGCGGCGCCCAATCGCGTCGCCCGCACGAACTCCTCCTTCACGCGGTCCATCTCGGCGCGGCTCATCGCGCGCGCCACTTGGGAGATCCCGTCGAGATACTGCGTCTCCGACGGGGCGATCAGGGGCCAACCGCCCTCGGGCAGGGGGAGGTCCACTCCCTCCCACATCTTCTTCGTCGCGCCCTTTGCGCCGGCGTGGCCGAGTTGCAGGCCGATCTTCGCCGGCGAGTGTTCGTGCACGAACCGGACGATCCGCGCCCACGCCTCGCGTTGGCTCTCGCTCCAGAGTCCGGTGCACCAGGGCGTGATCCGCGCGTCGGGGGCGACGCAGGTCATCTCGGTCATCACGAGCCCCGCGCCGCCGGTGGCGCGCGCGCCGAGGTGCACGAAGTGCCAGTCGGTCGGATCGCCGTCGGTCGTCGCCGTGTATTGGGCCATCGGCGAGACGACCACGCGGTTCGGCAGCGTGACCGAGCGGACTCGGAACGGCGTCAGCAGGGCCGGTGGCGCGGGGGTCCCGGTCGTGAGGGTGACTCCCGCTTGCTGCGCGAACCAGCGCTCGAACGCCGCGACGTACCCCGGGTCGCGCACGCGCAGGTTCTCGTGCGAGATCCGCTGCGAGCGCGTGAGCAGCGAATAGGCGAGCTGCTCGGGAGCGAGCGTGGCGTAGCGATCGACGTGCTCGAACCACTCGGTCGAGTTCCGCGCCGCATTCTGCAGCTTGAGGACCTCGACCGTCCGCTCCTGCTGGTAGCGGTCGAGCGCGGCACCGATCGCCCCTTCGGCCGAGAGTATCGCGTCGAGCGCGATCGCGTCCTCGAGCGCGAGCTTGCTCCCCGAGCCGATCGAGAAGTGCGCGGTGTGCGCGGCGTCGCCGAGGAGCACGACGGGGACGCGACGCGGGCCCGACTGGATCCAATGCACCCACCGCGCACAGGTGATTCGCGGGAACCGGATCCACTGCGCCGAGCCCCGGAGATGCGTTGCGTTGCTCTGGAGGGGCGCTCCGTCGAGCTGCGCCGCGAAGAGTCGCTCGCAGTACGCGACCCCCTCGTTCCCCTCCATCCGCCCGAGACCGACGCGCTCCCAGACGTCATCCGGTGTCTCGACGATGAAGGTGCTCATCCCCTCGGCGAACTGGTACGCGTGCGCCTGGAACCAGCCCTGCGGCGTCTCGGCGAAGGCGAAGGTGAAGGCGTCGAAGGGACGCGGTGTGCCGAGCCACACGTAGCGACAGCGGCGCAGGTCGACATCGGGACGGAAGCTCGCCGCGTAGCGCTCGCGGATGCGGCTGTTGATCCCGTCGGCGGCGATCACGAGATCGTAGCCCCCGTCGGCGACCGCGGCCTCGAGGTCGGGCGCGGCCTCGCGTTCGAACGCGAGCTCGACGCCGAGCGCGGCGCATCGCTGCTGAAGGATGGCGAGCAGCGCCTTGCGTCCGATGCCGCTGAAGCCGTGGCCGCCGGAGCGCACGACCCGCCCGCGGAAATGTACCGCGATGTCGTCCCAGTGATGCAGGGCACGGGCGATCGGCTCGGCGCTCGGCGGATCGGCGGCGCGCAGGTTGGCCACCGTCTGGTCGGAGAGGACGACACCCCAGCCGAAGGTGTCGTCGGCGCGATTCCGTTCCTGAAGGACGACGTGGGCCGCGGGGTCACGCCGCTTGAGGAGCAGCGCCGCGTAAAGGCCACCCGGTCCACCGCCGACGACGAGGACGCGCAGGGAAGGGCTCCAGAGGGAGATTGTGAGCAGGCTAATGCGGAATCCTTCAAATATCAAGCAACTGACGACGGCGGACGGCGGACGGCGGTTGGCGGGACGCGAACCGATGCCGGAAGCGCGACGCGCGAGCTAGCTTTCCTGCTCTGTCGCCGTCGGGCCGCCGTCCGCCGTCTGCTGTCCGCCTTCTGCCTCTTCCCCTTTGCCTTCACAATCAAAGCGTGGTGGTCGTGGTCGCCGTCGAAGCGGCGCGAAGAAACCCGCTGCCGCCCACGCGGTCCGCCTCACCTCCGTTCCCACCGGCCGCGCCGCCTACACCGAGACGCGCCGATGGCTCCTCGACCGGTTCGGGCCCGTCTGCGCCTACTGCGAGCGGAAGGTCGCCGAGCGCACGATCACGCTCGACCACGTCACGCCGCGCCGCGGACAGACCGCGTACGACCGGCGCGACAACCTCGTCCTCTGCTGCAAGTCCTGTAACGCCCTGAAGGCCGACAAACCGATCCTCGCCTTCCTCCTCGGCAATCGCGCGCGCGTCGTCGCCCTCTTCAAGTACGGGCAGCACCTGAGCCACCAGCTGGTCGAGATGGTGAAGGACTTGATCCCACCGAACGAGTGGCCGGCCCTTCCCGAGGTCCACCACAAGTCGCGTCCGCGGCGCAAGAGTGCCGCCGAGCTCTTCGGCGACGACGAAGGCCCCTCCCCCTACCGCGACGCCTGAGAGGTCGCGATGCCGATCCGCACGGTCTTGACGACGAACGCACCGACCCCCGCCGGCCATTACTCGCAGGCGACGGTGCACGGCGGATTCGTGTTCGTCGCCGGGCAGCTCGCGATCGATCCCACCACCGGCGAGCGGAAGCTGGGCAGCATCGAGGAGCAGACCGAGCGGACGCTTCAGAACGTCGAGGCGATCCTGCTCGCCGCCGGCAGCGACCTCGCGCACGTGCTCACGATGACGGTCTACGTCGCCGATATGGACCATTGGGCCGCCGTGAACGCGGTCTATGCGCGGGTGATGGGGGCGCACAAGCCGGCCCGGGCGATCGTGCCGACCGGACCCCTGCACCACGGCTTCCTCGTCGAGATCGCTGCGGTCGCCGCCGTCCGGGCGTGAGCGGCGCACGATGAGCACGCTCGACGCCCTCGCGACGCCTGCGCTGCTGCTCGACCATCGGCGGGTCCGTCGCAACGCCGAGCGCGTCGGTGCGCGCGTGCGCGACCTCGGGGCCCGGCTCCGCCCGCACATCAAGACGCACAAGTGCATCGAGGTCGCCCGACTCCAGACGAAGGGCGGCTTCAGCGGCGTCACGGTCTCGACCCTCGAGGAGGCGCGCGCCTTCGCCGCCAATGGCTTCACCGACATCACGTATGCCGTCCCGATCGAGCGGGGGAAGTTCGCCGCCGCCGCGGCGCTGGCCGGCGAGGGTGCGCGACTCTCGCTGATCACCGACGATCCCGCTGTGCCGGGCCCGCTCGCGGAGGAGGCGCGTCGAGCTGGTGTGACGTTCGACGTCCTCGTGAAGGTCGACTGCGGCTACCACCGGTGCGGCGTCGATCCCGAGGGCCCACTCCTCGGGGAACTCGCGCAGCGGATCGGGGAGCGGACCGCGCTGCGGTTCGCCGGCCTCCTCACGCACGCCGGGCACTCGTATCACGCCCGCACCGTCGCGGCGGTGCGGGAGATCGCCGCCGCCGAGCGGGACCTGATGCGCGCCGCGGCGGCCCGACTCCTCGCGGCGGGGATCGCCGCGCCGATCGTCAGCGTTGGCTCCACCCCGACCATCACGCACGTGGACCACCTCGAGGGCATCCACGAGGTCCGCGCCGGCAACTATGTCTTCCACGACGTCACGCAGGTCGCGCTTGGCACCTGCACGCTGGACGATTGCGGGCTCACGGTGCTCGCCGCGGTCGTTCAGCGCAGCGCGGCGCACCGGCACGTCGTACTCGATGCCGGTGCGATCGCCCTCAGCAAGGACCGGGGAGCGGTCGATCTCGACGCGACCGCCGGCTACGGTCGGGTCTGCACGCTCGACGGCGAGGACCTCGGTCTTCGCGTCGCGAGCGTCTCACAGGAGCACGGGGTCGTGCCGGTGTCCGATCCGGCCCTCCTCGATCGCCTTGCCGTCGGGACGCGGGTGCGAGTGCTCGTCAACCACTCCTGCCTTACCGCGGCGCAGCACGCCGAGTATGCGGTCCACGAAGGAATGGACGTAGTGGACCGCTGGGCGATCCACCGCGGGTGGTAGCTTGCGACTCCCAGCGTCCGGCGCCCCTCATTCGTACTAGTCACGTGCCGCTCCCCCACATCGAAGTCCCCACCCGCCCGGCGCGTGCCGGGGCGGTGTTCGCGTGCCTCGTCGCGTGCCTCGTCGCGTGCCTGTCGGCGCCTGATCCCGCGCGCGCGCAGGCGTCGTTGCCGGTCGATCAGACCGCCCGCGCGGTGCGGACCGCCGAGGCGATCCGGCTCGACGGCCGCGATGACGACGCCGTCTGGCGCACCGCGCCGATCTCGGATGAGTTCTTCGAGTTCTCGCCGGCCGAAGCGGGCGTGGCGCGCTTCCGCACGACCGTGCAGGTCGCCTATGACGACCGCACCCTCTATGTCTATGTCCGCGCCTTCGACCCGCGGCCCGACTCGCTCGTGATGCTCCTCTCGCGGCGCGACGTGAGAACGCCCTCGGAGTGGATCAAGGTCGTGATCGACGGATTCCACGACCGCCGCACGGCGCTTCAGTTCATGGTGAATCCGGCGGGCGTCAAGCGCGATGCGACGGTCTACAACGACGTCTCCGAGGACAATGCGTGGGATGGCGTGTGGGATGTCGCGGTACAGGTCGACTCCCTCGGGTGGGCCGCCGAGTACGCGATCCCCTTCAGCCAGATCCGCTACACCCCCAAGGACGCGCAGGTCTTCGGATTCGGCGTCTGGCGCGACATCGCCCGCTACGGCGAGCGCGTCTCCTGGCCGACCTATCGGTCCTCACGCCAGACCTTCGCCTCCCAACTCGGCGACCTCGTTGGCATCGAAGGGGTGGGGCGCAACCGTCGGCTCGAGATACTCCCGTACTTCGTGAGCAAGAACGCGAGTGTCGTCGACGTCATCGTGGTGCCGCCGGACCCCGCGCCCGGCACCTACTACGTGCACCCGATGGAGCAGAGCGCCGGCCTGGACATCCGCGCGGGGCTCACCAGCAACATCACCCTCGACGCGACCTTCAATCCCGACTTCGGCCAGATCGAGGCCGACCCGGCGGTGCTGAACCTCTCGGCCTTCGAGATCCGGTTCGAGGAACGGCGTCCCTTCTTTCAAGAGGGGATCAACCTCTTCCGCTGTAACGGCCCGTGCGAAGGCATCTTCTACACGCGGCGCGTCGGGCGGGCCCCGCAGCTGCGGAGCGATCCGCGCGACCCGCGCTTCAGCACCATCCAGGCGGCGGCCAAGGTCACAGGCCGATTCGAGGGAGGGGCGCAGTTCGGGTTCGTCGCCGCCTCCTCGGCGAAGGAGCAGGGCGTGAATGGCCAGACGATCGAGCCGCGCACGACGACGCTCGTCGGCCGACTGGTGCAGGACTTCCGCGGCGGTCGCTCGCAGATCGGTACGATGGTCACGGTGCTCTCGCGTGACCTCGACGCCGACACCGAGGACTTCCTCCGGCGCAACGCCTCCACACTGCTGCTCCAGGGCTATCATCGGTTCGCTGACCGCTGGGAGGTCTCCGGCTACACCGGTCGCTCGCTCGCGAAGGGCAGCGAGGCGGCCCTCGCGGCCACGCAGCGCTCGAGCGTTCACTACTTCCAGCGCCCTGACCACGTCGAGGAGTACGACCCGACGCGGACGCAGATGGCGGGAGGCGTGACCTCGGCGACGATCCGACGGTACGCCGGCCTCGTGCGCTGGGAGACGGTGGGCCGCTGGGCCGAGGCGGGAACGGAGCTGAACGATCTCGGCTTCGTCACGCTCGTCGACGACGCGATGTTCCGGAACCAGCTGGTGGTGACGACGGTGAAGCCATCGGATTGGTATCGGCAGGCGAATGCCGTGCTGAGTGCCGAGAACCACTGGACGACGGGCGGCCTGCCCACCGGGTTCACGCTCCAGGCACACGCCGCAGCGTCGTTGCCGAACTTCTGGTCCGTCGGCGCCACGGTCAACGGGTCCCAACTCGGGGCGACGCACTGCGTCTCCTGCGCGCGCGGGGGACCGGCGCTCCGGCTCTCCCCGCGGAGCCGGGTCAATGTGGGAGTCGAGGGTGATGGCCGGCGCGCGCTCGTGCCCGAGTTCGACGTCGAGTTCGCCACCGCTGACGACGGACGTTCGTGGTCGAGTGAGATCTCGGTCGGCGTGCTCGGGCGCCTCGGCACCCGCACGTCGGTCGAGCTCGAGGCGGGGCTCGAGAAGAGCGTCAACGACGCGCAGTGGGTCGCGACGTACGGGTCGACACTCACCGACACCGCGCATTTCACCTTCGCGCGGCTCCGGCAACGAACGGTCGTGCTGACCGCCCGGACGAACGTGACGCTGACGCCGGAGCTGAGCCTGCAGCTCTACGCGCAGCCCTTCATCGCGACCGGGGCGTACACCGATTGGCGTGAGATGGTCGATCCGCGGGCGGTGGATCGCGAGGATCGATTCGCACCCTGGGGCACGGGGGCCGTGCCCGCCGGCTTCAATGAACTGCAGTTCAACTCGAACCTCGTGCTCCGCTGGGAGTATCGCCCGGGGTCGGTGCTCTTCCTCGTCTGGCAACAGGGCCGCGACGGCGAAGGTGCGCCGGGGGCTTTCGACGCGAAGAGCGACTTCGGCAACCTCTTCGCCACCCGCCCCGACAACACGATCCTCCTCAAGCTGTCGTACTGGTTCAACCCATAGGACGGCGGACGGCAGACGGCGGCCTGATGCGGGACCCTTGCACCGACCTCATATTCCCGCCCGATGCCGCTCCTTCCTGACACCACGCCCGATGTCCGTCGTGTGATCCTCGCGTCGTCCCTCGGCACGGTGTTCGAGTGGTACGACTTCTACCTCTACGGTTCCCTCGCGGCGATCATCAGCCGGCAGTTCTTCTCCGGCGTGAACCCGACTGCGGCGTTCATCTTCGCACTCCTCGCCTTCGCGGCGGGATTCGCGGTCCGGCCCTTCGGCGCGCTCGTCTTCGGCCGCCTCGGTGACCTCGTCGGCCGCAAGCACACCTTCCTGATCACGATCGTCATCATGGGGATCTCGACCTTCGTGGTCGGCATCCTCCCCTCGTACGCGACGATCGGGTTCGCGGCGCCAGTGATCCTGGTGCTGCTGCGGTTGCTCCAGGGCCTCGCCCTCGGCGGGGAGTACGGCGGCGCGGCCACTTATGTCGCCGAGCACGCGCCGCACGGTCAGCGCGGCGCCTACACCTCGTGGATCCAGACGACGGCGACGATGGGGCTCTTCCTCTCCCTCCTCGTCATCCTCGGTTGCCGCGTGGCGCTCGGTACTGAAGCCTTCGAGGCGTGGGGGTGGCGCATCCCATTCCTCGTCTCGCTCCTGCTGCTCGGGATCTCGGTCTGGATCCGGCTCAAGCTCGACGAGTCGCCGGTCTTCAAGACGATGAAGGCCGAGGGGACGCGGTCGAAGGCGCCGCTCCGCGAGTCGTTCGCCGAGTGGGGGAACCTCAAGATCGTCCTGCTCGCGCTCTTCGGGCTCACCGCGGGTCAGGCGGTCGTCTGGTACACCGGCCAGTTCTACACCCTCTTCTTCCTCACGCAGACGCTCAAGGTCGACTCCGGCACCGCGAACATCCTGGTGGCGACGTCGCTGCTCCTGGGGACGCCCTTCTTCGTCGTCTTCGGCGTGCTCTCCGATCGGATCGGTCGCAAGCGGATCATCCTCGCCGGATGTCTTCTCGCGGCGGCGACCTACTTCCCGCTCTTCCGCGCCCTCACGCACTTCGCGAATCCGGCGCTCGAGTCGGCGCAGGAACGGGCGCCGGTGCTTGTCGTGGCCGATCCGGCGGGATGTTCGGTGCAGTTCAACCCGGTCGGGACCAGCAAGTTCACATCGCCCTGTGACGTGGCGAAGGCGGCGCTGGTATCTCGTGGCGGCGCTGGTATCTCGTGGCGTCCCCTATCACAACGAAGGCACGTCGATGACGGGCGTGGAGATCCGGGTGGGCGCGACGACGATCCAGTCGTTCGACGCGACGGCGAGCGACGCGGCGGCGCGCCGGACGGCATTCGACGCCGCCCTCCGCAGCGCGCTCGACGGTGCCGGGTACCCGGTCAAGGCCGACCCCGCGGGCATCGACAAGCCGATGGTCGTGCTCGTCCTCTGGGTGCTCGTGATCTACGTGACGCTCGTCTATGGACCGATCGCCGCGATGTTGGTCGAGATGTTCCCCTCGCGCATCCGCTACACCTCGATGTCGCTCCCCTATCACATCGGGAATGGCTGGTTCGGAGGCTTCCTCCCGACCACCGCCTTCGCGATCGTCGCGGCGAAGGGGGACATCTACGCCGGGCTCTGGTATCCGGTGGTGGTGGCCCTGATGACCTTCGTCGTCGGCGCGCTCTTCCTCCGCGAGACCAAGGATGTCGACATCCTCGCGGTGGACGGCGCCCGCCCGCCGAACCGGGCGACCTGATGGGCGTGGCCGCATGCACGCGCCGCCGAGTGGCGGCGTTCGCGGCGGCGTTCGCGGCGGCGTTCGTCGCGACGCTCTTGTGCCTCACGCCGCAGACGCTGGCCGCCCAGGCCGACACCCTTCCGCAGGCGAGCGGGCGCTTCGAGCTGTGGGGAGGATTCGCGCGAGGATCGTCGGAATGGGGAGTCCTCGGCGAGACGCCGGGGATGAACGTCGGTCTGCTCGCTCTTCGCTGGTCGCGCGGGATCGGAAGGCCACGGGCGATCGGCGACGACCCGCGTTGGGAGTTCTCCTTAGACCTGATCCCGCTCGCGCGCATCTCGGCGCCGCTCCAGAGTTTCGGTTCCTGCCCCTCCGGCTCGATCTGCGTGTTGCCGCCGCCCCCGAACGGCGACGAAGGGTTCTTCCCAGACGAGTCGCCCTTCGGTTTCGGGCTCAATCTCGTCGGCCTCACGAGGCGTTTCGCCCTCACCCCGACGGTGGCACCGACAGTGGGAGCCACCGGTGGATTCCTGCTGTTCAGTGAGCCGGTGCCGACGACAGCCGGCTCGGCGTTCAACTTCACGGCGTCGGTCGAGCTGGGTGTTCGCCTCGGCCGACCGACTGGCCGGTCCCTCACGATCACGTATCGGGCCCTGCATCTCTCGAACGGCGGGCTTCGGCCGGAGAACCCGGCGGTGCTCTCGCACGTCGTCTCTGTGGGGATCCAGCGGTCCCGAGCGGAGGGTCGCCCAGCGCGGTAGACTGGTGGGAACCGCCCGTGCCCGGAGCCGCCGCGTGAGTCGACGCCCACTCGTCCCATTCCTCGCCCTGACCCTGGCTGCTTGCGCCGAAGTGCGCGGAGCAGCAGCGCAGAACGAGTCGATCCAATCCCCGACGCCCCGCTCGATCGAGGGCGTGGTGCAAGCCGAGACGGTGGCGCGTGGGCTCCAGAACCCCTGGGCGCTGGCCTTCCTTCCGGACGGACGACTCCTCGTGACGGAGCGACCGGGACGACTCCGCATCGTCTCGATGGACGGCACAGTCTCTGCGCCGCTGGCTGGAATCCCCGCCGTCTACGCCTCGGGGCAGGGAGGACTGCTCGACGTCGCCCTCGACCCGGCATTCGCGACGAATCGACTCGTCTATCTCAGTTACGCCGAGTCCGGCGATGGCGGCGCCGGCACTGCGGTGGCGCGTGGGACGCTCGGCGCGAGCGGACTGGAGAACGTGACCGTGATCTATCGTCAGGTGCCGAAGCTCGCCGGCGCCGGCCACTTCGGCTCGCGGCTCGTCTTCGCGAACGATGGCACGCTCTTCATCACGCAGGGCGACCGGCAGAACTATCGCGACCGTGCACAGGATCTCACGCAGGGGCAGGGCAAGTTCATCCGGATCAATCCTGACGGGAGCATCCCCGCCGACAATCCCTTCGTCGGCCGCTCGGACGCGCGGCCGGAGATCTGGTCGTACGGACATCGCAACGGTCAGGCGGCGACGTTGCATCCCGAGACGGGCCAGCTCTGGACCGTCGAGCATGGGGCGCGCGGTGGCGACGAGCTCAATCATCCCGAGAAGGGCCTCAACTACGGATGGCCGGTGATCACCTACGGGCGCGACTACTCCGGCGCGAAGATCGGCATCGGGACGGCGAAGGAAGGGATGGAGCAGCCCGTCTACTACTGGGACCCGGTGATCGCGCCCTCAGGGATGATCGTGTACACCGGCGATGCGATCCCCGGCTGGAAAGGGAGCTTCCTCATCGGATCGATGACACCGGGGGCCTTGGTGCGACTCGAGATGCGGGGCGGCCGCGTGGTGAAGGAGGAGCGGTATCTGGGTGATCTCCGGGAACGGATCCGCGACGTGCAGCAGGGCCCCGACGGGTTTGTGTACGTCGTGACCGACAACGACAACGGGCGCGTGCTGCGGGTGCGGCCGGTGGTGCGCTGACCCATCGCGTCAGACCAGCAGCATCGTCGCGAGTCCCAGGAAGAGCCCCATCGAGCAGACGTCGGTCGCGGTGGTGAGGAAGATGCTCGAGGCGGTCGCGGGGTCGAGGCCGAATCGACGCAGCGTCAACGGGATGAGGGCGCCGCTGATCCCGCTCACCGCACAACTCCCGATCATCGCGAGCGCGACGATCGCGCCGAGGGCGATTGGCGACGCTTGCCCCTGCATCCGCGCAACGATGTACATGCCGGTGCCGGCCGTGAGGCCGACGAAGGCGCCATTGAGGAGCCCGAGCAGCGCTTCCTTCGCGACCAGCGTGCGCTCCGTCCCCGCCCTGAGTTCCCCGAGCGTCATCCCGCGCAGCGTCACGGCGAGCGCCTGGCAGCCGGTGTTCCCCGACTGGCCGGCGAGCACCGGGAGGAAGAGCGCGAGGATCACCATCTGGTCGAGCGTCTCCTGGAAGATCCCGACCACCGCCGCGGCGATGAATGCGGTGAGGAGGTTGAGTTGGAGCCAGGGATGCCGGAAGCGCAGGCTGCGCGGCCATGGGGTGAGCAGCCGCTCCTCCTCGGCCACGCCGACCATCCGGCCCGGCTGGGCGCTGAACTCGAACGCCTGCTCCTCGAACATCGCACTGCCGCGCACCTGGCCGATCAGGAGTCCCGTCGGGTCGCACACCGGATAGACCGGGAAGTGGCGATGGACGACGAGTCGCATCGCGTCGGCGAGCTGCATCGTCGGCGAGAGCGCGAAGACCTCCTTGAGCATGATGTCCTGCAGCCGCGAATCGTCGGCGGCGACGACGAGATCGCGCATCGTGACGACGCCGACGAGATGGCCCCCCTCGTCGGTCACGAAGAGGTAGGTCAGTAGCGTGCGCTTGGCCAGGT
>JANNKK010000090.1:0-4676 GCA_031396245.1 Gemmatimonadaceae bacterium
TATCCCGCCTACCATCCTTGGTTGTCGGGGGCCTGCGCCGAGCCGGTGGCCCCAACCGCGCCCACGCCCCTGCAGGATCGCCTGGCCCGCTTCGTGCCGTATTTGTTTGAAGGGGATCCCCTGGAGGATCTGCGAGGTCCGCGCGACCGGGCGTGCGTCGAGGTCCTCCGGAGTGAAGAACCGCGTGGGGGTCGAGATCGTCCGCGAGGCCTCGTGGCGTGCGTAGAATCCGTTGCGGAAGAGGCGGTTGTCCTGCGGCACGGTGATCGCGATGCGCTTCAGCGCTTGCGGGAGCGGGGACAAGATCACGCGGTAGACGTTCTCCGTCGTGTCGCGCGCGACCATGCCGTCGAACGGGGCATACCCCATCCGGCGCACGGTCAACTTCAGCGAATCACCGGGAGCGGTCTCGATGGCGAGCCGACCACTGTCGTTGGCGGCGCGAGCGATCCCGGAGCTCACCTGGATCAGCGCGAAAGCGATGCGTTTGCCTGTCGAGTCGGCTACGACGACGCTCGGCCGCGGTTCCTGCGCGCGCGCGGTGCCGGCGACAAGGAGGGTGGCGAAGAACGCGACTGCGGCACGGCGCATTGGTGGGATCCGGATGGTGACCGACTCCAAGTGTACGCCGGCGGGGCTTCGCTCGTTCCGCCCCTCGCCGTTCCGACTACCTTTCTTTACGCGATGCGGGCCTCTTCCGCGGCCCCGGTCCCCCAAGCCCTTCCCCGAATGGCCACATCCGCCACGGCGCGTCGCGCCACCCACGGCCTGACCAAGGAACAGCTCGTCGCGGCCTACCGCACGATGCTCCTCTCCCGCCGACTCGACGACAAGGAGATCCAGCTCAAGCGGCAGAACAAGATCTTCTTCCAGATCTCCGGCGCCGGCCACGAAGCGGTACTCACGGCCGCGGGCTTCGTCTTCAAAGCCTCGTACGACTGGTTCTACATGTACTATCGAGACCGGGCCCTCTGCCTCCAGCTCGGGATGACGCCGGCCGAAATGCTCTACTCGGCAGTCGGCGCGGCGATCGACCCCAACTCGGGTGGCCGCCAGATGCCCTCGCACTGGGGCCACAAGCGACTCAACATCGTCTCCACCTCCTCACCCACGGGGACGCAGTTCCTCCAGGCCGCCGGCTCCGCTGAGGCGTCACTGCGCGCCAAGATGCTCGGCATCACCGAGGGATTCGGGAAGGACGAGGTGGTCTTCGTCTCCACCGGCGACGGCACGACGTCCGAAGGGGAGTTCTGGGAGTCCCTCAACACGGCATCCAACCTCAAGCTCCCCGTCGTCTACCTCGTCGAGGACAACGGCTACGCGATCTCGGTGCCGGTCGAAGTGAGCACGGCAGGTGGCTCGATCTCTAAGCTCGTGTCGTCGTTCCCCGGACTCTTCGTCCAGGAGGTCGACGGGTGCGATCTCCTCGCCTCCTACGAGGTGATGCAGAAGGCCGTCGCCTATGCGCGCGAGCGGAAGGGGCCGGCACTGGTGCACGCGAAGGTGATCCGTCCCTACTCGCACTCCCTGTCCGACGACGAAGTGATGTATCGCCCGGAGTCCGAGCGCAGCGCCGATGCGGCGCGAGATCCGGTGACGACCTATCCCAAATGGCTGGTCGAGGAGGGCTACGCGACCGAAGCCGAGATCAAGTCGATCCAGGAAGCGGTGGACGTCGAGGTGCTCGCGGCGACGGATGACGCCCTCGCGCAGGCGCAGCCCGATCCCTCGACGGCGATGTTCGCGGTCTACTCCCCCGATGTCGACCCGACCGGCGAGCAGTTCGACACCGAGGACGATCCGCAGTCCACCGGCGAACCGACGACGATGGTCGACCTGCTCAACGCCTGCATGAAGGACGAGATGCGGCGGGACGGGCGGATCGTGGTATTCGGCGAGGATGTCGCCGACGTCTCGCGCGAGGAGTACCTCGGCAAGGTCAAGGGGAAGGGTGGGGTCTTCAAGGTGACGTGGGGCTTGCAGAAGGAGTTCGGCGGCACACGCGTCTACAACACGCCGCTCGCCGAGGCGAACATCGTCGGTCGCGCGATCGGGATGGCGCTCCGCGGCTTCAAGCCGGTGGTCGAGATCCAGTTCTTCGACTACATCTGGCCCGCCTACATGCAGCTCCGCGACGAACTGGCCACGATGCGGTGGCGGTCGAACAACGCCTTCGCCTCCTCGGTCGTGGTGCGCACCACCTACGGCGGCTACATCCGTGGCGCGATCTACCACTCGCAGACCGGCGCGTCGCTCTTCACGCACTGCCCGGGCCTGCGGGTCGTCTGCCCGAGCAACGCGCTCGACGCCAACGGTCTCCTGCGTACCGCGATCCGCTGCGAGGACCCGGTGATCTTCCTCGAGCACAAGCACCTCTACCGCCAGACCTACAACAAGGCGGCGTATCCGGGCCCGAACTTCATGATCCCCTTCGGCAAGGCGAAGGTCGTGAAGGAGGGGAGCGACATCACGCTCGTCACCTACGGCGCCACGGTACAGCGTGCCTACGTCGCCGCGAAGCAGGTCGAGGAGGAGTCGGGTCTGTCGGTCGAGGTGATCGACCTGCGCACCCTCTCGCCCTGGGACCAGGAGGCGGTCTACGCGTCGGCGAAGAAGACGGGCCGCGTGATCGTGGCCTACGAGGACTCGCTCTCGTGGGGCTACGGGGCCGAGATCGCGGCGCGGGTCGCGGACGATTGCTTCGCGTGGCTCGATGCGCCGGTGAAACGCGTGGCGAGCAACGACTGCTTCGTCGGATATGCGCCGAGTCTCGAGGACGAGATCCTGCCGCAGGTGGCGGACTTCGTCGCCGCGTATCGGGAGATCGCGGCGTTCTAGATCGGCGCCCGCGAGAACGGCTCACCACGAAGAGCCGAAGGACACGAAGGCCCACCACGGCATTCACCACAGAGGCACAGAGAGGGGCAACGACAAGAACGGGGGGAACGACTCGTCGCCGGCGGCGCGCAGTTCCCCCAGTTCTGTCTGTTGCTGTTCTCTTCGGCCCTCTGTGCCTTGTGGTGAAAGCCGTCGCAGTCCCTCGTGTCCTTCGTGTCTTCGTGGTGAACCGCCGTTGCGGGCTCGCGGAAGTCCGGGCTTTCCCTACGCGCACTCCGGAATTCTCCTCTGAATGAGAAGGTCGCTCCTCCCGAGATTCCGGGCATGACCGACACCCCCCGCACCTTCGGCCAGCAACTCGGCCGCCGTTCCTGGGCCGAGCCCTGGAAGATCAAGATGGTCGAACCCCTCCACCTCACCGACCGGCCGACCCGCGAGCGCGCCCTCACCGACGCCGGCTACATCACCTTCCTGCTCCGGGCGCGCGACGTCTACATCGACCTGCTCACCGACAGCGGGACGAACGCGATGAGCGATCGGCAGTGGGCCGGGATGATGCTCGGCGACGAAGCGTACGCCGGCTCGGAGAACTTCTACCACCTCGAGGAGGCGGTGCACCGGTACTACGGCTACCGCCACCTCGTGCCGACGCATCAGGGGCGGGGCGCCGAGAACCTGATCTCGCGCGTCGGGATCAGGCCAGGACAGTTCGTGCCGGGGAATATGTACTTCACGACGACGCGCCTGCATCAAGAGATGGCGGGTGGCACTTTCGTCGACGTGATCGTGGACGAAGCGCACGACGCACAGCATCGTGGCGACTTCAAGGGAAACGTCGACCTCGCGAAGCTCGACGCGCTGGTCGAACGTGAAGGCGCCGCGAAGATCGCCTACATCTCCCTCGCCGCCACCGTGAACATGGCTGGTGGCCAGCCCGTCTCGATGGCGAACGTAAAGGCGGTGCGGGCCTGGTGCGACCGACATGGCGTGAAGCTCTACCTCGACGCGACGCGCGCGGTCGAGAACGCCTTCTTCATCCAGGAGCGCGAGCCCGGCTATTCGACCAAACGAGTGGCCGAGATCCTGAAGGAGTTCTGTTCCCACACGCACGGCGCGTGGATGAGCGCGAAGAAGGACTCGCTCGTCAACATCGGCGGTTGGGTGGCGGTGGACGACGACGACGTGTTCGAGGAGCTGCGGAATCTCGTGATCGTCTTCGAGGGGTTGCACACCTACGGGGGCCTCGCGGGCCGCGACCTCGAGGCGATGGCGATCGGCATCGGCGAGTCGGTGCAGGACGACCACATCCGGTCGCGGATCGGGCAGGTCCGCTACCTCGGCCAGTTGCTCGAGGAGTGGGGGATCCCGATGATGGAGCCGATCGGAGGTCACGCGATCTTCCTCGACGCATCGCGGTTCTATCCGCACCTCGCCCAGGACCAGTTCCCGGCGCAGACGTTGGCTGCCGAGCTCTACCTCGACAGCGGGATCCGAGCGATGGAGCGCGGCATCGTGAGCGCGGGGCGCAACGCCGCCACGGGCGACCACAATCGGCCGAGGCTCGAGCTGACGCGTCTCACGATCCCTCGCCGCGTGTACACCCAGGCGCACATGGATGTGGTCGCCGAGTCGGTGAAGGCCGTGCACGAGCAGCGGGCGTCGGCGCGCGGGCTGCGGATGATCTACGAGCCCAAGTACCTGCGGTTCTTCCAGGCGCGGTTCGAACCGCTCTGAGCCGACTCAGCGTTCGAAGACGACCCGTCCACCGACGAGCGTGAGCAGCACTTTCGCGTCACGGATCGTCTCCGGCGCAACGCGCGTCAAGTCGCGGTCGATCA
>JANNKK010000151.1:0-19050 GCA_031396245.1 Gemmatimonadaceae bacterium
CGTGGACAGCTGACGCAGCTGCACGCTGTTGCCCACCTGATCGGCGATGCTCACCGCATATGCAATCCAGTCGGCGCCGTCGTCGAACGCGAACTCCGAAACGTTGGCGATCGGGATGGACGGCATCGAAGCACCACCGGCGAGGTTCACGAGTTCGAGCAGCGTGCCAGCAGTGTTGCCGCCAGCTCCGCCAGCTCCGCCAGCTCCGCCAGCTCCGCCGCCACCACCGCCGCCACCACCGCCGCCACCACCACCACCACCGCCGAATCCGAACGCGGCGGCCATGGCCTGTGTGCCCTGAACACCACCCGAGAGATTCCGGCGGATCAGGTCAAGCGCGGGCTTCGGGAAGGTCCCCGCCTTCTCGATCGAGTCGAGCGCGGCGACCTGACGGCGCGCGCTGAGGATCGAATCACGCAGCGCAGCGCCGGTGAGCGCCACTCGCGTCGCCGGGCGTCCGCTGAAGTTCCACATGACCTTGTGCAGGCCAGCCGCACCGGGGGCAACGACCGTCTGCACGGTGTCACCCTTCGCGTTCTGGATCACAAGGCGCGCGGGGGCACCTGCCCGCGTGCGACGGAGCCAGAGGTCCGCGCCGTACGGCGGGCTTGGCGCCTGGAACATCTGGTTGCCGGTCGAGCCACCCATCACGATCGGCTCTCCGTACTGGAACGCCACCTTCGGCGCGAAGAGGTACGCCGGCATCGCGGCAACGGCGCTCGTCATCTGCTGCAGCGGCGCGATGTCGACGATCCAGATCGCCCGCCCGTGCGTGCCGGCGATGAGCTCCGACTCGCGCGGATGGATCTTGAGGTCGTGCACCGGGACATTCGGCAGCCCGGTCATGAACTTCTGCCAGTTCGCGCCGCGGTCCCCTGAGACGTAGGCGCCGACATCGGTGCCGACGAAGAGGAGGTCGCGGTTCTTGTCGTCCTCGCGGATGACGTGGACGAAGTCCGCCCCACCGCGCGGCAAGGTGCCGGCGATCGAACGGAAGCTCGCGCCACCGTCATTGGTCACGTACACGTACGGCGTGAAGTCGCCACGACGATGGTTGTCGTAGGTGACGTAGAAGGTGTTGATGTCGAAGTGCGAAGGTTCGAGCCGAGACACGTACGTGTTCGCCGGCACGCCCTGGATCCGCGACGTGAGTTCGGTCCACGCCCCGCCGTCGTTCGCCGTCATCCACACCCGTCCATCATCGGTCCCGGCATAGAGGTAGCCCGGCGTGATCGGCGATTCGTTGAGCGAGACGACCGTGCCGTAGGTCTCGGCGCCGGTCGCGTCGATCGTGATCCCACCGGTCGTGCGCGTCGACACGCGGATCTTCATCGTGTCGGCGTATGAGAGGTCGGGGGAGATCGCGTACATCGCGTCGCCGCGCTTCAGACTCTTCATCACCCGGCTCGCGCCCATGTACACGACCGACTGGTTGTGCGGCGAGAGATGGAACGGCGTGTTCCAGTTCCAGCGCAGCACGTCCCCCGCCGAGTCGGCCTTCTGCTTCGCCCGAAGCTCGGCGATCGTGCGGCGCAGGGCCGGCGCCTCGGCCACGGCGGTGTCGCCGCGGACGACCATGATGCTGTCCTCCCAGCGCATGTACTTCGTGCGGAAGTTCGGTTTGATGAACGCGGTGCGCTGGCCGGTCGCGAGGTCGTAGCGGCCCATGTTGCCGCCCTGCGACGTGCTGTACATCACGGTGGGGTCGGTCGCGTCCTGCTGCGTCACGAACCCGTCGCCGCCGCCAGCGTTGAACCACATCGCGTTGTTGATCGCGCCCTGACGCCGCCGGCTCGGGCCGCACCACGACCCATTGTCCTGCAGCCCGCCGCAGACGCGGTAGGGGACCGCCATGTCGAACGAGACGTTGTAGAACTGCCCGATCGCGAAGGTGTTCGGGAAGACGTAACTCCCGCCGTCGTCATTCGAGATGCCGATGCCGCCGTCGTTGCCCATGATGTGCCGCTGCGGGTCCTTCGGGTCGATCCACTGCGCGTGATGGTCGACGTGGAGGCCGATCGTCGCGTTGCGCGCGTTGCGGCCTCCCTGGTCGGAGACTCTCACCGGAGTCGACGAGAACCAGACGCGATCGGGATTCGTCGGGTGTACGCGCACTTGCGAGTAATAGAACGGACGCACGTTATCGGGTGCAGTGCGCTCCCAGGTCGCGCCGCCGTCGGACGAGCGGAAGAGCCCGCTCTTCCGTTCCTGCGCCGCGCCGCGTGTCGCCGGCCGCGGGTTCGGATTGGTGTCGGCCTCGACCATCGCGTACATGATGTCGGCGTTCGAGGGCGCGATCGCGACCTCGATCCGGCCCTTCATCGTCTCCGGGAAGCCACCACCCTTCACCTCGGTCCAGGTCTCGCCGCCGTCGG
The DNA here is from genome assembly GCA_031396245.1 of Gemmatimonadaceae bacterium. Taxonomy (GTDB): domain Bacteria; phylum Gemmatimonadota; class Gemmatimonadetes; order Gemmatimonadales; family Gemmatimonadaceae; genus Pseudogemmatithrix. Next base: position 2,376 of record JANNKK010000151.1, read on the forward strand.
TCGACTTCCAGAGCGCAGATCCGGCTCCGCCGGAGCGCAGGAAGTAGGGGCCACGGAGCCGCTGGTAGCTGGCCGCGAAGAGGACGTTCGGGTCTCGCGGGCTGATGTCGACGTCAACGAACCCGGTCGAATCGTTGATGAACTTCTTGTTGGTCCAGGTTCGTCCGCCATCGGTCGTCTTGTAGAGGCCGCGCTCACGGTTGGTGCGCCAGGCGGCGCCGAGCGCGGCGACCCACGCGACGTTCGGGTTCGTCGGGTGCACGATGATGCGGCCGACGTGTTCCGTCTCCTTGAGGCCCATGAAGGTCCAGGTGAGGCCGCCGTCGGTGGACTTGAAGACGCCACCGCCCGGGGAGATCGAGTTCCGGGAGTTCGGCTCGCCGGTGCCGAGGTAGATCGTGTTGGTGTCGCTCGGGGCGATCGCGAGGTCGCCGAGCGAGGCGACGCCGTAGTTGTCGAAGACGGGGCGGAAGGTCACGCCGTTGTTGGTGGTCTTCCAGACGCCTCCCGCGGCCGCCGCCACGAAGAAGGTGCGTGAGGGCCAGGGAATCCCTTCGACGTCGGCGATGCGGCCCGACATGTTCGCGGGTCCTATCTGGCGCCAGCGAAGGCCGTCGATGGCAGCTTGGTCGATGGTCTGCGCGAGGGCCGGGGTCGCGGCCAAGGCCGCGGCGCCGACGAACGCCGAGAGACAGCGGTGGAATCTCATGATGGAACTCGGGCTGGGGTGGGAACGGTGCCGTGCTACGCCGTTCCTATTCTACGGCGCGCTCGTTCGGCGCGTTGGTCGGCGTCCACCGTTCGGCGCGACGGGTACCGTCGTTGGTGGCTGGAGCAGCGCGGCTGGGATCTCGAGTTCGACGGCCGACGGCAGCTTCCGGTCGCGGGCGAAGCGTCGCCGCGCCTGGTCCATCAGGTTGATCCGCCGCACCCAGGTCGCAATCTCGACATCGTAGCGGGCGAGGTTGTTCTGCAGCCAATAGGGCCGGTTCTCGGCGCGCCAGGACCGCTCGAAGAGCTCGCGCGTGAGCACGTACCCGTCGCGCATGTCCTGCAGGCGGCCGTTGATCCCCGAGAGCTCGGCCATGTCCTGCCACGTGATGTCGGTGCGCGTCGGGTCGGTCGCCTTCGTGAATGCGATCACGATCTCGTCGGCGAACTGGAACTTCGCGGCCAGCCAGTCGACGCGCCTGGCGCCGAGCTCGATGGCGTCGAGCGCCGACGATTCGCGGAGATGCCGCTGCTCGCGCGCCCTGGCCAGGCGCACCAGCGCCGACTCGGCCTGGATGCGGACGCCCGAGAGGACCGGCCGGAGCCGGACGAGGTCGAGGACGCCCTCGGACGTGAAGGGGTCGACGAAGAAGAGGTAGCTCGAAGCGTCCCCGCTCTGCGTGCTGGTGATCAGTGCGTGTGCTGCCGCGAGGTGTCGCTGGGCGGCATCGAGGTGACCGGCGGTGTCCCCGTGGAACTGCAACCCATAGGAGTCCTGGAAGGCGGAGATGCTCGACTCGCCCTGCTGCCACGAAGCCGCGGCCCCGAAAAGGACGCCGTACCACGTCTCCTCGAAGATCGCGTCGCCATTGTCGTCCCAGGTCGTGTTGAGCAGTCCGGTCGATCCGCCGGCCTGCCCTTCGCGCGCGAAGCCCTGGATGTTCGGCAGCGCGACCGCGAAGTTCGGCCAGACGCGGCTCCAGTTGTTGATGCCCGGCGCGACCCACGTCTCCATCCCGGCGTCGCGGAAGGGCTTGATCAACCGATCGAACCGTTCACGAGAGGAGTAGTCCCAGCCGACCGCGATGAGGTCCTTCGGCAGCGTCTTGATGAGTGCGGTGTCCCGGATCGCCATGTCCCCCCAGAAGAGGAATCGCTTGTCGGGACGGCGCAGCGCACGCTCGATGTCGCGCAGGTACTCGGTGTAGACCGGGCCGTACTTGAGCGAGTCGACGCGCGCTCTGGTCTGCCCCTTCCCGAGTTCGAACGTCTCGTCGGCGCCCAGATGCACGAACGGGGCGGGGAACATCGAATCGACCTCGGCGAAGATCGCGCGGGTCAGTTCGAGCGAACCGGGCTGGCCAGGCGCCAGCACGTGGCCGTGCGCGGTCTCGGCCAGCGGGGCGTAGAGCTCGTACTTGAGTGCGTGGTGGAGGTGTCCGAAGGTCTGCTGTTCGGGGATCACCATCACATGGTATCGCGCGGCGTAGCCGACGAGGTCCCGCACATCCTCACGACTCATCGCGCCCCCCGGCGGGGCGATGAGGGGATTGGACCGGAAGGCGAGCGTGTGCTCGAAGTACGGGGAATAGACGTTGATCTTGAAGGCGGCGAAGGTGCGGATCTGGCGCTTCTGGTACTCGAGCGTCGGGACCGGTCCGCGCGAGAGGTCGTCGTGGAGTCCGCGCCACCGCATCGCCGGCCAGTCGCGGATCACCGCGGGTGTGAGTGCCACTCCCTCGCCCGCCCCGGTGAAGAGCTGCTTGAGTGTCTGGAGGGCGTAGAAGGTGCCGGCATCGCTCGCGGCGACGACGGTCGCGCCGCGCGCGTCGGTGACGAGGACGTAGCCCTCGGTGACCATCGCGCTATCGAAGGCGAGTTGATGCCCGCGCAGGAAGGTCGTGGCGGCGTCACTCCCCTGCCGGAGGAGCGTGACGACCCAGGCGCCACTCGAGGACTGGGCGAGCGCGCGGAGGCCGCGGGCCTGCATCGTTTCGGCGAACTCGACCGCGGCGAGCCGGTCGGCCACGTCGGCGATCGGGGCGAACGCGATCGAGGCGGTGAACCGGTGCGGCGAGGAGGCGTGCACCACCTCGCGGGGCATCGGGATCAGCTTCGGCGACTGTGCCGCGAGACCGACCGGGACAAGGAGCAGGAAGGCCAAGCCATTCAGTGCGGGTCGCGGCATCACGGAATGTCGCTCTGTGGGTCCTGTTTGCGAAGTGGGCGCGACTTGTTATCTTAGCGATGAGATGAAAACGAATACGAGCACCACCATGGCCCGCGAAGCCGACTCGCCCGCGCTCCCGCCGACCGATCCACCCACGGCGACCGCGCTGAAGCTCCTCGTCGTGCTCTCGCGGACGATGGCGGCGATCGCCGTTCACGCCGAGACCGACATCGGACGGCAGGGGCTGACCAGCGCGGAGTTCGGCATCCTCGAGGCGCTGCACCACGGCGGGCCGATGCTCCTCGGCGATCTCCAGCGGAGGGTGCTGGTCTCGAGTGGCGGCACGACCTTCCTCGTGGATCGGCTCACCAAGCGGGGTCTCGTCGAGCGCCGACCCTGCCAGACCGACCGGCGGGCGCGATACGCGGCGCTGACGCCCGATGGCAGGGCACTGATGACGCGGATCTTCCCTGGGCACGCCGAGGTGATCCGGCGGGCGTTGTCGGGCCTGGGTCTCGCTGACCAGCGGAAAGTGACGCAGCTGCTCCGGACCCTCGGCACCGAAGCCGAGGCGATGGGCCCACCGGTTGGCTGAAGGAGAGCCTTGACGCCGGGAACCTTTTGCCCTATTATCTCATTAGTAAGATGTTCACCTGTTAGAGATCTCTCGGTGCCCCATCGACACAACTCTCTGAACCACCACCCGAATCCCTCCCCCAATGAACTGGCTCATCGATAGCACCCATTCCCTCGTCGAGTTCTCCGTCCGGCATCTCGCCATCTCGACCGTCAGGGGACGATTCACCGCTTTCACCGCCTCAGGCGAGACCGACGCGAACGGCCTGCCGACCTCGCTGTCGATGGAGATCGACGCCACGAGCCTCTCGACGAACAACGACCAGCGCGACGCCCACCTGCGTTCGGCCGACTTCTTCGAGGTCGAGAAGCACCCGACTCTCACTTTCCGCTCGACCAAGGTCACCGGAACACCCGCTGCCCTCACCATCGTGGGTGACCTCACGATCCGCGGGGTGACGCAACCGATCACGCTGGCGGGCGAGATCGCCGCGTCGGTGAAGGACCCGTGGGGGAACCCGCGGACCTCGATCGCCGTGAGCGGGAAGCTCTCGCGCTCAGCGTTCGGCCTGACCTGGAACCAGGCGCTCGAGCTCGGTGGTGTCGTCGTCTCGGACGAGGTGAAGCTGCAGATCGAGGCCGAGGCGGTCGCGATGGCCGCTCCCGCGACGGCGCAGGCCGCCTAGTCGAGCCGGCGCCGTCCGGTGCGCGAGGGGAGATCCCCTCGCGCATCGGACGCACGCTGCTGCAGTACCTGCACGAGTCGGTCGAGTGCGGGGAGCGCGGCGCCGATCGCCTTCCGGTCATCCGGTGCGAGCGCGTCGATCGCGGCAGAGAGCGCGTCCAAGCGGCCGTCACGCCCGCGACGCAGCAGTCGCATCGCCGCCGGCGTCGCGCTGAGCCGCACGCGCCGCGCATCCGCGTCAGCCACCTCGCGGCGGGCCCAACCCTCTCGCTCGAGTTCCTGCGCGAGTCGTGTCATCGTCGGAGCGCTCACCTGCTCCGCCTCGGCGAGCGCCCCCAATGACATCGGCCCCCCGAACACGAGCACCGAGAGCGCCGACAGCCGCGCGGCGCTCACGCCCAGCGCCTCGTCCTCCCGCCTGAGGAGCCGGAGGAGGCGGAGGGCGTGGCGATGGAGGGGTTCGGCGGCGGGATCCTGCCCCCTTGCGCGTCGACTCGGCATCACCGATAATATTTAGCAAAGCTAACTATATCGCAAGGGGGCGCGTGTGGAGGGGATCCGGCTGGGGAAGCTCCAACAGATCGCGCTGGTCCAGCACGACGTGGCGAAAGCAGTGCCCTTCTATCGGGATGGGCTCGGGCTGCCGCTGCAGTTCGAGATGAGCGGGATGGCGTTCTTCGATGCGGCGGGCGTGCGCCTGATGCTCAGCAAGCCGAGCGCCCCGGAGTTCGACCACCCGAACTCGATCCTCTACTTCGACGTCCCCGACTGCGCCGCGGCGTACACGACGCTCAAGGGTCGCGGAGTCCCGTTCGATGACGAGCCCCACCTCGTCGGCAAGACCGCCACGCACGAGATCTGGATCTGCGTCTGCCGCGACCCCGAACGGAACCTCATCGCGCTTGCCGAGCAGCGGCCGATCGGGAAGGCCTAGGCCTCGTAGAGCTCGCGGGTCAGCAGGAGCTGGATGTGTTCACTGCTCTCGCTCTCGATCGCCTGGACGCGGAGCGGGAGCGAGCCATCGGGCCGGAGCATCCCGCGCACCTCGTCGAAGAGTACGGCGGCGAAATCGAGCACATCCTCGCGGCTGCCGGCGAGGCGGACGGCGGAGAGGAAGTCGCTCCGCATCGGGGCGGCCGTGAGCGAGACGTGCGTGCGTGCCCCTGGGCGCGGCGACCGCGCAAGGATCTCCTCCTCGAGGTCATCGAGCTTCGCGGCGCGCGTCATCGCGCTCGAACGGGATGGCAGGGGCTGGGGCGTGAGCGCGGTCACCAATGGCCTCCGTGGGGCGATTCGTCCGCGATGTAGGAGCGCAAGAACTACGCCCGGTGACGCGATAGACGAAGGCGGACGCCGAACTCCTGCATCGCGAACGCGTTAGGCCGCGACCACGTCAAGGATCCCTGTCGCGCCCATCCCCCCACCGATGCACATCGTCACCATTCCCAGCCCTCCTCCGCGGCGGCCGAGCTCGTGGATCAGCTGGACGGTGAGTTTGGCCCCGGTCGCTCCGAGCGGATGACCCAGCGCGATCGCGCCGCCATTCACGTTGACGCGCGTCGGATCCATCCCCAGCTCGCCGATCACCGCGAGCGACTGCGCGGCGAAGGCCTCGTTGAGCTCGATCATCCGCATCTCGTCCAACCGGAGTCCGGCGCGGGCCAGTGCCTTCGGCACGGACTTCACCGGACCGATCCCCATCAGCCCCGGATCGACGCCCGCGGTCGCAAAGGTGACGAACCGCGCGAGTGGCTTGAGGCCGAGTTCCTGCGCCCGCGACCGCTTCATCAGCAACACTGCCGCCGCACCATCTGAATAGGGAGAGGCGTTCCCCGCCGTCACGGTCCCTTTCGCGCTGAATGCCGCCGGGAGCTTGGCGAGTCCCTCGATCGTCGTGCTCGCGCGCGGCAGTTCATCGACCGTGAACTCAACGCGTTCGCTCGACTTCGTCGCCCCGTCCCATCGGACGCGCTCGACCGGGACCGGCACGACCTCGCGCGCGAACACGCCACTCACGAGCGCCGCGGATGCCTTCTGCTGCGAGCCGAGCGCGAAGGCATCCTGCCGCTCACGCGTGATCCCCCACTTCTTCGCCACGCGCTCGGCCGTGAATCCCATCCCGATGCTGGCTTCGGCCATCTCCGGGTGGAGCCGCGTGTGGTAACCGGACATCGGCACCTGACTCATCATCTCGATGCCGCCGGCGAGCACCACGTCGTTCATCCCGCTGATGATCGCCTGGGCCCCGAGCGCGATGGTCTGGAGACCGCTGGAGCAGAAGCGATTCACCGTCATCCCGCTCACCTCGACCGGGAATCCGGCGCGGAGCAGCGCGAGTCGCGCGTGGTTCAGCCCCTGCGCGGCCTCGGGCATCGCGCAACCCCAGATCACGTCGTCGACGAGGGCCTTGTCGAATCCCACCCGATCGACGACCGCGCGCATCACCGTCGCCGAGAGATCCGCCGGATGCAGGGCGGCGAGCGCTCCGTCCTTCTTGCCGCGCGCGACGGCGCTGCGCACCGCGCTCACGATCACGACTTCGTCGGTCATCGTCCTCTCCGGAATGCCGACCCTCAGTTCCGCAGGGGCTGGCCGGTGGTGAGCATATGTGCGATCCGTTCCTGCGTCTCCTTCGTACCGAGGAGGCGCAGGAAAGCGTCGCGTTCGAGGTCGAGGAGGTCCTGTTCGGTCACCTCGCGCGGCGGGCCGTCCCCGCCCGAGAGCACGACCGCGACCTCGTGCCCGATCCGCACATCGTGCGCCGAGGCCTGACCGGCTTCCCGGAAGGCGAAGAGCGCGTAGTCGAGGTTCCCCACGCCGGCCTTTCCGAGTGAGAGCATCCGCCGCGGCGTCGGCGCGACGTAATCGGGTGCGAGGTCGAGCACCCGCATCTTCGCATCGGCGATGAGCGAATCCCGATTCATGCTGATGCGATCGGCGACCGGTCGCAGAAGGCCCATCGCGCGGGCCTCGTGCGCCGAGGCGCTCGTCTGCGCGAGGGCGATGAGCTTGAAGGCGCGCTTGATCCCCTCGAAGGGATCGGCCTCCTCGTAGGGCGCGAGTGCGTTCGTGAAGCGGAACGCGAGTTCTTTGGTGCCACCCCCGCCCGGGATCAGGCCGACGCCGACCTCGACGAGTCCCATGTAGAGCTCGGCGTGCGCCTGGATCCGATCGCAATGAAGCGAGATCTCGGTTCCGCCGCCCAAGGTCAGGCCGAAGGGCGCGGCGACGACGGGGAAGGGAGCGAAGCGGAAGGACATCACCGTGTCCTGGAACCGGCGCACCATCGCGTCGACGGCCTTCCAGTCACCCGACTTCACGACGGCGCCCACCCCGGCGAGGTTCGCGCCGGCGGTGAAGGTGCGCGGATCGTCGTTGCCGATCACGAGACCGGCGTACTTCCCGGTCGAGATGATGTCGAGTGACTTGGCTGCGAGGTCCATCACGCCCGCGCCGAGCGTGTTCATCTTGCCGCAGAACTCGAGGCAAAGGACGCCGTCGCCGAGGTCGAGGAGTCGTGCCTCGGCGTGCTCCGCGAGCGTGCGGCCTGTGCGCAATGAAGCGAGCACGATCTGGCCGGGCACCGAGGGGATCGATTGCCGCTCGCCACTGTCGAGCGCGAGCACGCGTTCACCCTCGTAGAAGGAGTTCCCCGCGTTCTCGAGGAGCGGTGGTACCGTTCGTCCGGCGTGCTTCATCGCGAGCCGGACGTTCCGCAGCCCCATGGCGTCCATCGCACGGAAGGGCCCGAGTTCCCAGCCATAGCCCCACTCCATCGCGCGGTCGATCGACGGGATGTCGAACGCGAGCGAGGACGCGAGGGAGCAGGCGTAGTGGAACTGCTCGAGTAAGAGGTCGGAGAGGAACGCGACGTACTTACTGTCCTTGCTGGGCGGCTGTCCGATGATCGCCGCGAGCCGCTCGACCGGCGGGAGCGCGCTGATGCGCTCGAACTCCGGCGTCGAGAAGCGCCCCATGTCGCGGTACTCAAGCGTCTTCCAGTCGAGTGCGAGGACCGTCTTGCCTTCCTTCTTGTAGAACCCGGCCTTGGTCTTGTCGCCGAGTCGACCCTGTTTCACCAACTCGTGGATGAATGGTGCCAGCGCGAGGTCCTCGCCGGTCGTCTGCGAGAGTCCTGCCGTCACGTGCACCAGCACGTCGAGCCCCGAGAGATCCCCGGTGCGGAAGGTCGCGGTCTTCGCGCGGCCGATGAGCGAGCCGGTGAGCGTGTCCACCTCAGGGATAGTCAGGTCGTGCTTCATCATCAGCCGACCGGCGACGACCATCCCGTGCACGCCGAGCCGGTTGGCGACGAATCCCGGCACATCCTTCGCGAGCACGATCCCCTTGCCGAGGATCCGCTGCTGGAACTCGCGCATCGTCGCGAGCACCTCTGGCGCCGTCTCGGTCGTGGGGATGAGTTCGAGGAGGTGCATGTACCGCGGCGGATTGAAGTAGTGCGTGCCGAGGAACTGCCGGCGGAAGCGGGCGTTGCGCCCCTCGAGGAGCGTCGCCATCGGGATCCCCGAGGTGTTCGACGTGACGATCGCGCCGGGAGCGAGGGCCTCGAGCTTCGCGAAGAGTTCCTGCTTCGGCGCTGGCTGCTCGATGATCGCCTCGCAGATCCAGGAACAGTCGGCGAGGAGCGCGAGATGATCGGTGGTGTTGCCGGTGATGATGCGCGACGCCGCGCCCGGGTCGTGGAAGGCGGCGGGCTTCAGCTTGCGCGCGCGGTCGAGGCCATCGCGGGCCGGTCGCGACCGATCGGGCGACGAAGGATCCTCGCTGCCGGGGATGTCGAGGAGGACGACCGGAAGGCCGGCTGAGGCGGCGAGCGCGGCGATCCCGGCGCCCATCGCGCCGGCTCCGACAACGCCGATCTTGGTGATCCGCATATCCGGAAACTACTCCGCTCGCCCACCGCGCGGCTGGTCGCGCCCGAGCGTGCTCCCTAGGTTTCGCGCTGGTGATCAAGTACATCGGCTCCAAGCGGCGACTCGTGCCGCGGATCGTGTCGCTCGTCGGCGCGATCCCCGGGGCACGCACCGCACTCGACCTCTTCACCGGGACGACGCGGGTCGCGCAGGGGCTGAAGGCGGCCGGGTTCCAGGTGACGGCCAACGACCTCGCCCGTTACAGCGGGGTCCTCGCCGAGGCCTACATCGCGACCGACGCGCGGGAGGTCGACGAGTTGCGGCTGCGCGCGCTGATCGAGGAACTGAACGCGCTGCCAGGCGTCCGCGGCTACTTCACGCGCACCTTCTGTGAGGAGGCCCGCTACTTCCAGCCCGAGAATGGGGCGCGTGTCGATGCGATCCGCGCTGGGATCGACCGGGTGGAGGCGACGGCGACGGAACGTGCGATCCTCCTCGCGGCGCTGCTCGAGGCGGCGGATCGCGTCGACTCCACGACCGGCCTTCAGATGGCCTACCTCAAGTCGTGGGCGCCGCGGAGCCATCGCCCGCTCGCGCTGCGTCTCCCCGCGCTGCTCGCCGGCGAGGGACGCGCCCTTTGCGAGGACGCCCGTGACTGCGTCCGCCGCGCGGAGGAGTACGACGTCGCGTACCTCGATCCGCCGTACAACCAGCATTCCTATTTCTCCAACTACCACATCTGGGAGACGCTCGTGCGCGGCGATGCGCCGGCGGCCTACGGTGTCGCTCGCAAGCGCGAGGACTGTCGCACGACGAAGAGTCCCTTCAATGTCCGTGCGGCGGCGTGGGACGCGCTGCGCGACACGGTGCTCCACGTGCGGGCGCGTCACCTCGTTCTCTCCTTCTCGAACGAGGGGTTCTTCACCGAGCCGGCGATCGGAGCACTGCTCGCCGAGCGGTTCGGCGAGGTGGCGCTGCTCGCGGTGGACTCGCCACGGTACGTCGGGGCGCGCATCGGGATCCACAATCTCCGCGGCAAACGGGTCGGCAAGGTGAGTCACGTGCGGAACACCGAGCTGCTCTTCGTCGCCGGTCCTGAGGCGAGTGACATCGTCGCCGCCGCGACTCCGTCCTCGCAGGCCCTCAACCTCACGAACGCCTGATGCCGACTCCTCACGCGAAAGCGATCTCCCATCTGAATGGCGCCGATCCGGTCCTCAGCGCGTGGATCGCGAAGGCCGGTCCCTGCGGCCTGCGCCGGGATCGCGAGGGCTCGCACTTCGAGCACATCGCGCGAGCGATCGTCTACCAACAACTCTCCGGGAAGGCCGCGGCGACCATCCACGGGCGCCTGATCGACCTCTTCGGTGGGCGTGCGCCGAGTCCCGGCGAGCTGGTGAAGGCGCCGACGCCGAAGCTGCGGAAGGTCGGACTCTCGGAGCGGAAGGCGGAGTATCTCAAGGACCTCGCGCTCCACGCCGGCCAGCGCTCGCGCCCGCTCGAGCGGCTCGACGCGATGGAGGACGGCGAGGTGATCGAGACGCTCACGTCGATCCGCGGGATCGGCACCTGGACCGCGCAGATGTTCCTGATGTTCCGGCTCGGGCGGCCCGACGTGCTCCCGGCGACCGACCTCGGGGTCCAGAAGGCGGTGCAGCTGCTCTACGGATTCCGGAAGCTCCCGACGCCCGAGCGCGTCGCGAAGGTCGGCGCGTCGTGGGCGCCCTATCGCACCGTCGCGTCCTGGTATCTCTGGCGCCGCGTCGACGATCCGCCGCAATGAACCCGGCCGCCACGCGCGTCGCGATCACGGGAGCGAGCGGGTTCATCGGAACCGCGCTCGCCGGAGCGCTGACCGCGTCGGGGCATCGGGTGATCAGGATCGGACGCGGCCCGGAGAGCGACGTGCGGTGGGACCCCGGGGCCGGTACCATCGACGCGGGTGGACTCGCTGGCGTCGACGCCGTCGTCCATCTCGCGGGCGCGACGGTGGCCCAGCGGTGGACCGCTGCCGCTCGCCGGGAGATCCGCGAGAGTCGCGTTCGCGGGACCGGACTCATCGCTCGGACCTGTGCGAGTCTCTCCCCGCGACCCGCGGTGCTCGTCTCGGGCTCGGCGGTCGGGATCTATGGCAGCCGCGGCGACGAATGGCTCGATGAACGGAGCACACTCGGTGACGATTTCCTCGGGACGACCGCTCGCGCGTGGGAGGCCGCGGCTGAGCCGGCGCGCGCCGCCGGGGTGCGCGTGGTGCATCCGCGGATCGGGATCGTGCTCGACCCACAGGGAGGCGCGCTCGCGAAGATGCTGACGCCATTCCGACTCGGAGCCGGCGGTCCGATGGGTGGTGGGGCGCAATGGATGAGCTGGATCTCCCTCCCCGACACGGTCGCGGCGATCGGGCACGCGATCCGGACGCTTTCGATCACCGGCCCGATGAACGTGGTGGGACCCGAGCCGGTGACCAACGCGACCTTTGCCGCGACACTCGGGCGGGTGCTCCATCGTCCCGCGCTCGTTCCGGCGCCAGCCTTCGCGTTGAGACTCCTCTTCGGCGAGATGATCGCGGGGACGGCCCTTGCGAGCCAACGCGTGCGGGCGTCGGCACTCGAGACGTCAGGATTCGCGTTCGCGCACCCGACACTCGAGTCGGCGCTTCGCGCGGTGCTCGGACTCGCCTAGCACGGTCCACGGCCCCTAACTTCCTCGAATGGACCTGCGGGGGACGCGTGCGCTTGTGACCGGAGGCTCGGGGTTCCTCGGGCGCCGTGTGGTGGCCTCGCTGGGCGCGCGGGGCTGCGCCGAGGTGTACGCGCCGCGCTCGGCCGAGTACGACCTGCGCGAGAAGAGCCAGGTGATCCGGTGCTTCGACGCGCTGCGTCCCGATCTGGTCGTGCACCTCGCCGCGGTGGTGGGGGGCATCGGCGCCAACCGCGCGCATCCCGGGAAGTTCTTCTACGACAACCTCGTGATGGGGGTCGAGACGCTGGAGCAGTCGCGACTCCACGGCGTGCGGAAGTTCGTCGGCATCGGGACGATCTGTGCCTACCCGAAGGTGACGCCGGTGCCGTTCCGCGAGGAGGACCTCTGGAACGGCTATCCCGAGGAGACCAACGCGCCATACGGGCTCGCGAAGAAGATGCTGCTCGTCCAATCGCAGGCGTATCGACAGGAGTACGGCTTCAACGCGATCCATCTCCTTCCGGTCAACCTGTACGGTCCCGGCGACAACTTCGACCCGGAGACGTCGCATGTTATCCCGGCGCTCATCCGCCGGATGGAAGAGGCGCGCGTGGCGGGAGCGGATGAGGTCGTGATCTGGGGTGACGGATCGCCGACGCGCGAGTTCCTCTACGTCGAGGATGCGGCGGAGGGGATCGTGCTCGCGACGGAACGCTATGACGGCGCCGACCCGGTGAACCTCGGCAGCGGACAGGAGATCGCGATCCGCGATCTCGCGCCGCGGATCGCGAAGGCGGTCGGCTACACCGGGCGCATCAGCTGGGACCGGAGCAAGCCGAACGGCCAACCACGCCGCGGCCTCGACACCTCGCGTGCGTCGGCGGCGTTCGGGTTCCGCGCGCGGACGGCGTTCGACGTCGGCCTCGCCGCGACGGTCGCCCGATTCCGCGCCGAGCGCGGTGGCTGAACGTGGGGATCGTCGACTTCCATAGTCACCTGATCCCGGCGGTCGACGATGGCGCCGCCGACCTCGTGCAAGCCATAGCGGCACTGCGGTCCTTCGCGCTGCAAGGCGCGACGACGTGCATCACGACACCGCACTTCGATGGCACGCTGACCAAGTCGCCTGCGGCGCTGGCCAAGCGGCTGGCCGAGTTCGACGCCGGCTGGGCGCATCTGCAGGAGGCGCACGCGGCGACACCTGGCCTTCCGGCGATCGCCCGCGGCGTGGAGCTGATGCTCGACGTTCCCGATCCCGACCTGAGCGATCCGCGGCTCAGACTCGCCGGCGGTCCCTTCGTCCTCTGCGAGTTCCCGTCGATGCAGCTCCCGCCGAACTGCGAGTGGGCGCTGCACAATCTCCGGCAGCAGGGATGGCGGCCGATCATCGCTCACCCTGAGCGCTATCGGAATCACGACGCGCGCTTCACGGCGCTCGCCCGTTGCCGAGCGGCGGGCGCCCACTTGCAGGTGAACGCCGGTTCGTTGCTCGGGCAGCACGGCGAGCGCGCGGCGAGCATCGCGCGACTCCTGCTCGCGCAGGGCTGGGTGGACTACCTCGCGAGCGACCACCACGCTCGCGGGGAGCCGGCGACGGCCCGCGCGGTGCAGTGGCTCACCGAGGTGGGTGCCGAGGCGCAGGCACGGAGGCTGACCGTTGAGAATCCGGGCCGGATCCTGAGTGGCGAGGCGCCGCTCCCGGTACAGCTCGTGGAGTCGAGACCGGCGCCCTCGTTCTGGTCGCGGCTCTTCGGCCGGCGCTGAGCACCGCCCGCGTCAGCGCTTCAGGCCGCGGAGTTGGAGCTCGAAGTCGAGCGAGTTCGTCGCCAGGGTGACCGCGATCTCGAACGAGACCTGGCCGGCGATCACGCGGTCCGCGAGGTGCTGGTCAAAGGTCTGCGTGCCGTACTGCGCCCGTCCCTCGGAGAGCGCCTGCCGCAGCTCGCCGAGCCGGCCGGCGTCGGTGAGGACGTCGCGCACCCCGGGCGTCATCAGGAGGAGTTCGGCGGCGATGATGCGGCCGCGCGTGTCGGCGCGCGGGAGGAGCCGCTGCGCGATGATGCCACGCAGGAGATCGGTGAGTTGGAGGCGGGCGGCGTCGAGCCGTTCGGTCGCGAAGGTCGCGAGCAGCGCGCGCATCGCGGTCGTGGTGTCGCCGGCCTTGACCTTCGCGATCACGAGGCGCCCCTGCTCGGCGGCGCGCACCGCGAAGTCCACCAGTTCGGGCGTGTCGAGGTCCCCGATCACGAGGACGTCGGCGTCCTGCTCGAGCGCCGCGCGCACGCCGGAGAGGTAGGTCGCGGTGTCGATCCCGACCTCGCGCTGGGTGATCGCGCAGAGGTGATTGCGGTGGAGGTAGCGGATCGCTGCCTCGACCGAGACGATGTGCCGCCGCCGGGTGCTCGTCGTGTTGAGGTGATTGACGATCGCCGCGACGGTGCTGGCCCGGCCCGATCCGGGGATCCCGGCGACGAGGATCAATCCGAAATCGGAGCTCGCGATCGAGGTGAGCGCGGGAGGAAGGTCGAGGGATTCGATCGTCGGCAGCACGTCGGGGATGACGCGAAGCACGATCATGAAGCTCGAACGCTGCCGGAGCAGGCTGATCCGGAAGCGGCCGATCCCGGGAGCGCTCCACGGGCCCGAGTAGTCGGAGACGCTCTCGATCTCGGGCGCGCCCTGAGACGTCGCGAGGATATGCGACGTCATCTCGTAGGTGTTCGTGGCAGTGAGCACCGAGGTGTCGAGCGGAACGAGTTCTCCCTCGACGCGCGCATACACCACATCACCGGCGCGGATGTGCAGGTCGGTCGCGTGCTTCGCGACGGCTTGCGTCAGGATGTTACGGAGCCGCTCTACTTCGGCGGCCGATGCCGGGACCCGGTGCCGAGAGGAGTCGCCGGGGGGCTGATGTGGCTGATCGGTCCGACCGAACTCCGCCGGCTTCAGGGGGTTGTGCACGATCGTCCGTTCGAGTGAAGTCGCACCGGCGACGAGCCACAGGGAAGAAGGTAAACACTGGACTAAAAATATCCAGTGACCTAGGATACTACGTCTTAGCTTCCGGACGGAATGACCGCCGCCCCACCGATCGAACGTCAGTCACACATCTCGAAACTCGGCGCACGCCATCGGGCGGTGCGCCTACAGCGTCGTCGATTCTGGCGCGAAGTCGCCTACGGGGCAATGGTCCTCGCGGCGGACTTCATCACTCTGGCAGCGGCGTTCTCGCTGCTCGCCCTCCTGCCGATCAACGCGATCGGCGAGTGGCTCGGCCCCGACGGCGCGCAGTTCCTGCGATTCCTCCTCCCGGCGGAACCGGTCCCGCTGGTGCGCCGCCTGAGCGCGCTCGTCTTCTGTCTCATCGCGACGCGCAGCTACTCCTACACCGAGCGCGAGTTCCACAGCGGCCGGATCATCGCGGCGCTATTGCTCGGTCTCGCCCTGCCGCGATGGACGGAGATCTGGACCGCACATCTGGTCCCGCGCGGCGGCGCGCTCGGGGTCGTGCTGTTGGTACTCTGGGCGGCGCTCGTGCTGCAGCGGCGCGCATTGACGCAGGCACTTCGTACGCTCGATCCGCGCGGGCTCGAGCCCGCCCGCACCCTGATCGTCGGGCCGGAGGCGATCATCGCCGGCATTCGCGAGGATTGGCTCCGCCGACTCGCAGACGCCGAGGATGACGCCTTGCCGCCGGCCTTCTTCGCCCTGAGCGCCGACTGGCCGAGCGATACGCAGACGGGGCCGGGACAGCTCTATGACGCGCTCTCCGAGGCGGGGGCCGACGCGATCGTGCTGGTCGGAGCGCTCGAGGATGCGGCGTTGCAGAGCCTGATGATCGCCGCCTCGAGTGCCGGCTGCCGCGTGTTCGCGACGCGCCGACGCGCTTTCCAGCGCCTGGACGAACCCAGCTTCCTGCTCCGCCGCGCCGAGCCGCTCGCCCTGCTCAGCCGTCCGGCACTCGTCGGCGTGCAGCTGGTGCTCAAGCGCGTGGTGGACGTCACTGGTGCACTGCTCGGCCTCACGATCGGCGCCCCGTTGCTCCTCCTCATCGCCATCGCGATCCGGGTGAACTCGCGTGGACCGGTGCTCTTCAGGCAGACGCGTGTCGGCCTCGGCGGCGACCCATTCACGGTGTTCAAGTTCCGGACGATGGTCGCGGACGCCGAGGCACAACTCAAGGCGTTGCAAGAGGGGAACGAGTACGCCGAGGCACCGCTCTTCAAGATGCGCGGCGATCCGCGGCTCACCGGCGTGGGGCGTATTCTCCGCCGGTCGAGTCTCGACGAGCTGCCGCAGCTGCTCAACGTGTTGCGCGGCGAGATGTCGCTCGTCGGTCCGCGTCCGGCGCTGCCGAGCGAGGTCGCCCGGTACCGGCCGCACCACTTCGTGCGGTTCGAGGTCCTTCCCGGCATCACCGGCCCGTGGCAGGTGAGCGGGCGGAACACGATCACCGATTTCGAGTCGGTGGTCCGGCTCGAGGCCGCCTACATCCGAGGCTGGACCGTGTGGCGGGACTTCCTGATCCTGCTGCGCACCGTCCCAGCGGTGGTCTCGATGCGCGGGGCGTACTGATGCGGACTCCATCCTTCCGTCTGTTTCAACTCTCTCGCTCAATCGTATTCACTCTGATGCGCTCCCCTCGACCTGCCCGGGCGTTCGCCGGCGCCCTGCTCCTCGCGGCGGCGTGCAGCCGCGCGACCCCGCCCAACGTCGCTCCGATCCCGCAGGATCAGATGCGACCCTGGACCACCCAGCCCGGGGACCAGATCCGCGTGCGTGTCTGGCGCGAACCCGAGCTCTCGGGGGAGGTCTTCGTCCAGAACGACGGCACCGCCACCTTCCCCGCGCTCGGACGACTCTCGGTCGGCGGCCTGACGGCCGACTCGCTGAACGCCCTGCTCCTGGTGCGCTTCCGCGAGCGGATCGTGGACACGCCGGTAGATGCGGTGCTGATCCGTCCCTTGCCGGTGATCG
>JANNKK010000165.1:0-11280 GCA_031396245.1 Gemmatimonadaceae bacterium
GTACATCGAGCGCGAGCGCGCGATCTTCATCTCGCAGGCCCTCGAGAGCGGCAAGCCCGAGGCGATCGCGCAGAAGATGGTCGAGGGCCGCATCGCCAAGCTCTTCGGCGAGGTCACGCTGCTCGGCCAGCCCTGGGTGCGCGACGACAAGCAGACCGTCGGCGAGCTCGTGAAGGCGACGGCGAAGGACGCCGGCGCGCCGCTCGCGGTGAAGCGCTTCGTGCGCTTCAAGATGGGCGAGTCCTGAGCGCCGCCGAGCGGATGACGTTGACGTATCCGCGGGTCCTGCTCAAGCTCTCCGGCGAAGCCCTCGCCGGGGAGAAGGGATTCGGGTTCGACTTCGAGGTCATCCGCGAGTTCGCGCGCCAGGTCAAGGCGATCAACGATCTCGGCGCGCAGGTCGGGATGGTGATCGGCGGCGGCAACATCGTCCGCGGATCGCAGATCTCGAAGATGGGGATGAGCCGCGTCGCGGCCGACTATATGGGGATGCTCGGCACCGTGATCAACGCGATCGCGTTCCAGGATGTGCTGGAGCGCGAGGGGCTCGACACCCGCGTGATGACGGCGATCCGGATGGAGGAGGTCGCCGAGCCGTACATCCGGCGGCGCGCCATCCGGCACCTCGAGAAGGGGCGCTGCGTGGTCTTCGCGGCGGGAACGGGGAATCCCTACTTCTCGACCGACACCGCCGCCGTCCTGCGGGCGATCCAGATGGAAGCGAACGTGATCATCAAGGCGACCAGCGTCGACGGCGTCTATTCGGCGGATCCGAAGCAGGATCCAAAGGCGAGCCGTTACGAGCGGATCTCGTACCGTGACGTGATGGCCGGGGAGCTGGGCGTGATGGACCAGACGGCGATCACGCTCTGCAAGGAGAACTCCCTGCCGCTGATCGTCCTCAACATCCATGAGCCGGGCATCGTGGGACGCGCGTTGCACGGCGAATCCGTGGGGACCCTCGTCTCATGAAGACCCAAGAGATCCTGAAGGAGTGCAAGACGTCGATGGAGAAGGGCGTCGAGGCGGCTAAGCGCGAGTTCGCCTCCGTACGCTCGGGGAAGGCCTCACCGTCGATGCTCGACACCGTGCGGGTGGAGATGTATGGGCAGCTGATGGCGATGAACCAGGTCGCCACCGTCTCGGCGCCGGAGCCGCGCCTCCTCGTCGTGACGCCGTT
Source organism: Gemmatimonadaceae bacterium (assembly GCA_031396245.1). Classification (GTDB taxonomy): domain Bacteria; phylum Gemmatimonadota; class Gemmatimonadetes; order Gemmatimonadales; family Gemmatimonadaceae; genus Pseudogemmatithrix. The sequence goes on from JANNKK010000165.1 coordinate 1,181, forward strand.
CGACAAGGGCCAGGTGAAGGCCGTCGAGAAGGCGATCCGCGAATCGAACCTCGGGCTCGACCCGGCGGCCCAGGGCGCGATCATCCGCGTGCCGCTGCCCTCGATGAACGAGCAGCGCCGCAAGGAACTCGCGAAGATGGTGCACAAGTACGCCGAGGATGGGCGCATCGCGGTCCGCCATGCGCGGACGCACGCCCGCGACCTCCTCAAGAAACTCGACGGTGTCTCCGAGGACGAGGTCAAGCACGCCGAGAAGGATCTCCAGAAGCTGCACGACGAGGAGATCGCGAAGATCGACGCCCTGATGAAGTCCAAGGAAGCCGAGTTGATGGAAGTGTGAAGTGAGCGCTGCCGACCTCCTCGCCCGGATCCAGGTGCACGGCGCCATCCCGCGCCACGTCGCCATCATCATGGACGGCAATGGACGCTGGGCGCGGGAGCGGATGCTGCCGCGCCCCCTCGGTCACCGCAGCGGGATGAAGTCGGTGCGCGAGGTCGTGGAGGGCGCGATCGCCGCGGGGATCGAGGTGCTCTCCCTCTTCGCTTTCTCGCAGGAGAACTGGCAGCGGCCCGCGGTCGAGATCAAGGCGCTGATGTCGCTGCTCGAGGAATACATCCAGAAGGAAGCGGCGGAGCTCGAGGGGCAGGGCGTACGGGTGCGCGTGCTCGGCGACCTCGATCGGCTCACGCCGCCGGCGCGCGCGGCGGTCGATCGGGTCGTCGCCCAGACGGCGCACCAGACCCGGCTCACATTGAACCTCTTCATCTCCTACGGCTCGCGGGCCGAGCTCGTGCGGGTCGCGCGCCGGATCGCCGACGAGGTGGCGGCGGGGACGCTGGCGCCGGAGCAGGTGGACGAAGCCGCATTCGCCGACCGCCTGTACACTGCGGACTGCCCCGACCCCGACCTGCTGATCCGCACCTCGGGTGAACAGCGGCTCTCGAACTTCCTGCTCTGGCAGCTCGCGTACACCGAGCTGGTGATCTCGCCCGTGCTCTGGCCCGATTTCGATCGGTCGAGCCTCTACGAGGGGATCCTCGAATACCAGAGTCGGGACCGCCGCTTCGGCCGCGTCCCGGCCTGAGGCGCTCCGCCGTGTCGGAGTTGACCAAACGCGTGCTCTTCGCGGTGGTCGCGATCCCCATCGCGCTCGCCCTCATATGGCTTGGACGCCTGCCGCTGGCGCTGCTGCTCGCGGTCGCCGCCGGACTCGGCGCGTGGGAGTTCAATCGGCTCTCGACCGCCAGCGGGGCGCCTCCGCTCGGCGGGTGGACGATCGTCCTCGCGGCGGCGCTCCCGCTGATCGTGCACTTCACCGCGACTCGCGCGATCGCGCCGACGCTCTGGATGGTCGCCCTCCTCGTGCCGCTCCTCCTCACGCAGGCGCTGGTGCGATTCGGCGCGGCGGGGGCCCCGGTGCGGTCGGTCGGCGCGACGCTCTTCGGCGCCTGGTACACCGGCGGGCTGCTCTCATTCGCCTACGTCATCCGTCACAGCCGCTTCACGATCTCCGACCTCGAGGGGACGCTGCTCGTCGCCTTGCCCCTCATCCTCACCTGGATGAGCGATATCGGCGCCTACTTCATCGGGCGGTCGCTCGGCCGGCGGAAGCTGATGCCGAGCGTGAGCCCGGGGAAGACGGTGGCCGGCGCGGTCGGCGGACTGCTCACGACGGTCACCGTCGCGGCACTCTATGTGAATTTCGTCCTCCTTCCTTACGCCTCGCTCGGGATGACCATCGGGAGCACGATCCTCTTCGGCGTCGCGATCAGCGTGGCGGCGCAGGTCGGTGATCTCGCCGAATCGATGTTGAAGCGGCAGGCCGGCGTGAAGGACAGTTCGGCGCTGATCCCCGGCCACGGCGGCGTGCTCGACCGGCTCGACGCACTCCTCTTCACCTTCCCACTCGCGTTCGCGCTGCTCGAGTCACTGCTGACGGTGGGCGCGTGAGCGCCGCGCGGGGCGTCGCGCTCCTCGGGGCGACGGGCTCGATCGGCCGGACGGCGCTGCGAGTGATCGACCGGCATCGCGAGCGATTCGCTGTCGTCGCGATGACGGCCAACGGCAACCGTGAGGGGCTCGCCTCGGCCGCGTCGGCTTGGCCGGGCGCGCGGGTGGGCCTCGTCGATGCAGCCGGTGTCGCGGTCCCGAAGGAGTGGCGGGTCGGTCGGGAGTGTCTCGTCGAGGCGGCGCGCACGGCCGACGCCGCGATCGTCCTCAACGCGGTCGTCGGCGCGGCGGGACTCGAGGCAACGCTCGCCGCGGTGAGGGCGGGGAAGCGCGTGGCACTCGCGAACAAGGAGTCGCTCGTCGTCGGCGGGGCGCTCGTGGCGCGCGCGACCCGGGAGGGAGGCGGCGAGGTGATCCCGGTGGACTCCGAACACTCGGCGCTGCTCCAATGCGCCGCCGGGCGGGTCGGTGGGCCGGGGGAAGGACTCCTTCCGATCGCGGGCGTCAGGCGCCTCATCATCACCGCGTCGGGCGGTCCCTTCCGCACCTGGGACGCGACGCGACTCGCGGCGGCCACGCGCGAGGACGCACTCAGGCATCCGACCTGGTCGATGGGGCGCAAGATCACCGTCGACAGCGCGACCCTCGCCAACAAGGCGCTGGAAGTGATCGAGGCGCACGTGCTCTTCGGCGTGCCCTATGATCGGATCGAGGTGGTGGTGCATCCCCAGAGCATCGTGCACTCGATGATCGAGTTCGAGGACGGGAGCGTGATCGCGCAGGTCGGCGTGCCGTCGATGGAACTGCCGGTGCTCTTCGCGCTCGGCTATCCGGACCGGATCGCCGATGCCGGGGTACCCTCGTTCGATCCGGTCGCGTCGAGCCCCCTCACGTTCGAGAAGGTCCGACACGAGTCGTTCCCGATGCTCGGACTCGGCGTCGCCGCTGGACGGCGGGCGGGGGCGGCCCCGGCTGTCTTCAACGCCGCGAACGAAGTGGCGGTCGCGCGGTTCCTCGAAGGCACGCTACCCTTCGGTGGGATCGCGGCCGCAGTCGGGGCGGCGCTCGATCGCCTCGCTGATCGTCCCGCTGAAGACTTACCATCCTTGCTCGCGGCCGATGCCGCGGCGCGTGCCTTGGTGCAGGAGTTCCGCTGATGCTGAGTTGGCTCGCGTGGATCCTCGTCCTCGGGATCGTGATCTTCGTTCACGAACTCGGGCATTTCCTCGCTGCGAAGTGGGCCGGCGTCTATGCGCCGCGCTTCTCCCTCGGTTGGGGCTCGCCACTCTGGAGCTTCCGTCGCGGGGAAACGGAGTACGCGCTCTCCTGGCTGCCGATCGGTGGCTACGTGCGGATGGCGAGCAAGGAGGACGAAACGGCGTCGGTGCTCGAAGGCGGCGCCGAGTCGCCGGAGGCCGAACGGTCGAAGCACTGGGATGAGCACTCGATGATCCCGCATGGGCCCAAGCCGATCCCCGCGGACCGGTGGTTCGAGTCGAAGTCCCTCTTCCAACGACTCGTGATCATGCTCGCCGGCGTCTTCATGAACGTCGTCCTCGCGATCATCGTGTCGACTGGTCTGGTAGCCGCCAGTGGGAACCGGTACCTGCTTCCGGTGGCAGACTCGGTGCTCGTCGGGAAGCCGGCGGCCCTCGCCGGCATGCTGCGCGGCGACAGCGTCACCGCGCTCAACGGGACGCCGATCACTCGTTGGGACGAGGTGTTCCGGACGGTCTCCGGCTCGGCCGGCCGACCGCTGACCTTCACCGTGATGCGTGGAGGGGCGCCGATCGAGCTCGTCATCACGCCGGAGTTGCAGGAGGTCCAGGCGACCACGGGGGAGACGCAGCAGGTCGGACGGATCGGTGTGATGGCGGGCGCCGTCTCGCCGGTGGGTGAGCCGGTCACGATCGGGCAGGCATTCGTCGGCGGGTGGAATGCGACGTGGCAGATGGCCGACGTCGTGCTGGGCATCCTCAAGAACCTCTTCAGCGGCGAAGTCTCGATCACGCAGCTGGGGGGACCGGTCGAGATCGCGCGGGCGAGCATCGCGGCGGCCCAGGAAGGGGCGTTCGCGCTCTGGGGTTTGATCGCGCTGCTCAGCATCAATCTGGCGATCCTGAACCTGCTGCCGATCCCCCTCTTGGACGGGGGGCAGATCGTTCTGCAAGTGGCGGAGTCCATCTGGCGACGGCCCTTCCCGCCGATGGTCCGGGAGTGGTACGCGCGGCTGGGTCTGGCGACGATCGGGCTGCTCTTCCTCACGGTCACCTTCAACGACTTGAAACGCCTGCTGATGGGGTTCTTCGGGGGGTGACCAGGGAGAGCCGAAGTTCGCGTGGGGCGGGACTTTACACGAGGCCCGGAGCCGGCTAACTTCTCTTGCTACAACAGAATCGGCATTTCAAACGCACTGCAGAGCGCAGGCAAGGACATCAGGGATGGCGTTCGTCAAGACGGCGGCGATCGAGAAACATCGCCAGCACGAGACCGACACGGGCTCGTCACAGGTGCAGGTCTCGGTGCTGACCGAGCGCATCAACTACCTCACCGAGCACTTCCGCGTCCACGCGAAGGACCATCACGGCCGCCAAGGCCTCCTGAAGATGGTCGGGAAGCGCAAGCGCCTCCTCAAGTACCTCCAGCGGACCGACGTCGAGGGGTACCGCAAGATCATCGCCGACCTCGGCCTGCGCTACTGAAGCGCATCACCCACACGAGCGCGCGACCGCACTGACGCGGATCGCGCGCTTCGTGTACAGATCAGAGACAAAACAGAATGATGCATCGTATCGAGCGGACCTTTGCTGGCCGCACCCTCGTCCTCGAGACCGGGAGGATGGCCAAGCAGGCCGCCGGCTCCGCGGTCGTCCGCTTCGGCGACACCATGGTGATCGCCGCCGTCACCGTGAGCGACAAGAAGAGCAACCTGCCCTTCTTCCCGCTCACCGTCGTGTACAAGGAGAAGACGTACGCCGCGGGCAAGATCCCCGGCGGCTTCATCAAGCGCGAAGGACGTCCGCGCGATGAGGAGATCCTCTCCTGCCGGATCATCGACCGCTCGATCCGGCCCCTCTTCCCCGAGGGGTTCCAGAACGAGGTCCAGGTCTTCATCTACGTCATCTCCGCCGACCAGGAGAATGACGCCGACATGCTCGGCCTTCTTGCGACCTCGTTCGCGCTGAATGCCAGCCGGATCCCCTTCGCCCACCCGATCGCCGGCGTCCGCGTCGGCCGGGTCGAGAGCAAGTGGCTCCTCAACCCGACCTTCCAGGCGCTGGCGTTCAGCGACATGGATATGGTCGTCGCCGGCTCCGAGGACTCGATCATGATGGTCGAGGGCGGCGCGCTCGAGGTCTCGGAGGAGGATGTGGTCGAAGGGCTCGGGATCGCGCAGCGCGGCATCAAGGAGCTGATCGCGATGCAGGAAGAGCTCCTCAAGAAGGTGAAGGTCGAGAAGATGACGTGGGTCAAGGCCGAGACCCCCGATGACGTCCTCAAGACGGTGACCAAGGCCGCGAAATCGAAGATCGAGGCCGCGATCAACCAGAAGGAGAAGCACACCCGCATCCAGGCCGTCGACGCCGTGAAGGACGCGGTGAAGGCCGAGATGGCGACGACGCTCACGCCAGAGCAGCTCCCCTTCGTCGGGATGGTGCTCAGCGACCTCGAATACAACGCGCTGCGCGGACAGCTCCTCGAGACCGGGCTCCGCGTCGACGGCCGCAAGCCGACCGAGGTGCGCGAGATCTCGATCGACACTGGCCTCCTCCCGAGGGCCCACGGTTCGGCGCTCTTCACCCGCGGCCAGACGCAGGCCCTCGTGGCGGCGACGCTCGGCACGGCGAATGACGTCCAGCGGATGGACAGCATCGACGACTCGAAGGAGACCACGAAGTCGTTCATGCTGCACTACAACTTCCCACCCTTCTCCACGGGTGAAGTGCGCCCGATGCGCGGCACGAGCCGTCGCGAGATCGGCCACGGCAACCTCGCCGAGCGGGCACTCCAGGCGGTGCTCCCGGCATTCGAGGAGTTCCCCTACACGATCCGCATCGTCTCCGATGTGCTCGAATCGAACGGCTCTTCGTCGATGGCATCGGTCTGCGGCGGCTCACTCTCCTGCTTCGACGCCGGTATCCCGCTCAAGGGCGCGGTGGCGGGTGTGGCGATGGGGCTCATCAAGGAAGGGAAGAAGTACGCGATCCTCACCGACATCCTTGGCACCGAGGATGCCCTCGGCGATATGGACTTCAAGGTCGCGGGGACCAAGACCGGGATCACGTCCATCCAGATGGACATCAAGATCCAGGGGCTCGAGCTCAAGATCATGACCGAGGCGCTGGCGCAGGCCAAGGTCGGCCGCTTGCACATCCTCGGTGAGATGAACAAGGCGCTCACGACGCACCGCGCCGACCTCTCGCCGTTCGCGCCGCGCATCGTCACGATGATGATCAACCCCGAGAAGATCGGCGACTTGATCGGTCCGAAGGGCAAGACGATCCGCGGGATCCAGGACGAGACGGGTGCCGAACTCTCGGTCGACGACTCGGGAATGGTGACGATCGCGGCGGTCGGCGGCGAGGCGATGGAGCGAGCACGCCAGATGGTCCAGGCGATCACCGCCGAGCCGGTCGTTGGCGAGACGTACCAGGGCACGGTCAAGTCGGTGACGGCGTTCGGCGCCTTTATCGAGATCATGCCGGGAACCGAGGCCCTCCTCCACGTCTCCGAGATGCGCCACACGCGCGTCGAGAAGCCCGAGGACGTGGTGAAGAAGGGGGAGCAGGTGACGGTCAAGCTCATCGACCGCGACGAGCGCGGCCGCCTGCGCCTCTCGATGAAGGCCCTCCTGCCCAAGCCGGAAGGCGCGCCCGAGTCCTCGGGCGGTGCAGAGCCGGTCGGCGTCGGCGCTGGCGAAGGCGGAGAGCGGCCCCGGAGCAGTGAGCATCGCGGCGAGCGTCGCGGCGGCAGGGAGCGCGGGGGTCGCGGGCGCGAGTGATCGACGGGGTGGCGACGATCGCCGCCGCTGAGGAACGCGGCGTCCAGCGGACCGTCCTCCCGAATGGACTGACCGTACTCTCGGAGCAGATGCCGGGAGTCCGGTCAGTTTCGTTAGGGGCCTGGGTCCGTTCGGCGTCGTTGCACGAATTGCGTGAGCAGATGGGCGTGTCGCACCTCCTTGAGCACTTGGTGTTCAAGGGGACCGAACGCCGTAGCGCCAAAGAACTGGCGCTCGCCCTGGAATCGCTTGGCGGCTCGCTCGATGCGTGGACGGGCAGGGAACACACCTCCTTCCAGGCGCGGTGCCTCGACGAGCACCTCGGTCACGCCGCCGACGTCCTCTTCGACCTGATGTTCCGGCCGGCGCTCCGCGAGGCCGACCTCACGCTCGAGCGGAATGTGGTGCTCGAGGAGATCGCGATGGTCGAGGATACCCCCGACGACCTCGTCTTCGAGCTGCACAACGAGGCGATGTGGGGCGCGCACCCCCTTGGCTACTCGATCCTCGGGACGCGGGAGACCGTCGAGGCGCTGCAGGTCGCCGACGTTCGCGCACTGCATGCGCACGCGTATCGGGCGCCGCGGGTCGTCCTCGCGGCCGCGGGGAACGTCGGACACGAACAGCTCCTCGACCAACTTGCCGTCGCTGGCTGGATGGACCTGCCGGGTGGTCCGCCGTCGGCCGCCGCCGTTGCCGTTCCGCCGTCGGCGTTCCCAGGGGATCGCCGCGTGCACCGCGAGTCCCAACAGACCCACCTGGTCTTTGGCAACGCCACCGTCCGCCACGGCGACGAGCGGCGCCGAGCGTTGTTGTTGGTCAACTCCCTGTTCGGTGGCGGGATGAGCTCACGGCTCTTCCAGCGCGTCCGCGAGGAGTTGGGGCTCGCTTACTCGGTCCACTCCTTCCAGAGCTTCCTCACCGGATCGGGTTCGCAGGGGATCTACGTCGGATGCGCTCCTGAGCGCGCGGACGAGGCGGTCGCGGCGGTGCGCGCCGAGCTCGAACTGATCCGCTCCAAGGGCATCCCCGTCGACGAACTGGCGATGGGCAAGCAGCAACTCAAGGGACAGACCACGCTCTCGATGGAGAGCGTCTCGGCCCGGATGTACCGTGCCGCGGCGGTGGCGCTCTACGACGAGCCCTACCGCCCGCTCGACGAGGTCCTGGCACTGATCGACGCGATCACCGCCGACGATGTGGCGGGGGTGTGCCGGGACTTCTATGATCCAGAAACACAGACAATCGTAAGGCTAGGTCCTACGTAGACGACGGCGGACGGCGGACGGCAGGCCGTCACCGCCCTCCGCCTTCCGCCCTCCGCCGTCGGCCTTCCCCGCTAGACCCTCACACCTCCCTCTGACTCTCCATGAAGATCGGCATCCCGAAAGAGATCAAGACGAACGAGAACCGCGTCTCGCTCGTCCCCGCCGGCGCCGAGGCGCTCGTCGCAGCCGGCCATACGGTGTTCGTCGAGCAGGGCGCCGGTGACGGCAGCGCCTTCCCGGACGCCCAGTATTCCGCCGTCGGGGCGAAGATCCTCCCGACCGCCGATGCGGTCTGGAAGGACGCGGAGATGATCATCAAGGTGAAGGAGCCGATCGCAGTCGAGTGGCCGCGGATGAAGAAGGGCCAGACGATCTTCACCTACTTCCACTTCGCGGCGGACGAGAAGCTCACCAAGGCCCATATGGACTCGGGAGCGACCTGCATCGCGTACGAGACGGTGGAACTCACCAACCGCGACCTCCCGCTCCTGATCCCGATGTCCGAGGTGGCGGGCCGGATGGCGGTCCAGGAGGGCGCGAAGTACCTCGAGAAGCTCTACGGAGGCCGTGGCGTGCTGCTCGGCGGCGTCCCCGGCGTGCCCCCGGGCAAGGTCGTGATCCTCGGCGGCGGCGTGGTGGGCGTGAACGCGGCGAAGATGGCGGCCGGGATGGGGGCCAAGGTGACGATCCTTGACACCTCGCTCCCGCGCCTGCGCTACCTGAGCGACGTGATGCCCGCGAACGTCCAGTTGATCTACTCGAATCGCGCGAACATCCTCGAGCAGATCGCGACCGCCGACCTCGTGGTGGGTGGCGTGCTCCTGCCGGGCGCCAAGGCGCCGAAGCTGATCCGGCGCGAGGACCTGAAGCTGATGCGGCCGGGCTCGGTGATCGTGGACGTCGCGATCGACCAGGGCGGCTGTGTGGAGACGATCAAGGCCACCACGCACGAGAACCCCGTCTACACGGTCGATGGCATCATCCACTACGGTGTCGCGAACATGCCCGGTGGCGTCCCGCGGACCTCGACGCTCGCCCTCACCAACGCGACCTTCCCCTACGCCTTCAAGCTGGCGAACAAGGGGTGGAAGCAGGCTCTCCGTGAGGACGCGGCCCTGGTGAAGGGGTTGAACGTCGTGGAAGGGAAGGTGACCTACCAGGGTGTGGCCGAGGCGTTCGGGATGGAGTACCACGAGCCGGAGCAGTTCCTCAAGTAAGACGGCGGACGGTGGACGGCGGACGGCGGATGCAGGGAGGCGCGCCGGACACTGCCTGGCGCGCCTCGCTCGGTGGCACCTTCCACCTGGCGGCGGGTGGCCAGACCAGTTGGTTCGGCGTGGCGGATTTTGTCGCCGGGTGCCTGCGTTTGCAGGGCCATGTCGTACCCGAGGTTCTTCCGGTGCGCAGTGCCGATCGCCCGTCGGCCGCGCTGCGCCCGCTGAATTCGCGGCTCGATACGGCCCGGTTGCGCAGCACCTTCGGCGTCGTGCTGCCCGACTGGCGGGTACCACTGGCCCGCGCGATCGAGGGATGGCCAGCAGGCTGAATCGCCCTACGATCCTTGGCCAATGCGTGTCACTCCTGCCGCCATCCCCGACGTGCTGCTCCTGCAACCGCAGCGGCACGATGACGAACGCGGTTTTCTCATCGAACGCTGGAACCAGCGGGCATTGGCGGCCGCGCTCGGGCACGAGGTGGTGTTTGTGCAGGACAACCAGTCGCGCTCGCACCAGGGGGTCCTGCGCGGGCTGCATTACCAGCTCGGCCCGCCTGCGCAGGGCAAACTCGTCTGGGCCGCGCACGGGCGGGTCTTCGATGTGGCGGTCGATCTGCGCCGGGGCAGCGCCACCTTCGGCCGCTGGGCCGGCGCCGAGCTGAG
>JANNKK010000079.1:0-3234 GCA_031396245.1 Gemmatimonadaceae bacterium
GGTGCCGCACAGGATCCCTGCTCGAAAGGCGCCTCCACTGTTGGCGTCGTTCGCGCATCCAGGGAATCGGCACTTCGCGAGATCGTCACCAATGTTCGAGTGGTGGCAAGCTTCAAGTTGGACAACGCTGGGCCGCCTCGCCGCGTGCAGGCGGTCACCGACTCGCTGGGCTCCTTCACCTTGTGCGGCATTACCGGCGGCGCCGAGGTGGTCGTTCGCGCATTGTCGCCATTGGGCAGAACGACGAACAGTCGCTTCACTATGCCGATGGCTGGCAGTCCGGAGCCGTTGACCCTGATCGTTGACGCGAACCAACGAGCAGTCGCAACCCTCGTCGGCGCAGTTGTTCGCATCGACTCATTGCGCCGAATCCCGATCGCCGATGCCGAAGTGGCGATCCCGACACTCGGCCGCAGCACGCGCACGGACTCCGAGGGCGCGTTTCGTCTCGCTGACATCCCGCCCGGCACTCATCGCGTCGTCGCGCGTCAGGTGGGACTTGAGCCGGTTTCCGAGGATGTGGAGTTCGCGCCCAATGAAGAGGTCGAGTGGCGCGTACCGCTCCTGCGGCTCACCACGCTATCCGAGACTAGGATCATCGCCACGGAACTGGACCGGGCCCTTCTCGAGTTCGAGGAGCATCGCAAGCTGAGGCTTGGCAGGTTCATCACCCGCGAGGAACTAGTCAAGCTGGAGGGGCTTCGCACGGGCAGCGCGCTCACGCCGTTGACCGGCGTGCGGATAGTTGGCAACGGCTCCTTCGCCTTCGTGAACAGCCGTCGCTACGCGCCCCGCATCTGTCCGGCCCGGAACGAACCGGGCTCATCCATCTACGTTCCGTCAGTGGGTGAACAGCGTCGCGGGATCGTGTGCGCGTGCTACGCGCATGTCTATGTGGACGGCGTGATCCAGAATCCCGGCACGCCGGCGGAGCCATTCGATGTCAACTCCATCCCCGTCGCATCCATCGAAGCCGTCGAGTGGTACTCAAACCCGGCACAGGTTCCCGTCCAGTACGCACGCCTCAACTCGACGTGCGGCGTCCTGGTGATCCACCGGCGCCGATATCGGGGCTAGAGCCTGTCTCACAAACGGACGAGAGGATGCCGATGCATCCGAGTGACCGACTGTCCTGCGTGCGATTGCGGCGCGTGGAGCGGTGAGGCGCGATGAAGTCTATTCCTCGACTGGCGGGCTCGGCGGTTCACCGCGTCGCCGATTCGCCTTCGGCAGCGGCGATTCAAGGCGTCGCCACCGAGCGTCGGCGAGGTCCACGGGTCGGCTCCCAGGGAGGCTCTCCCTGATGGTCGAGCGACCTCAATCCGCCATTACTCGTTTACGAGATAGGTTCTAGGTGGCGGTGACCTCTGGCCTTCCACCTCAGAACCGCACCACCATGCTGCCCCACGTGAACCCCGCCCCGAACGCCACGAACATCACCGTCGTCCCCTCCTTCACCAGCCCCTTCTCGAACGCCTCGCTGAGCGCGATCGGGATCGAGGCCGCCGAGGTGTTGCCGAAGCGGTCGACGTTCACGAACACCTTCTCCATCGGGATGTTGGCGTGCTTCGCCGTCGCCTCGATGATCCTGATGTTCGCCTGGTGCGGGATCAGGATGTCGATGTCGGTCGCCGAGAGCTTGGCGCCGTCGAGCGCGCGGTCGCAGGCGTCGGCCATCGACCGCACCGCGTTCTTGAAGACCTCGCGTCCCGCCATCGTGAGGAGGTGCGTTCCGTCGGCGATGATCTCGCTGGTGATCGGGAAACAGCCGCCACCCTTGGGGCGGTGCAACAGATCCGCGAGCGTGCCGTCAGAGCGCATATAGGCCGAGAGGATCCCCCGGCCCTTGCTGCTCTTCTTGATGATCGTCGCCCCCGCGCCGTCGCCGAAGAGGACGCAGGTGTTGCGGTCCTTCCAGTTCACGATGCGCGAGAGCTGCTCTCCGCCGATCACGAGGATCGTCTCGTAGGCGCCCGTCGCCATCAGTCCCTCTGCAATCTGGATTCCATAAAGCCAGCCGGAGCAGGCGGCGTCGATGTCGAAGGCCACGGCGCGCGTCGCGCCGAGCTCCGCCTGGATCTCGACCGCGGTCGCGGGCAGCAGGCGGTCAGGACTCGCCGTGCCGAGGATGATCGCATCGAGTTCGCTGGCGACGACACCAGCGCGCTGCATCGCGATCTTCGCGGCTTCGACGCTGATAGAGGTGAGCGTCTCCCCCGGGCCAGCGATGTGCCGTTGGCGGATGCCGGTGCGCTCGCGGATCCATTCGTCCGACGTGTCGATCCCCATCGCGGGGAACTCGGCGTTGGTGAGGATCCGCTTGGGCACCGCGTGCCCCGTGGCGGCGAGCATGGCGATTGGACGCTTCACGTGGCGAGTTGCTCCCCGATATGGTGGCTCATCCGCGACTCGACGGCACGCAGGCCGACGAGCATCCCGTTCTTGATCGCCTCGGGAGAGGACTTGCCGTGGCAGATGATGCTCACGCCCTTGAGGCCGAGCAGCGGCGCGCCGCCGTACTTCGCGTAGTCGAGCCTGTTGGCGACGGCGCCGAGTTGCTCGCGCGTCACGCCCGCCTTGGCGAGCATCCCGAAGATCGTCGGCGCGACCGACTCGTAGAACTTGAGGAGCACGTTTCCCGTGAAGCCGTCGCAGACCACGATGTCGATCGGCCCGCGGTCGCACTCGCCACGCGGGATGTCCCGCCCCTCGACGTTGCCGATGAAGTTGAGGCCCGACGCACGGAGGAGCTGGTGCGCCTCCTTCACCGCGGCATTCCCCTTCTCCGCTTCCTCGCCGATCGAGAGGAGCCCGACCGCTGGGTTCTCGCGCCCCAGGATGTCGCGCGCATAGACCGACCCGAGCCGCGCGAACTGCACCAGCTCGGCAGCCGAGCCGTCAACGTTCGCGCCGGAGTCGAGGACGACGATCGGCTGCTGCGCCGTCGGGAAGATCGTGCTGATCGCCGGACGGGAGAGCCCTTCGTGCAGGCGAAGGAACACGGTCGAGGCCGCCATCTGCGCACCGGTGTTCCCGGCCGAGATGAAGGCGTCCGACTTCCCTTCGACCTGGAGCTTGATTCCTACGGCCATCGAGGAGTTCGGCTTCCCTCGGATCGCGACCGAGGGCTTGTCGGTCATCTCGATCACGTCGGGGGCTTCGATGATCTCGAAGCGCGACGCGGCCTCCTGCACCAGCGAGGAGGCCGTCGCCAATTGCAGCGTCAGTTCCGAC
>JANNKK010000080.1:0-7189 GCA_031396245.1 Gemmatimonadaceae bacterium
GCCGGGCTCCTCGGAGGAGTTCGCCGAGACGATGCGCCGCGTGCGCGCGCTGCGCGGCGTCGCCGCCCTCAAGGACCTCCCGCCACTCGCTGAGGTGGTCGACGCGGTCGACGTCGCCGCCAAGCCGATCGAACTCCGCCAGGAATCCGCGACCGCCGAACGCCGGCGGCTCTTCCGCGCCGCGGCGCGCGTCCTGGTCGAAGGAGGGGAGGCAGTGCGGGTCGGCGACCTCCCCCCCACCGACTCGGTCGCTGTGCGGGAGTTCGCCCACGCCGCCGAGACGCTTCGCGCCGGGGACCGCGACACCGACGACGTGGTACCGATCGCCTCGCTCTTCCCGGCGGGCGATCCCGCCTCATTCATCACGGCCGCTCCGAATCCGCCGACGACCGCCGCCCAGCGGTTCCGGCTCGAGGTCGTGAGTCAGGCCGAGCACCTCCGACGACTCGTCGCCGATGGCCGCGCCGCGGTCGATGCCGCCACCCGCGATCGTGTCGGCCGCGAGTTGCGGACCGCCGTGCGCGCCCTCTCGCGCGCCGCACAGAGTTTCCAGGCGACCGAGATCGCCGAACTCCTGCAGGCCGCCGAACGGGGCGCGGCGGCGCTCGATCAGCGGGCCCTCTGGGTGCTCGATGAGGCGGGCACTGAGCTGAGCCGTCCCGAGTCAGGTCCCGAGTCGGTCGCACCACGTTTCCTGGCTCTGGCGCAGCGACTCGCCGGCACACCGCCGGCCCCGATCCAGTCGACTCCTGCGCGGTCGCGCCGTTCCAACGGGACGCCGACACCGGGATCGTCGGGACGACCCGTGACGCCGAGCCGCGGTGGCGCGACGACCGCTGGCGCGACGACCGGTGGAGGAGCGACCTCCGGCGCCGCCCTCCGCGACCTGCTGGCATCGGGCATCGCCGGGCTCTCGCCACTCGAGACGACGCCCCTCGCCGAGCCGTCGCACAGCCCGGAGGACGACGTGGTCCCGATCGAGGAACTCCTCTTCCGCGGACGCGAAGCGCTCGAGGAAGCCCTCCACCTCGGCGATCGGCTGCGCAATGCGAAGAGCATCCCCGACGCCGACACCCTCACGGAGTTGTACGACCTGCTCCAGCTCGCCGCGGCGGACTGAACGATGCGGGTCGATTGGCGCGGCGCCCTCGGGATCGGGCTCAGCGCGCTGCTGCTCTGGTGGGTGCTGCGCGGGACCGACCTCCGCGAGGTGTGGCGCAGTCTGGCCTCGTCGAGTCCCCTCCTCTGGCTCCTCTGCACCATCACGGCCACGGCGATCTTCCCGCTCCGCGCGCGGCGGTGGCAGGCCCTCCTCGCCCCACTGGCCGGCCGACTCCCGGTCGCTCCCCTCTGGCGGGCGACAGCGATCGGGATGATGGTGAACAACGTCCTTCCGATGCGGGCCGGCGAGTTCGCACGCGCCTTCGCGATCTCGCGCGAACGGAAGGAGGTCCCCTTCACCGCCGCCTTCGCGTCCTTGGCCGTGGATCGGCTCTTCGATGGCGTCGTGATCCTCGCGCTGATGCTCGCCGCGACGCTCGACCCGCGCTTCCCCGCCGACGCCACGATCCTCGGCGTGAGTGCCGCCCGCATCGCCGGCTCGGCCGCCGTCTTCCTCGGCGTAGTGCTCGTCGGGCTCTACTCCCTGGTGCTCTTCCCCGAACGGATCTTCGCGCTCGGCGAACGCGCCGGAGCACTGGTCTCGGCCAACGCCGGATCCCGGGCGCGACGGCTCCTCACGTCGTTCGCCCGTGGCCTCGGGGTCCTTCGCTCCCCGGCGCTCGCGCTCGAAGTGCTCTGGTGGACCGTCCTCCACTGGTTCACGAACGCGGCGGCCTTCTATCTCGGGTTCCTCGCCCTCGGCCTCGAGGCGCCCTTCACCGCCGCGCTCTTCGTGCAGGCGATCATCGGCGTGGGGGTCGCGGTGCCATCGTCTCCAGGATTCTTCGGCGTCTTCGAGGCCACCGCCCTGGCCGGACTCACGCTCTATGGGGTCCCGAACGCCATCGCCGTGAGCTGGGCGATCGGATTCCACTTGCTCTCCTTCATCCCGATCACCGTCCTTGGCTCCTGGTACTTCGCGCGGATGCACCTCCACTTGAGCGACCTGAAGACGGGTGCTGGAACCTCCGCGCCCGGCGCCCCGTGAGCGCGACCACCGCGACCGTCGAGGCGCAGGGGAAGCTGAACCTCTTCCTGCGCGTACTCGCCCGCGAAACGGGCGGATACCACCAGATCGAGACGCTCTTCGTGCGCCTCGAACTCGCCGATGCCGTTCGCGTCTCGACGGCGACGAAGGCGCGCGAAGTGCGCACGACCGGCGCCGAGACGGGGCCACCAGAGCGGAACGCGGCCTTTCTCGCTGCCCAAGCGTTCGCGGCCGCAGCGAGCTGGCCGGATGGTTTCCTCATCGAGATCGAGAAGCGCCTCCCGGTCGGCGGCGGCCTCGGCGGCGGCAGCGCGGACGCTGGCGCGGTCCTGCGTGCGCTGAACGCGCTCGCACCCAAACCGCTCGCGCCGGGAGCACTCACCCGCATCGCGTTCTCGATCGGCGCCGATGTGCCGTTCCTCACCGACGATTCCGCACTGGCACTCGCGTGGGGGCGTGGGGAGCGGCTGCTCGCCCTCCGGCCCCTCCCGGCCCGCGAGGTCCTCCTGGTCGTCCCGCCCTTCGGAGTCTCGACTCAAGAAGCGTTCGGGTGGTTGGCCTCGGAGCGCGGCAGTGCCATCGCCGAGGCGCTGCCGCCGCTCGCCGTCGATCAACTCGAGCGGTGGGAACAGATCGCGCGCCTCGCGGGGAACGACCTCGAGGCGGTGGTTCTGGCGCGGCATCCCGAGCTCGGGGTCTCGCTCGGGCTGATCGAGTCGGCGGGGGCGCGGATCGCGCGCCTGACCGGCTCAGGATCGACCCTCTTCGGGGTATTCGACCGTCGGCCGCCGCAGGAACTCGGCGGGATACCCGCGGGCTTCCGGGTCGTCCATACGCGGACGGCCACGAGTGTCGCCGCGGTGCGTCTCCTCGATTGAGGGGGCGCGTTGTCGGTGCGCGGGGCCGGCCTTAGCTTCGACAGGGTCGTTCTGCGTGGTCGTTCTGCCGATGCCCCTTCGTCCAATGGCAGGACATCGCACTTTGGATGCGAGAATGGTGGTTCGAATCCACCAGGGGCAATGCCGCCAAGGGTTCCGGCCGGGGTGAAGTGGCCCCCTGCCATCGAGAGCCCGGCGCGGATAGGTTTATGGGCTTGCTGCACAGGTAGGTGAGACGACCGGGGAACCGGACCTATCTGCTGTCGCGCGAGACCCTTACCGATCCCATAAATGGACGGCTTGGCAGTTCCGATCCACGGCTTTCGAGTCCTCACGGGCAACGCCAACCGGCCGCTCGCGGACGAGATCGCGAAGTCCCTGGGGACCGAGCTCTGCAAGACCACGGTCACGCGATTCGCGGATGGAGAGGTGTTCGTGCGGCTCGACGAGAACGTCCGCGGGGCGGATGTCTTCATCGTGCAGCCGACCAACCCACCGGCGGAGAACATCATGGAGCTGCTGCTCCTGGTGGACGCCGCACGGCGGGCGTCGGCGGCTCGCATCACCTGCGTGATGCCCTATTACGGCTACGCGCGACAGGACCGGAAGGACCAGCCGCGGGTGGCGATCGGGGCGAAGCTGATGGCGAACATGGTGATGCGCGCCGGGGCGGATCGCGTGCTGGGGCTCGACTTCCATCAGCACCAGTTGCAGGGGTTCTTCGACATCCCGGTCGATCACCTCTACGCGGCGCCGGTCTTCACGGCGCACTATCGCAAGAAGAAGTTGCACGACCTAGTCGTGGTGGCACCTGATGTTGGCTCGGCGAAGATGGCTCGCGGATTCGCGAAGCGGCTGAACGCCTCACTGGCGATCATCGACAAGCGGCGTCCGACAGCGAATGTGGCCGAAGTGCTGAACGTGGTCGGTGAGGTGGAGGGGCGGGATTGTCTCCTCGCTGACGACATGATCGATACGGCGGGCACGGTGAGCGAAGCGGCTCGGGCCCTGAAGAAGCTGGGTGCGAAGGACATCTACGTCTGCGCGACCCACGCGTTGCTGAGTGGTCCCGCGGTGGAGCGCCTTTCGAATGCTCCGATCGCCGAAGTGGCGGTCACCGACACGATCTCGATCCCCGAATCGCGGCGGTTCGAGACCCTGACGGTGCTCTCGGTCGGGGACCTGTTGGCGAAGGCGATCCGGTTCACACACGCGGACCAATCAGTCTCGTCGCTGTTCGAGTGAGCAGACGGCGGATGTCGGACGGCGGACGGCGTTAACGACGGTGCACGTTGCAGGTGCAGTACCTGATGGAGGTTGCGAACGGAGACGAGGTCGTTCCTCACATCTCCCCCCTCACACCTCCCATCTGCAGTTCAAGTGGCGTTCCGCTGGGCCGGATCTACCGGGCACCCACGTTGTCCGCCGAACATCACGAGGTTGAACATCCAATGGCTTCCGTTCCCTTCTCTGCCACGACTCGCGACAACACCGGCAAGGGCGTCGCGCGCAAGCTCCGCGCCGCCGGCCAGGTGCCGGCCATCATCTACGGGCACGCCCGCGCGCCACAGACCCTCGCCCTCGAGGCGCACGCCCTCTCGCTGCTGCTGGAGAAGCACCCATACCAGAGCACCGTCATCGCGCTGACCGTCGGCAGCAAGACCGCCAACACGCTCATCCGTGAGATCCAGCGCCACCCGTACAAGAAGCAGATCCTGCACGTCGACTTCCAGGAACTGGTCGCTGGCGAGAAGGTGACAGTGAAGGTGCCGCTGCTGTTCACCGGCACCGCCGATGGCGTGAAGAACGGCGGCGGCGTCCTCGACCAGGTGATGCACGAGGTCGAGATCACCTGCGATCCGGCGAACATCCCGCATCACGTCACGGTCGACGTCACGGCACTCACGATCGGGCACTCGATCCACGCCGGCGAGCTTCCGCTCCCCGATGGCGTGGTGCTCGAGTCCGAGGCCGACGCGACGGTCTGCGTCTGCTCAGCGCCGAAGGTCGAGGCCGAGCCCGTCCCAGAAGAGGCAGCTGCCACGACCGCCGTGCCGGCGGAGCCGGAGCTCATCCGCAAGACGAAGGCCGAGGACGAGGCCGCCGAGAAGTAGTCGGCGGACTCGCCCGGTCCCGCCCGGACGTCGATGAAGGTCATCCTCGGACTCGGCAACCCGGGCAAGGAGTACGCCGAGACGCGCCATAACGTCGGCTGGTGGGTGGTCGACCACCTCGCCGACGCGTGGGAGCTCGACAAGTGGCGCAAGGATGGGGAGGCGATGACGAGTTCGGGGCAACTCGGGCGGACGCGGGTCCGCCTCGTGAAGCCCCAGACGTACATGAACCTCTCGGGGGCGGTGCTGCGGTCCTGGCGCCGCCGTCCATTCTGGTCCGCGAAGACCGACCTGTTGGTCGTCTCGGACGAAGTGCAGCTCGAGACCGGGAAGTTCCGGTTCCGGGCGCGGGGAACGGCCGGTGGGCACAACGGACTCAAGAGCGTCGAGACGGCACTCGAGAGTCAGGAGTATGCACGGCTCCGGATCGGCGTCGGTCCGGCGGAATCGGAACGGAAGGTCGGGAATCTCGCCGACTACGTGCTCGATGAGTTCGGGAAGGCGGAACGCGCGACCGTCCGCGCGCTCCTGCCGACGCTCGAAGAAGCCCTGCGGCGCTGGGTGGCCGACGGGATCGAACCAGTGATGAACGAGTTCAACCGCTGAAGCGCAGTTCCAGACACCCTCAACCATCCCCCCATGCTTGAGAACATGACGACGTACGCTCTCGTGATCGGCGCCGCCGGCCTCATCGCCTGCTACCTGACCTACCTGAGCATCGTTCGCCAAGACCCCGGCTCGCAGGCGATGCAGGACCTCTCGGAGCAGATCCGGCTCGGCGCGATGGCCTTCCTGAAGCGCGAGTACATGGTCCTCCTCCCCTTCCTGCTGATCGTGGCGGGACTCCTCGCCTACGCCGTCGGCGTGCCGACCGGCATCGCCTACGTGGTCGGCGGACTCTGCTCCGTCGCCGCGGGATGGGCCGGGATGACCGGCGCCACCAAGGCGAATGTGCGCACGTCGGAGGCCGCCCGGTCCAAGGGCCAGGCGGCGGCACTCAGGATCGCGTTCGGCGGCGGCTCGGTGATGGGACTCGCCGTGGCGGCGCTCGGACTCCTCGGCATTGCCGGGATCTTCATCTGGCAGCGTGACCTGCTCGGTGGCACCGGTTACAAGCAGTTCGGCGAGATCATCTCCGGCTTCGCGATGGGCGCCAGCTCGATCGCCCTCTTCGCCCGCGTCGGCGGCGGCATCTTCACGAAGGCCGCCGACGTCGGCGCGGACCTCGTGGGGAAGGTAGAAGCGGGGATTCCCGAGGATGACCCGCGCAACCCGGCGACTATCGCCGACAACGTCGGCGACAACGTTGGCGACGTCGCGGGACTCGGCGCCGATATCTTCGAATCGTACGTCGGCGCGATCATCGCGACGGTCGCACTCGCGTCCACCTCCACGCTCATCCCCGACGGGTCACGCCTCGCGTCACTCCTGCTGCCCGTCGCCTACACGGCGGGCGGACTCGTCGCGTCGCTGATCGGCATCTCGCTGATGGGGATGCTGGCGAAGGGGAGCCCGGCGAACGCGCTCCGCGCAGTCACCTTCATTGCCGCCGGCCTCTTCCTCGTCGTTTCGTATTGGCTCACGCTGCAGATGCCGCTGAACATGATCGACCCCGAGACCGGCCGCGTCTTCCCGGTGCTCGGTCCCTGGTTCGCCGTCGTCGCCGGCACCGTGTCGGGCGTCGCGATCGGTCTCGTGACGGAGTACTACACGGCCCGCGGCCCGGTCGAGCGCGTCGCGAACGCGTCGAAGACGGGTCCCGCGACCAACATCATCGCCGGTCTCGCGGTCGGGATGGAGTCGGCGATCATCCCCGTGCTCCTGCTCTGCGCCGCGATGTGGGTCTCGGTGTGGGCGGCCGGACTCTACGGCGTCGCGATCGCCGCGGTCGGCATGCTGGCGACCGTGGGCGTGATCATGTCGGTCGATGCCTATGGCCCGATCGCCGACAACGCCGGCGGCATCAGCGAGATGAGCCACCTGGGACCCGAAGTCCGCAAGATCACCGATGGGTTTGATGCGCTCGGAAACACCACCGCGGCGATCGG
>JANNKK010000203.1:0-2977 GCA_031396245.1 Gemmatimonadaceae bacterium
GGAATGACCCGATCACGATTGCCGACCTCGCGCTCGATGGAGAGGACCTGCAGCGCGCGGGCGTGGCGCCCGGACGTGCGGTCGGCGACACGCTGCGGTGGCTGCTCGACGCCGTGCTGGACGACCCGCACCGCAACACGCGTGATGCACTCGTGGCGTTGGTGAAGGAGAGGGGCTCCCGCTAGGTTGCCCTCTTATGCTCGCGCTCAACCTCGACGTCGAAGTCACCCGTGGCGATGTGGTCGAGTCGACGCACCGCGTACACGCGGCGGTGATCGGTGCCGACGACGTGCTGGTGGCGGCGGCCCGCGATTCGGCGTTGGTGACTTGGTGGCGGTCCTGCGCGAAGCTCTTCCAGGTGATGCCCTTCCTCTCGAGCGGGGAGTTCGACCGCATCGGGTGGGGTACCGAGGAACTCGCACTTGCCTGCGCCTCGCACGGCGGTGAACCGGAGCACGTGGCGCTCGCCGCGCGGATGCTCGCCTCGCTCGGACTCGAGGAAGGGGACTTGGCCTGCGGGCCGCACGAACCCCTCTCGACTCGTGGCGCGCGGCTCTGGCGCGAAGGGGGCCACCCCCTCAGTCGCCTGCACAACAACTGCTCCGGCAAGCACGCGGCGATGCTCGCCCGCGCGAAGACGGCGGGGTGGTCGACCCGCGGCTACGAGTCGGCCGAGCATCCGGTCCAGCGCGGTTGCCTCGGCGAGGTGTCGGCCTGGACCGGCGTGCCGCTCGACGATATGCCGATCGCGTTGGATGGGTGCGGCGTGGCGGTGATGGCGCTGCCGCTCGACCGGATGGCGCTCGCGTATGCGCGATTCGCTCGCGCCGTCCACGCCGGCGAGGAGTTCCCGGCCCGCATCGCGGGCGCCGTGCGCGCGCATCCCGACCTCTTTGGCGGCGCCGAGCGGTTCGACACCCTGATGCTGCAGGAGACCGACGGCGCGGTCATCGCGAAGGTCGGCGCCGAGGGGGTGCACTCGGTCGCGGTACCCTCGCTGGGTCTGGGACTGGCGGTGAAGGTCGAAGATGGCGCCATCCGCGCGCAGCACGTCGCTGTGATAGTCGCCTTGCAACAACTCGGAGTACTACCAATAGATCTTCCGGCGCGCCTGGCGGACCTCCTCGTGCGCCCCGTGCGCAACACGCGCGGTGAACACGTCGGTGAGGTCCGCGCAGTCGCGGCGGGAGTTCGCCACGTCTCGCACTGAGGCGATGGCGGTCCCTAGCGAGCGCCGATTTACGCTCCCCCTCGATCCGACGCTTCGCGCACTCGTCCGACTCTCGGCGGCGGTGGCTGGCGGCACCGAGCCGGATCTGCGCGCGCGCATCGCCGACTGCCTCTCCACATCGGTCCCCGTCATCTGGGTCGAGGAACTCCTGCTGCAATCGTATCTCTTCTGCGGTTTCCCACGAACGCTGAACGCGATGCGCGAGTGGCGTCGTGTCTCCGGTGTCGAGGCGCCGCCGGCGAGCAGTGTCGAGCCGAATGACGCCGACCTCTGGCGACGTCAGGGGGAGGCGACCTGCGCGACGGTGTACGGCACTTCGTACAAGAAGCTCCGCAAGAACATCGATCGCCTGCATCCGGAGCTCGACGAGTGGATGATCGTCGAGGGCTATGGGAAGATCCTCTCCCGGCCGGGGCTCGACCTGCTCACACGGGAGCTCTGCATCGTCGCGGCGTGCATCGCGAGTGCGCAGGAGCGCCAGCTCCACTCGCATCTGCACGGTGCCCTGAATGCCGGCGCGACCGAGGACCAGGTGTCAGCGACGGTGCACGCACTCGAAGGGACCGTGAGCCCCGATGCGGTCCACCGTGCTTACTTGCTGTTCGATCGTGTGCGACGGAAGGAAGCGGCGAGCGGCGGCCGGCCGCCGTCGTAGTCGTTCTCTTACACCCCCCATCTCCCATCTCCCCTCTGCCTCTTGTTCATCGACCTTGTCACCGTCCGCGTCACCGCCGGCACCGGCGGCAGCGGCTGCACGTCCTTCCGCCGCGAGAAGTTCACGCCGATGGGCGGGCCCGATGGCGGTGAAGGGGGGAAGGGGGGTGACGTCCTCGTTCGCGGGGATTCGAATCTCTCGACGCTGCTCGATTTCACCTACCGGGATCAGTGGGAAGCCGAGCGGGGCGAGCACGGGATGGGCTCGAACAAGTCGGGGCGCTCGGGGGGCGACATCGTCCTTCCGGTGCCTCCCGGCACGATCATCCGCGACAAGGAGACCAAGGAGCGCATCGCCGAGGTCTTGGAGCACGATGAGGTGATCCGCGTGGCGAAGGGGGGGCGCGGCGGGAAGGGGAACTCCTTCTTCGCCACCGCGACGCACCAGGCGCCGAGGGAATGGCAGCCGGGGGAGGAAGGAGAGGCGCGCGTCCTCGAGTTCGAGCTCAAGCTCATCGCCGACATCGGACTCGTCGGCCAGCCGAATGCGGGGAAGTCGACGCTGCTCAGCGTCATCTCGGCGGCCCGCCCGAAGATCGCCGACTATCCCTTCACGACCCTCGCGCCGAACTTGGGCGTGGTGCAGCTCAGCGACTCGCGCACGTTCGTGGTGGCTGACATCCCCGGGATCATCGAGGGGGCGCACGAGGGGAAGGGACTGGGGCTCCAGTTCCTGCGGCACATCGAGCGGACGCGAATTCTCGCCTTCCTGATTCCAATTGATACGATGGATTGGCAGGCCGAGTACGACCAGCTCCGCCGCGAGGTGAGGGCACACTCCGAGGAGCTGGCGAAGAAGCCGCATTGCGTCGTCTTCACCAAGCTCGACCTCCTCGGGGAGCACTACGTCCCGGAGATCGTCGCGCCCGACGCCTTCGCCCTCTACTCGATCTCGGCGCCGGGCAGCCAGCGCCTCGACGAGCTCAAGGCGGGCTGGTGGAGCCGGCTCCACGAGCTGCGGAAGGCCGGCGGGTGAAGGCCGAGGCGCGGGGCGACGACCGCCTCACGCCCCGCCGCAAGGGCCGGGACGCC
>JANNKK010000246.1:0-1823 GCA_031396245.1 Gemmatimonadaceae bacterium
CAACCAGGGCAACCGCGCGAGTGCGCCGCCGCCGATCCCCATCGTGGCCGCGCCCGCGAGCTGCTCCAACATCCCGCGGTCATCATCCACCCGGCGACGGAGCTCCTCGAGCTGGAGCTTCACCTCGACCAGGCTCCGGACGATGAACTCGAGCTCGCGCCCCTCGGCCCTCCCCTCGGCGCGATGGATCGGACCCATGTGCACCGGCAGCAACCGGTCGGAGCCCCCTTCGCGGATCATCGGCGGGATATCGCTGAGCGCGATCTCGCGCCCGGTGGCGAGCACGACCATCGATTCGATCAAGTTCCGGAGCTCGCGCACGTTCCCCGGCCACGAATAGTCGACGAGGGCTTTCATTGCGTCCGCCGAGATGCCGTGGAACTCACGCTCGTGCTGCTCGGAGAACTCCTGGACGAAGCGGCGGACGAGGAGAGGGATGTCGTTGCGGCGCTCGCGGAGGGGCGGCAACGAGATGCGGAGGACGTTGAGGCGGTAGTAGAGGTCGGAGCGGAACATCCCGCGCTCGACGCTCTCGCGGAGGGGGCGATTGGTCGCGGCGACCACCCGCACGTCGACCGCGATCGGTACGGATCCGCCCACGCGCGTGACCTGCTTTTCCTCCAGCACGCGCAGGAGTTTGACCTGCGTGCCCGGGGAGATGTCGCCGATCTCGTCCAAGAAGAGGGTGCCGCCGCTCGCGAGTTCGAACCGTCCGATGCGACGCTCGGCGGCGCCGGTGAAGGAGCCCTTCTCGTGGCCGAAGAGTTCACTCTCGAGGAGGGTCTCGGGAAGCGCACCGACGTTCACCGCGATGAAGGCCTTGTTGCGGCGAGGGGAGAGGCGGGCGATCGCGCGGGCGACGAGCTCCTTGCCGGTGCCGCTCTCGCCTTCGATGAGGACGGTGCTGGAGACGGGCGCCATCTGCTTGACGGCGACCAGCGTCTGGCGGACCGCTTCGCTCTCGCCCCAGAGGCCTGTTTCTCGGGTGAGGTACTGGCGTTTGAGGAGTTCGGTGACGCTCAGCTTTAGCGCCTCGATCGCGACGGGCTTTGTGAGGACCTCGGCGAAGCCCAGGGTCTTGAGACGCGCTTCGAGTTGCGGATCGCCAACGTCAGCGAGGCCGATGACGGAGGCGCCGCCCCAGAGTTGGTCGCGAACCAAGCTCAGCGTTTGGGGGTCGAGGAGGTTGCCGGTGAAGACCAGGACGTCGGGCTTGGCGCGCTGGACTTCGCGTGGCAGGTCATCCATTGGGCTGACGACGGTGGTCTTCACGCCATCAGCTTCGAGCAGTGCGTTGAGACGCACTGCCGGTTCCACATCGGTCAACGTGATGAGGACCGACATCTACTTCTTGACCGTTCCCTTCTTCCAGAAGGGAAAATCCACGATGGTACCGACCACTCTCTTCCCACGGATGTCCACCTCGAGCGTGTTGCCAACCTTCGCGTGAGCGGTGGGGACATAGGCAGTGCCGATGCCGACACCGACGGAGGGGCTCATGACGCCCGACATCACCGTGCCGCTCGGCTGGTCGTGGACATAGACCGGATAGCCGTGGCGTGGGATCGCTTTCTCCTTGAAGGTGAAGCCGACGAGTTTGCGGGCGATGCCGGCGGCCTTCTGCTTCTCGAGGGCGACGCGACCGACGAAATCGCCCTTCTTCATCTTCACGAGCCAGGCGAGCCCGGCTTCGAGCGGCGTGTAGTTCTCGTCGATGTCGTTGCCGTAGAGCGCCATCCCCATCTCGAGTCGCAGCGAGTCGCGGCAGCCGAGGGCGACGGGCTGGATGCGACCAGTGTCCATGAGTGCCTTCCAGAGCTTCG
>JANNKK010000262.1:0-1637 GCA_031396245.1 Gemmatimonadaceae bacterium
CAGCGCAACGTCGCACTCCTCATCAAAGCTCGAAGCAAAGGCCGTGGGGCATTCGCGCAGGCCGAGTAGCCGCAACGATTGAAAATCGCGTGCGTCGTCCGGAGTGAGTTGTCGCACAGGCATCGGCTATTCGCTCGCCGCCATGGTAGCGCGACGATCCGGCGGGCGCCGGTTCAAAGCGTTGCCTCAGGGTTGCCATGTCGCGGCGCTGCGATCACCGTGCGACTATTCGACGACGGGCGTGCGCCTTTGCGAGGAGACGAAGATAGTCGCATCCGAGACCGCGACCACATCGTGCTCCTCGCCGGGGCTGGTAAAGAGGTAGTCGCCCGCTGTCAGGTCGATTTCGCCGATGCGTACGGCGCCGGACAGCACGACGACTTCCTCGGTGCCTTCGTGGGCATGGCGAGGAAACCGGGATCCGCGGGTCAAGCGCACGACGGACGAACGACCGCCCGTTTCGTTGTTGCGAAAGAGGCAGCGCTCGATACCGGAATAATCGGTGGCCTGCCATTCGCGACTGGAGGTCTTCTTCACGAGCATCGGCGATCTCCCCGAATCGGAAGTGGAGGAATGCAACGCGGCAAGGCCGCCGCGAATGCGCTCGTTGGATTGAGGCCACTCGAGGACGAAGTCATCGGCCAGGACGGTACCGACCGCCAGGAAGTCATTGGTGCCCATGAGGCGCCAGAATTCGCGGACGGCTTCGGCGGCGGCCATCGATAGCGTGCAGGGGCCTACGCGAGCACGCCCTGCCTGTGCATCGCTCGGGCATAGAGAAACAGCCCGAGCGCCACGAGGAATATCGCGGCGGCAAAGCCGGGGGAGAACGCGTCCCCCATGACTTCCATGCCATTGGAAAGGTGGTAGTTATGGAACGTCGTGACGACGATCGCCAGCAGCGAAGCGAGGAAAACCCACACCGCGATGGGCCGGCGGAATAGCAACAGCAGCGCCCCAATGACCCCCCCCCAGACACCGATGGCCCAGGCGGCTATCACCCAGGCCGGAATGCCATCGAAGAATGCCAGCTGCTTGGGGCTGAACTCGCTCATGTACGCTTCATTCCGTGTCTGCGTCATGACGTAGTCCGTTGCGCCCATCGCGCTCCACAATAGTGCAATGACACCGATGACCCAAAGGTGCCAGGGCGCGGGCGCAGGCCGGGGCGTCCGGGCGCCGCGCGAGACTCTCTCGCCATCGAGTCTCCGCTCGAC
The DNA here is from genome assembly GCA_031396245.1 of Gemmatimonadaceae bacterium. Taxonomy (GTDB): domain Bacteria; phylum Gemmatimonadota; class Gemmatimonadetes; order Gemmatimonadales; family Gemmatimonadaceae; genus Pseudogemmatithrix. Next base: position 1,218 of record JANNKK010000262.1, read on the forward strand.
CTTGAGCAGGATCCGCCAACCTGCGCAGGTCCCCACGATGAAGGCGACCAGTCCCATCACGAACCAGGGCCAACTATGATCCACCGACATCAGGATGCCGGCCGGAACTCCACCAAGAGCGAGCGCCAGCAGGCCTGCCGCATAGGGATTGCACTTGAGCCTCGCGCCACAGGCGCGACAGACCAGTTCGGAGCTGATGGACTGCGCTGGCAGCCTGGAACTGCAGACGGGACACGAGGCCATTGCTTCGCGATTCTATCGCTAAGCGATACCAAGTGGGCATGGGGCGACGTTATCTTGTTGCCGGGGATGGAGATGAGGACCATCAACTCGACGGGAGCCGCATTCGCGCCAAGCGGGACGCCGCTGCGGACAAGAGTGCGCGGGAATAGAGTTTGTGAAAGCCAAGCAGCAAGCGGA
>JANNKK010000307.1:0-12153 GCA_031396245.1 Gemmatimonadaceae bacterium
CCCTGCACGACGGCGATGCCGAAGTCGAGCACCTTGAGCTGCGACGTCTTATCGAGTAGCAGGTTCTGTGGTTTGATGTCGCGGTGGATGATCCCTTCGTGGTGCGCGACGGCGAGCGCCTCGGTGAGTTGGATGCCGAGCGCCGCGACCTCGTCCGCCGGAAGGGTCCCCCGCGCGTCGATCTCTTCCCGAAGCGTGCGGCCGGCGACGTACTCCATCGTCAGGAAGAGTCCCCCCGACCACCGTCCCACATCGTGGGTCCGCACGACGTTGCGATGCGAGATGCGCCGCGCGACGCGGATCTCGTTCAAGAATCGGCGGACGGCAGTCTCGTCGTCGTTCGTGAGTGGCGGAAGGACCTTGAGTGCGACCTCCTCGTCGAGTTCGCGGTCGTGCGCGAGGTACACCGCCCCCATCGCGCCGGCGCCGATCCGGCGCTTCACCACGAAGCGGCCGTCGATCGTGTGGCCCACCTCGAGATTCGAGAGGGCGGGGGCGAGATCGGCCCGGAAGGGACCGCTCGGTCGCGAGCGCGTCGCGGTCGGGGACGGCAGGGTGCGCACGATCCGCGTGGTCCCGAGACTCCCGCCCTTCTCGGTCTCGGCGAACCCATCGCGCTCGAGCTCGCGATACGCGTGCGTGATCGTGGCGGGATTCACCCGCAGCTTGGTGGCCAGGGTCCGCACCGATGGGAGTGGGTCCCCAGGAGCGAGCTCACCGGCGGCGATCGCCCGACGCACGCTCTCGGCGAGTTGCACGTAGAGCGGGGTCGCGCTGCGGGGGTCGAGCCCTGAGAAGAGGCCGCTCATCACCTGAAGATGCGCCTTGTCGACTCGCCCTCGCCACTCTCAGCGTTGGACAATCAGCGGTCCCGTGGTGAGATTTCCGCATTCTGTCGTTCACCAAGGTCGGCACAACAGTGGCGGTGAGGATGGCCGGGAAGCCGAAGGACGCTGCGCCCGTGATGCTCGCCCAGGGGGTGATCTCCGTCGCCCTGATCGAGGACAATCGCCTCGTCCGCGAGGGATTGACGGCGCTACTGAACCAGGTCCCGGACCTCAAGGTCGTCGCCGGAGCCGCGAAAGGCGACACGGCGCTCCTCGCCAAGGTGATGCCCAACGTCGTGCTCCTCGACTTGGGGCTTCGTGACGGCGACAGTCTCCGCGTCGCCGAGCGGGTGCGCGAGGACTTCCCCGGGGCGCGAGTGATCGTGATGGACCTCCTGCCGGTCCACGAGGAGATCGTGGAGTTCGTGAACGCCGGGGTCTCGGGGTTCATCATGAAGGACGCGACGCTCGAGGACCTGGTGAAGACGATCCGGGCCGTCGCCGAGGGCGCGACGGTGCTCCCACCCCAGATGGTGAGCCCGCTCTTCTCGCAGATCGCCCGCGACGCCGTCGCGCGCGGGCGCCCCGACGTGATCGAATCGGTGAAGATGACGCCACGCGAGCGGCAGGTGATCAACCTCATCGCCGAAGGGCTTGGCAACAAGGAGATCGCGGTGCGGCTCCACATCGCGACCCACACGGTGAAGAGCCACGTCCGCAATGTGATGGAGAAGCTGACACTCCACACTCGACTCCAGATCGCCGCCTACGCCCACAGCGAGACGCCGGAGTAGCCCCTGCTTCAGGGCTTCGGCGTCTCCTTCATCAGCGCATCGGTGAAGGTGAAGTAGGCGAGCTTGGCCGACCCGGTCACGACGATCGTCGTCGCGGTCCCGAGGCGGAGCAGCATCGCCGGGATCTTGAGCAGCACCCGATCCTCACCGGCGGCGCGCAGCTCGAGCGCCATCGACTTCGGCAAGACGTCGACGAACCCGGCCTCGCTCTTGAAGTTCACGCCGGAGAAGAGCTTCGTCGGATCGCCGGTCGCCCGCATGTCGAACTCGGGACCGCCGGGCGCGGCGTGGATCACGCGGACGCGGGCCATCCCGAGCGCAGGGATCACGTCGTCCCGCACCACCCGGAGCACGTTCTTCGAGATGTCCTGCGAGATGACGAAGACGGTGTACCGGTTCCCGTCCATCAGGAGCTGGTCCTCCTGGCTCAGCATCGTCCCGTCGGCCACGCCGGCTGAGATCACCGAGAACTGCGCGAGATTGGCCTCGACCTCGCGATAGTCGGTGATGGCTCCGCTCGCGATGTCGCTGAAGCGGGAGGTGGCGCCGAGCTGCACGCTGACGGCCTTGCCGTCGGAGGCGGCGTTCACGACGCGCACCAACGAATGCCCGCGGGAGGCGGCGGAGTCGGCGGCGGGGGAGACCTGCGTCGTGCCGGCGCTGTACGTCTTGATCGGCGAGGAATCCTTCTCGCCACAGGCGGCAAGGAAGGTGACGGGGGCGGCGAGCAGGAGGAGCGCGAGCGATCGCTTCATAAGGGAGTTCCGGAGTGGGGGAGGTTGATGCGGAGGGTAGAGCGTCGCGAAGCGCCGGACCATCGCTCGATGAGGGGAGCCGCGCGCGTACGCCGAACGAGCGATGGCGCCGCCTACTCGCCGGGAGCGAGACTGCGATCGTCCCCTCTGCCACCGATGAAAGGAGCACCATGCCCGAAGACCGGATCGCCCACGAAGCAGCGCGACAGTCGCCCGGCCAGGACGCTGTCAAGTCGAGCGTTGAACGGCGTGTGAACGCCGAGTTGGCCGGTGAGGCCGCCGCCGGCACCACCGATGGACACGCACGGGTCGCGGCCGTCGCCGGTCAAATGCGCGACTCGGCGCTCGACGCGACGGTGCGGAAGGAGCGCGTACTCGGCCACTCGCTGGTCGCGGCGCGAGGATCGCAGTTCCTCGACTACGCGTTCTTCCTCCTCTACGGCCTGCTGGCCATCCGCTTGGTGCTCGCGATGATCGCCGCGAATTCGGGGAATGGATTCGTCCGCTTCATCGGCGCGGTCACCGCGCCCTTCTTCGCCCCCTTCCGCGGCATCGTGCCGAGCGTCAGCGCCGAAGGGGGCTTCACCCTCGTCGTCCCGATCCTCATCGCGATCGTGGCGTACGGGCTGCTCCACGCCGCCATCAACGCACTGCTCAGGATGGTCGGGAGCCGCAAGACCGCGATCTAGGTCCCGGCTCGCCGCTCACGTCCCACCGCCGCAGTACTGCTTTCGGGTCAGTTCGCGGAGAGAAAGCTCCCTCCCCGGGCTGTGCCGCGTTTTTCACCCGAATGGGCGATGGGTGCCCCTGCATCCGCGCCCGATACTTCCGTCACCACTCTCCTTCGAACGAGGCAATAAATGCATCGCACGCGCTCGACCCCCCCACGCGCCTACGTCGTTCACGCAGCGCTGCTCCTCTCCCTCACGCTCTCGACCGCCGCCTGTGGCGCCTGGTCGAACAAGGCGACCGGCGCGACGATCGGCGCCGCGGGCGGCGCCGTCGTCGGCGGTGCGATCGGCAAGAACAACGGTTCGACCGCGCGCGGGGCGATCATCGGCGCGGTCATCGGCGGCACGGCAGGCGCGGTCATCGGCCACCAGATGGACCAGCAGGCGAAGGAACTGCGGCTCGAGATCCCTGGCGCGACGATCGAACGCGTCGGCGAAGGGATGGTGGTGACGTTCGCCTCCGGGTTGCTCTATGACTTCGACTCGGACGCGATCCGCTCGATCGCCGCGCGCAATCTCGAGAACCTCGCGGTCAGCCTCAAGAAGTACCCCCTGACCGAACTGCTGATCATCGGCCACACCGATGCCCTCGGCAGCAGCGCCTACAATCAGGACCTCTCGTATCGTCGGGCGACGTCCGCCGCGACGTTCCTTCGCACGCAGGGGATCACGATGGGCCGGATGCGTACCTCCGGACTCGGTGAGACGGAACCCTTGGCTTCGAACGAGACCGAGGCGGGACGTCAGGTCAATCGGCGCATCGAAGTCGCGATCTACGCCGGTGCGTCAGCGCGCACTGCGGGCACCAACTGATGCGCAATCCCATGCTTCGCACCCTGGCGTTCCTGTCGGCGATGGTGCTGACAGCGTCGCTCACCCCGGTCGCCGCGACGGCGCAGGGGCCGAGCGTCTCGCCCGACGGTCCGCGCAGTGCCGCGGTCGGTGTGACCAACGTGACTGCGGTGGCCGCGACGACCGCACCCGCCCTGTTGCCGCAAGACAACACGAGTGAGCGCAGTCACGTGATCCTGATGGTGATCGGCGGGGCCGCGATCGTCGTCGGCTCGGTGGTCGGTGGGGACGGCGGCCAGCTCATCGCGATCGGCGGAGCGGTGGTCGGCCTGATCGGCCTCTGGCGCTGGCTGCAGCACCAGTAGCTTGAACGCTCCCGCGTGCCGGGCTATCTTGGACGGCACGCGGGCGTAATTCAGTTGGTAGAATGCCAGCTTCCCAAGCTGGACGTCGCCGGTTCGAGCCCGGTCGCCCGCTCCTTGGTGGAGAGGTAGGTATACGGCACCCCGGTCCGCCCTCGTGGCGGGCCGGGGTGCCGCGCGTTCGGCACGAGGCCGGCTGGTAGCGAGCGGACGGGCTCCGCTCCGATCGCCTAGTTTCCTTCGCATGGCTGGCCGAACGACGGTCCTGGTGATCGACGACGAAGCACCGATCCGTCGCGTGATCCGGCATTCGCTGGAGAGTGAGGACCTGCGGGTGCTGGAGGCGGCGACGGCGCGCTCAGGGGTCGACCTCGCTGCCGCGGAACGTCCCGACCTGATCGTCCTTGACCTGGGACTTCCCGATGCGAACGGCGCAGAGCTCTGCCGCGAGGTGCGGGGCTGGTCGACGGCCCTGATCCTCGTCCTCTCGGCGCGCCACGCGGACTCGGAGAAGGTGGAGCTGCTCGACGCTGGCGCTGACGACTACGTCACCAAACCCTTCAGTCCGGCCGAACTGACAGCGCGGGTGCGCGCGCTGCTCCGGCGGGCGTCCGCCGCGCGGCCCGACGCGGGCCGTCCGTTCGTGCACGGGGACCTGACGGTGGACTTCGAGCGGAGGTCGGTGCGGCGAGGAGAGTCCACCGTGCACCTGACGCCGATCGAGTGGGAACTGCTCAAGGCGCTCGCGACGCAGGCCGGACGGGTGATGACGCACCAGCAGCTCTTTCGCGCCGCGTGGAAGGGGCGCGATCACGGCGACGCCCAGCAGTACCTGCGCGTCTACGTCGCGCACCTCCGCCGGAAGCTCGAAGTGGATCCGGTGCGTCCGCACCACATCTTCACCGTCGCGGGCGTGGGGTATCGATTCGGTGAGTGAGCGACGGCCGACCGACGAATGGCGCATTCCGCGCACGGTCGCGGTCGTCGGTGGGGCGATCGGGCTCTCGGCGTTCCTCGTGTTCGAGTGGTTCTTCATCCCGCCGCGCGGCACGTTGAGCATCGCGAACCCGATCGATTGGTTCGTCCTGTTCCCATTCGCGGTCGCTGGGGTCCTGCTCACGCAGTACGTCCGCGGGGCCGGTGATCGGCGGCGGCGCGCGGACGCCGATCGTCGGAAGGACGCGCTGCTGGCCTCGGTATCCCACGATCTCCGCACGCCGCTCACGACCATCAAGGCGCTCGCCCACGAACTCGGCGAGTTCGGCGACGAGCGGTCGCAGGTGATCGAGGAACAGGCGGACCGCCTGAACCGGTACGTGGAGCAGCTCCTCGACCTCTCGCGACTGACCGCCGGCGAGATGCCGGTGCGGGTCGAGGTGAATGCGCTCGACGACCTGTTGAGTGCCCTCATCGAGGAGACGGAGGGTCGGCTCGGTGGGCGTCCCCTCGTGGTGACGGTCGACGAGTCGGATGCGCTGCTCGTCGGTCGCTTCGACCTCCTCCTCGCCGTGCGGGTCCTCGCGAATCTCGTCGAGAACGCCCACAAGTACGCTCCAGGCCGTTCGCCCCTCGAGGTTGCCGCATCGGCGGCACACCGCGTTCTGCGGATCGCGGTGATGGATCGCGGTCCGGGCGTGCCGCTGGAGGAGCAGGAACGGATCTTCGACGACTTCTATCGCCCCACCCACGCGACGGCCGACGCGGGGAGCGCGGGGCTCGGCCTCGCTGTCGCGCGGCGGATGGCGGAGCTGCAGGGGGGCCGGATCACCTACGCGGATCGCGATGGCGGCGGCAGCGTCTTCACCCTCTTCCTCCCGGCGGCCGGCCTGAGTGACACCTCCCGTGCCGAGGAGGCGGCGCGGGATTTCGAGGGATCTTAGCGGGATATTCACGAAGCGAGCGCCGTTCTTTGTGCGACGTTAATGCCCTCGCTCGCATGATGGGGCATGCGCCTCCTCATCGGTGTCGCCCTGCTCGTTCCGGCCCTCGCCTCGGCGCAGGACACAACCTCCGCTCCCGCCCGCGCTGAGCCCTTCGCCTTCGCCGACTTCACGTGGCTCAATGGCACCACGCGCCAAGCGAAGGCCGTGCTCGACACGAAGTACTTCACCGGCGAGTTCCGGGTGGACGCGACCTACATCCACCACGCGGCAAGGCCGCGAGACCACACGCTGATCGGTTCGAGCGAGTCCGGTCGTACCGGCGAAGTGCAGATCCAGCAACTCGGCATCGGAGGGGACTTCCACCACGGGCACGTGCGCGGCCGCCTGATGACGCAGTTCGGGATGTACTCGGTGATGACGCCGCGCAATGACGCGAGTCCTGCCCGCGGCCAGTGGGACCTCGACGACGCGTATCGGTACCTCTCCGAGGCCTACGGAGGCTACCACTGGGACCGGGGGCACGGCGTGAACGTCGACGCCGGCGTCTTCATGTCGTACGTCGGACTCTTCAGCTACTACAACTTCGACAACTGGGCGTACCAACCCTCGTATGTCTCGAGCAACACGCCCTGGTTCTTCAACGGCGTCCGGATCCAGACCTTCCCCACCGACCGGCTCAAGCTCGAGTACTGGATCATCAACGGCTGGCAGTCGTACGGCGCGTTCAATCACTCGCCGGGACTCGGCATGCAGGTCCTCTGGCGGCCGAACGGCGCACTCTCGCTCCTCACGAACAACTACTGGGGGCGCGACACACCCGGCAACGCGCGTCGGCAGCGCCTGCACTCCGACAACAGCCTGCAGTACAAGTATCGCGACGACAGTACGCGGTTCTGGAGCAAGGGGGCGTTCTCGATCACCGTCGATGCCGGATGCGAGGAGGGCGGGGGAGTGCACTGCGGCGGGGACGCGCCGGCCGCACCCGCACAGAACTTCATCGGCGTGATGGCGTACAGCCGCCACTGGTTCGCGCGCGACCGCTACGGCCTCACCCTTGGCGGCGGCGCGATCACGAACCCCGGACGGTACTTGGTGCTCATCCCGCCGATCAACGGCGCCACGGCCGCAACGGGCACGCCGTACTTCACCGCGAACCCTGGCGACCGGTATCGTGCGTGGGACGCGTCACTGACGTTCGACGTGATGGCCGACGAATGGACGACCTTCCGCGCCGAAGTCAACCATCGCGCGGCGGATGTGCCCTACTTCAGCGGGCCCGGCGGGAGTACGCCACCGGGCGGCAACACCGGCGCGCCGGGCTCGCTCGTGACCGGCTGGTCGCCCGACCTTCGCAAGAGCGAGACGCGAGTCACGCTCGCGATGCTCATCAAGCTCTGATGGACGACGGCTCGCGGTTCGAGCGATGAGCCCCGCCCTGATCCGTGCCAAGCGCTTCCTCGTCGGTAGGCCATTGGCCAGCGAGCAACTCTCGGGCGAGAAGCTGAACAAGCGGACGGCGCTGGCGGTGTTGTCGTCGGACGCGATCTCATCTGTCGCCTATGCCACCGACCAGATCCTGATCGTGCTCGGCGCGGCGATGGGGGCGGCGGCGCTCAACTACGTCGTTCCGATCTCCGGCACGATCGTCGCACTGCTCGCGCTCGTCGGTCTCTCGTACCGCCAGACGATCCTCGCCTACCCGGGCGGGGGCGGGTCCTACACGGTGGCCAAGGAGAACCTGGGGAAGGGGGCCGGTCTCGTCGCGGCGGCGTCGCTGCTGACGGACTATGTGCTGACCGTGTCGGTGTCGGTCTCGGGGGGCGTCGCGGCGATCACATCCGCCTATCCGACGCTGCAGGGACACGCGGTCGCGATCGGCGTCGCGTCGATCGCCCTTCTCACCGTGGTGAACCTGCGCGGCGTCCGGGAGTCGGGGATCGTGTTCAGCATCCCGACGTACGCGTTCATCGGCATGATGCTGCTGCTCCTCGGGCTGGGGATCGCCGAGTCGCTCGGGGATGCGGGCGCAGTCCCGTTGCCAGCGGGCGCGCCGGCGGCCGCCGGCGCCGAGCGGGTGCTGCCGCCAGCGACCACGTTCGCGCTCGCCTTCCTCCTCCTGCGCGGCTTCGCCGAGGGATGCGTCGCGATGACCGGCACCGAGGCGATCTCCAACGGCGTGCAGGCGTTCCGCGCGCCGGCAGCCGCGAACGCCGCGACGACGCTCCGCTGGATGGTGACGATCCTCGCCACGTTCTTCCTCGGGGTCAGCTACCTCGCGCGCCACTTCGCCGTGATGCCGACGGCAGAACAGACGGTGCTGTCGCAGCTCGGGCATCACGTGTTCGGCGACGGCGCCGCCTACTTCGCGCTGCAATACGCGACCTTCGCGCTCCTGATCCTCGCGGCGAACACCGCCTGCAACGACTTCCCGCGACTCGCGAGCATCCTCGCGAACGACGGATATGTGCCGCGGCAGTTCGCGGCCCGCGGCGACCGCCTCGCATTCTCGAACGGCATCATCGCACTCGGCGTGGTCGCGGCGATCCTGCTCGCCGCCTTCGGCGGCGACACGAACGCGCTCATCCCCCTCTACGCGATCGGCGTGTTCATCTGCTTCACTCTCTCGCAGGCCGGAATGGTCGTGCACTGGTGGCGAGGGCGCGGCGACGGATGGCAGTGGCGTGCCGCGTTGAATGGACTGGGGGCGCTGGCGACGGCGATCGTGACGGTCATCCAGGTCGCGACGAAGTTCACCGAGGGGGGCTGGATCGTCGTCCTGCTCATCCCGCTGATCATCGCGGTGGTGCAGGCGATCCACCTGCACTATCGGCGGTTCCGCGTGGCGGTCGCGTTCCGGGGGCGCAGCCCCCTGCACCCGCAGTCGCACGTGATCGTCGTGCCGGTGAATGAGATCAACAAGGCATCGGCCGCCGCACTGATCTATGCCTCCTCGCTCTCCTCGAACGTCCGGGCCGTGCACATCGAAGTGGACCCCACCAGGACGCCGGCGTTGGAGCGCGAATGGGATCGGTGGGACATCGGCTTCGAACTCGAGATCGTCGCGTCGCCCTTCCGCAGTGTCTTGCGGCCGCTCGCGGACTACGTCGATGCGTTGCAGGCCGCCGACCCGGGCACGCTGGTCACCGTGGTGACGCCGGAACTCGTCCCGCGCCACTGGTGGGAGCACTTCCTGCACAACAAGACCTCCCTCTTCATCCGGACGGCGTTCCTCTCGCGACCGAACGTGGTGGTCGTGGCGGTGCCGTACCTCGTCGGACACGACTACACGTTCGAGCGGGATGGCCCGCGCTGGGCGGGGGATCGCGGGCTGATGTCCGGTGAACGGACATCGCGGCCCTGACCGGTGGCGACCATCCCCTCCGATCAGAGCAGGAACGTTCCCGAGATCGCGCCGGCTCCGATGAGCGAGGCGGTGTTCAGCTTCGTGTGCGCCAACAACGACTGCGGGCGCGCCTAGCGCGCGGGGAGCACGGCGAGGTAGCGCTCGACCTCGAGCCGCAGCGACTCGAACGCCAATGGCTTCGGCAGGATCGAGTTCACCGAGCGGCGGAGGTCGCGTCGGCGGGCGAAGCCACCACTGAGATCGCCGGAGATGAGCACCACAGGGGGAGGAGGCTCGCGGCTCTGCGCCGCCGCCACGAGGTACTCGACCGCCGGGCCCGGGATATCCACGTCGGAGACGACGAGGGAGATCCGGTCGCGGTGCGCCCGCCAGTGCACGAGCGCCTCGCCGACGTCGGCGGCGGCGAGTACTTCGAATCCGAGTCGCTCGAACGCCCTCACGAAGGCGTGACGGAGCGAGGGCTCGTCCTCCACGACCAACAGGACGTGGGCAGCGGGCCCTCGTTCGGCTACGTCGAACATCGAGAAGGGAAGGGTGTCGTACATCACATCCCGGACGAACCGAGGGAGGGCAGGCAACCGAAGCCGCGAAAGGTACGGTCGCGGCAGAGGCGCCGGAAGTTAGCTTCACGGGATGTGGGATCCCTGGCGCGACCCCGCCGTCGTCGCGGCGCTGATCCACGAGACGCCGGACATCATCGTCACGCTGGACCTCGCCGGCCGTGTCGTCGAGGCGAATCCGGCGACCCTCCGGCATTCCGGCTACACCCTCGACGAGTTGCGTGGCCTCTCGGCGGCGACGCTCTTCGGTCCGCAAGACCTCGCACGCCTCGCCGAGGCGCGGCAGAAGAGTGCTGGGGGCGAACAGGTCTCGGTCACGGTGCGCTATCGCCGGCGCGATGGACTCGAACGCTGGCTCTCGGCGCGCACGATGCCTCTCACGAACGACGGCATCCCCTCGGGCGTCCTCGTCTTCGCGCGCGACGTCACCGACGAACACGAGCGGACCCTCGCTCTCCGCGAGAGCGACGAGCGGTTCCGCAGCCTCGTCTCCGCGTTCGACCGCGCCTTCTTCGCGGTCGATCCCGATCTGCGCATCGCCGGTCTGTTCGGCCGCTGGATCCGCAGCGCTGGGCTCGAACCACGCGACTTCCTCGGTCGCACTCCGGCCGACCTCTTCCCCGAGAATGGCGGCGAACCCCACACGTCGGCGCTCCAGCGGGTGCTCGCCGGTGAGGACGTCTCGTACGAATGGACCTACGTGCTGCCGAACGGGGGCGGGCCGCGGAGACTGCGGATCAACGCCTCGCCGATGCGCGATGCGCAGGGGCAGGTGATCGGGATCGCCGGCGTCGCGGCCGACATCACGCGGCGAGTGCAGGCCGAGGCGGAGGCCGGAGCGCTGCGGGCGCGGATCGCGTCGTCAGAGCGGACCGAGGCGCTGGGCAAGCTCGTCAGCGGTGTCGCGCACGAGCTGAACAATCCACTCGCGGCGATGCTCAACTTCGCCGAGGAACTCATCCTCACCGAGCAGGACGCCGAGCGCCGCGCGGCGCTGGAGGTGATCCGGGCGCAGGCGCTTCGCTCACGCACGATCGTCCGCGACCTCCTCACCTTCGCGCGGCGTGGCGGTCACCGGCCGCGGACACCGACCGCTCCGGGTCCGTTGATCGAGAGCGTGGCGCGTGCCCTGCGGCCGATCATCACACCGGGCGTCGCCTTCGACGTGCGGGTCGCCGACGGCGAGACGGCGGTGGTGTTGGACCGCTCCGGCTTCGAGCAGGTCCTGACGAATCTCGTCACCAATGCGGCGCAGGCGGCGCAAACGGGAGGCGCGGTGAAGCTCGAGGCGCGTCGAACGGACCACTGGTACGAGATCGAGGTCCGCGACGATGGGGAGGGGATCCCCAGCGAGGTGTTGCCGCGGCTCTTCGAACCCTTCTTCACGACGAAGCCGACGGGGCACGGGGTCGGACTTGGCCTCTCCGTCTCCCTCGGGATCGTCGAGGCCCACGGCGGCACGCTCGTCGCGACGAACGTGCCGAGTGGCGAGGGCCGCGGCGCCAAGTTCACGGTGCGCCTCCCGATCTCCCCGCGACCGATCACCCACTCGACGCCCGCCCTCGGCGTCCCGGCGATCACCGAGCCGGTCGAGGCAGAGAAGCCGGTGCTGCTCATCATCGACGACGAGGAGCCGATCCGCCGCGCGCTCAAGCGCTTCTTCACGCGGCGCGGGTGGGAAGTGGAGGAGGCGGCCGATGGCGTCGACGGCCTCGCGCGGCTCACGGCGTCCTCAGCGGCGGAGCGGTATGCGGCGGTGCTCTGCGACCTCAAGATGCCGGGCCTCGACGGTCCGCAGCTCTATGAGCAGGTGCGGCAGCGGGCGCCCGCGCTCATCCCGCGAATCATCATCTCGACGGGGGATGTGACGGGGGATGCGGCGGCGGAGTTCTTGAAAGGCGTGGCGACGCCGGTCCTGGAGAAGCCGTTCGAGCTCGCGGCGGTCGCGGAGGTGGTCGAGGCTGTTCGGAGGCGGTGAGTCGAAGGGCTTTCGCGTGTCGGTCGGAATCACACCGTAAAGCTCTTCTGCTATGAATAGAGGAGCGGCTGGCGCAGGCAGGATGGGCGCTGGAGCCCGATTTGGCA
>JANNKK010000093.1:0-2800 GCA_031396245.1 Gemmatimonadaceae bacterium
GGACGAGCACCTCGGCGCCCCGAAGCTGCTCGATCACATCATCGGGGAGCGACTTGGCGTCGGTCACGTAGGCGAGTGGGCCGATCCGGTATCCGAACACGCGCATCCGACCGTGCGGGAGCGCCACCGGAATGACATCGAGATGTCCGACGCGCACCGGCACCAAGGGCTCGAGTGGCTGCGCGAATCCCTCCGGCTTCGACGTGCCGGGGAGGGGCTTCATCGCCTCGTCGAAGATGTAGGGGAACTTCCGCCAGAGGGACTCGAGCGTCTCCGGCGGACCGTAGATCGGCAGTGCCCCGTCGCGCCGCACCGAGAAGGCGCGGATGTCGTCGATCCCGTGCGTGTGGTCGGCGTGGTCGTGCGTGTAGAGCACCGCGTCGACGCGATCGACCTTCGCGGCGATGAGTTGCAGTCGCAACTCGGGCGGTGTGTCGATCAGCAGCCGGAGGCCCTTCGACTCGACGAGCGCCCCCACCCGCGTCCGCTTATCGCGCGGGTCGGTGCTCTGGCACACCGCGCACTCGCACCCGACCTGCGGCACGCCGAAGCTCGTCCCGGTGCCGAGGAAGGTCAGCCGCACGGAACGCCCTGGGCGGCGGTCACACCGTCTCCACCTTCAGCTGATTGGTCGTGCCGGGCACGTCGAAGGGCACGCCCGCGGTCACGACGATCCGCTCTCCTTCCTTCGCGAGCCCGCTCTCCTTCAGTTTCGCGCGCGCGAGCGCGGTCATCTGCTCGTACGTGTCGCAGTGCGGCACGAGGAAGGGGATCACGCCCCAGACGAGCGCGAGCTGGCGGTAGGTGCGAGGGTTGTCGGTGAGGACGACGATCCGCACGTTGGGCCGGCGGGCCGCGACGATCCGCGCCGAGAAGCCGCTCTTCGTGAAGACGACGATGATCGAGGCACCGAGGAGCCGTACCGCGGTGACCGACGCCGACGCGATCGTCTCCTCAACCGAGGCCGACCCCGGCGCGATCTGATCGATCCCGCGCCCCCGTGGGATCGGCGCCTGCTCGGCGGCGCTCGCGATCCGACGCATCGCCTCCACTGCGAGCACCGGATGCAATCCCGCCGCCGTCTCCGCCGAGAGCATCACCGCGTCGGTGCCGTCGAGGATCGCGTTCGCCACGTCGCTCGCCTCGGCGCGAGTGGGGCGCGGATGTTGCACCATCGACTCGAGCATCTGCGTCGCCGTGATCACCGGCCGACCGTACCGGCTCGCCAACCCGATGATGCGCTTCTGTTGGAGCGGGACCTCCTCGAACGGGAGTTCGACACCAAGGTCGCCGCGCGCGACCATCACCGCGTCGCTGACCTTGAGGATGTCCTCGATCCGCGTGAGCGCCGAGTCCTTCTCGATCTTCGCGACGATGAGGAGACCCTTCGGCAGCAGGGCACGCAACTCGAGGATGTCCTCGGGCCGGCGGACGAAGCTCAGGGCGAGGTACTCGAGCTCCTGTGCGATCGCGAAGGGGATGTCGGCACGATCCTTCTCGGTGAGCGAGGGGGCTGAGACGTCGATCCCGGGGAGGTTCATCCCCTTGTGCGACTTGAGGAGGCCGCCGTAGCGCACCGTGGCGCGCACGCGATCGCCCTCGACCGCATCGACCCTGAGCGCGAGAAGCCCGTCGTCGATCACGATCGTCCCACCGGCACGCACGTCGCGGGCCATCCCGTCGTAGGTGACCGGGATCTCCCCGGGACCGGCGATCTCCTCGTGGGCGAGGACGAGCCGCTCTCCTTCAGTCAGCATGATCGCCTCGGCGAGTGTGCCGATGCGGATCCGCGGGCCCTGGAGGTCGCCCATGATCGCGACCGGCCGATGGAGTTCCTGGGCGATGCCGCGGATGCTCGCGACCATCCGCGCGTGCTCGTCGTGCGTGCCGTGCGAGAAGTTGAGGCGGGCGACGTTCATCCCGGCCTGCATCATCCGCCGGATGACGTCGGGATTCGTCGACGCCGGCCCGATGGTGCAGACGATCTTGGTGACGTCGGAGCGAGTCGGCATCGCCGCGCCTAGCGCGCCGCGAGTGCGCGGCCGAGCGCGGCCGCCTTCCCTTCGAGCCCCGCGATCAGCGTGTCGAACGACTTCTGGAACGAGGCCAGTCCATCGACGAGGAGCTTGTCGGTGACCGGCCCGAGCGGGATGCCGACTGCCGCGAGTTCGCCGAGCAGCGCATCGGCCTCGGCGAGCCCGGCGTCCACCGTGATCCGGGTGATGCCGTGGTCGCGGAACGCCTCGAGGGTGGCCGGCGGCATCGTGTTCACCGTATCCGAGCCGATGAGCTCCTCGACGTAGATCACGTCGCGATACGCGGGATTCTTCGTGCTCGTGCTGGCCCAGAGCGGCCGCTGCAGCTGGGCGCCTCGCGTCGCGAGCGCCTCCCACCGCTTCCCGCTGAACCGTTCGCGGAAGAGGCGGTACGCACGCTTGGCGTTGGCGACCGCGGCGCGCCCCTGGAGTGCCTTCGCGCGGGGCGCCGGCAGGGTGCCCGCCTTGACCATCGCATCGAGCGTCGCGTCCACCGCACCATCCACGCGGCTCACGAAGAACGACGCCACCGAGGCGACGTGGCTCAGGTCCCCGCCCTGAGCGGCGCGGTCCTCGAGTCCGGCGAGATAGGCGTCGATCACGCGGCCGTGCGCCTCGACGGCGAAGAGGAGCGTGACGTTGACGTTGAGACCGTCAGCGATCAGTTGGCGCAGCGCGACGCACCCCTCGGGAGTGCCGGGCACCTTGATCATCACGTTCGGGCGGTCGACGGTCTCCCAGAGCCGATGGGCCTCGGCGATCGT
>JANNKK010000018.1:0-31780 GCA_031396245.1 Gemmatimonadaceae bacterium
ACCGCGATGCTGCGCCGCATCTCGCCCATCGAGACGCCGGAACTGCGGCGGAGTCCTTCGAGACGGGCGTGTGCGACGCCGAAGTCCGCCAACATCGCGTGCCCCGACTGGAAGAGCACGTTCTCCGGCTTGAGGTCCCGGTGGACCACCTTCTCGCTGTGGGCGTGGGCGAGCGCGTCGGCCACTTCGCGCAGCGTGCGCACCGCGTCGTCGATCGTGAGCGGCCCGGCCTTGAGTCGCTCGGCCAGCGACTCGCCGCGGATGAACGGCATCACGTACCAGAGCAGGTCCTCGTGATGTCCGGTGCCGAGGAGCGGCACGATGTGCGGATGCTGCAGCACCCCGAGCACGGCGATCTCCCGCTTGAATCGAGTGGCCTCGATCGCGCCGCCCATCTCCGGTGGCAGGAGCTTGATGACCACTTTGCGTGGCAGGTGACGGTCGGCGGCCAGGAAGAGCCGACTCTGCCCGCCGGCGGCGAGCTCGCGCTCGATCTCGTAGTCGTGGCTGATCGCGGCCTGCAGCCGCTGAAGGAGGTCGTCCATACGTCGGGGGAAAACCTACTCCGAATCCGTCCTCCCCGCTCCTTCGCGGTCTCAGGCCAGCGGCTCCCCGCCCATCAGCACGGCCATCACCGCCTTCTGCACGTGCAGTCGGTTCTCGGCCTCGTCCCAGACACGGCTCTGGGGACCATCGAGGACCTCGGCCGCCACCTCCTCTCCGCGGTGGGCCGGCAGGCAGTGGAGGAAGATCGCCTCCCGTCGCGCGGCGGCCATCAGCGGCGCATCGACCTGGAACCGTGCGAAGGCGCGGGCGCGCTTCTCCTGCTCCTCCTCCTGTCCCATCGAGGCCCAGACGTCGGTCGTCACGACATCAACGCCCTCCGCCGCCTCGCGCGGATCGCGGACGAGCCGGACGCGTCCGTCCCGCTCCGCCCGCGCGAGGATCGCCGGATCGGGGTCGTACCCTTCGGGGCAGGCGAGACGCAACTCGAAGCCCAGCCGCCACGCCGCGTCGCACCAGCTATTCGCCATGTTGTTCCCGTCGCCGATCCACGCGACCTTCTTCCCCTCGAGCGTGCCCAAATGCTGCCGCACCGTGAGGAGGTCGGCGAGGATCTGGCAGGGATGGTGGAGGTCGGTGAGTCCGTTGATCACCGGGATCTCGGCGTAGCGTGCGAACTCCTCGACGTCGGCGTGGGCGAACGTGCGGATCATGATCCCGTGCACCATCCGCGCGAGCACCCGCGCGGTGTCGTTCACCGCCTCGCCGCGACCGAGCTGCACGTCGCGCGGAGAGAGGAAGAGTGCGTTCGCGCCGAGTTGCCAGGCGCCGACCTCGAAGGAGACGCGGGTGCGCGTGCTCGCCTTCATGAAGATCATCGCGAGTGACTTCCCGGCGAGCGGCTTGGCGTGATACTCGTGGCGCCGCATCCGGTCAGCGAGCGCGAAGAGGGCGTGGAGTTCGCTCGTCGTGAAGTCGGGGATCGCCAGGAAGTCGCGGTGCGTGCTCACGCCTCTACTCCGTGTCGCAGGTGGATGAGCTCCACGTCGGCCGCTCCTGCGGATTCGCCGCACCATCCTGCGGGAGGAGCGCAGTGAGTGCACGCCGACGCACCGCGATGCTATGCCGCGCCGAGAGCGTCGAGTCACCGCCGAACCGCACCGCGGGGGCGAACGAGGCCGTCACCACCCATCCATCGCCACGATCCCATTGCGCCACCTGGAGCGAGAAGCCCGGACCACGCACCTCGAGGCAGAGCGGACCCGCGCCAAGCTCCGCCTGCAGCGTTCGCACCGCCCGCGCGAACGCGCTCGCCGCTGCGGAATCGGATGGCCACTCGCGCGTCGCCTCGATCGCCGAGACGAGCGCGTCCTCGCTCGGCCAGCTGCCGTCGCTCCCGTCGAACCCGGGGATGGCGTAGACCACATCGTACGCGCTGATCGGCTCGCGCAGTCCCTCATACGGCGAGGGTTCGGCCGCGCGACGGAAGGCCCGCACTCCCCCCGACCGGAGCATGTTCGCATTCGTGCCGCGGAGTTCCTCGAATGGCGCGACGCCGACGGCGAGGTCGGCGACGTCGCGTCGGTCGCCGCATGCGGCCGCGAGGGCAGCGCACACAAGGAGGAACCCCGTGTTCGTCCGCAGTCCGCCGTCCGCCGTCCGCCGTCTCGTCATAGGATGTACTTGCGGAGATCCTCGTCGTCGGCGATCGCGCTCAGGCGCGAGCGCACCAGCGCGCCGTTGACCTCCTCCGGCGCCGTCCCTCGTTCGGGGAGCTCGTAGAGGAGCTCCTCGAGGAGGGTCGTCATCACCGTGTGCAGGCGACGCGCCCCGATGTTCTCCATCCGCTCATTCACCCGCGCCGCGATCTTCGCGATCTCGGCGATCCCGTCGGTCGTGAAGGTCAACGTGACCCCGTCCGCGCCGACGAGCGCCGCATACTGCTTCGTCAGCGCATTCTCCGGCTCCGTCATGATCCGCACGAAATCGGCTTCGGTCAGCGGCTTGAGTTCGACCCGGATCGGGAAGCGGCCCTGCAACTCGGGGATCAGGTCGCTCGGCTTCGAGACGTGGAAGGCGCCCGCGGCGACGAAGAGCACGTGGTCGGTCTTCACCATCCCATACTTCGTCTGCACGTTGGACCCCTCGACGATCGGGAGGAGGTCGCGCTGCACTCCCTCGCGCGAGACATCGGGGCCGCCGAAGTCCCCCTTCGTCCCCGCGATCTTGTCGATCTCGTCGAGGAAGATGATCCCCAGCGTCTCGACGCGCTCGAGCGCGTCGGCGACCACGTCGTCGAGGTTGATGAGCTTCTCGAACTCCTGGTCGAGCAAGAGCCGCCGCGCCTCCGACACCGCCACCGTGCGCTTCTTCGTCTTCTTCGGCAGCATCTCCGAGAGCATCTCGGCGATGTTGTTCATCCCCTCGGGTGCGCCCTGCTGTCCCATCGCATCGACGACGGGCGAGGGCTGCGAGACCTCGACCTCGATCTCCCGCTGCTCGAGCTGGCCGTCCTTGAGGAGCTGCTTCAGCTTGTCGCGCGTGCGCTTGTGCCGCTCGCGCGCGAGTTCGTGCTCCTGCGTCACCCCGCCCTCGGACGAGGCGACGAAGACGCGCGAGCTCTCGTCGCCGGCCCGCGCCGCAGCGGCCGCCGAGTCGCCCGGCGCGGGTGGCAACAAGAGGTCGAGGATCCGCTCGTCGACCCGGTCGTTGGCGAGGTCCTCGACCTCCGACTCGCGCTCCGACCGGACCATCTCGATCGCGCTCTCGACGAGGTCCCGCACCATCCCCTCGACGTCGCGGCCGACATAGCCGACCTCGGTGAACTTCGAGGCCTCGACCTTGATGAAGGGCGCGCCGGCGAGCTTCGCGAGGCGCCGCGCGATCTCCGTCTTCCCCACGCCGGTCGGGCCGATGAGGATGATGTTGTTCGGTGCGATCTCCTCGCGGATCCCCTGCGGCGCGCGCTGGCGCCGCCACCGGTTGCGGAGCGCGATCGCCACCGCCTTCTTCGCCTCGCCCTGCCCGACGATGTAGCGGTCGAGCTCGGCGACGATCTTGCGCGGGGTGAGGTCGGCGAGACGCGCCAGCGCCTGTTCGGTGCGCGGTCCTGACATCACGCCGTCGGTTCGACGACGGTGATCTGCGTGTTGGTGTAGATGCAGATCTCGCCAGCGATCGTGAGCGCGCGCCGCACGATCTCGGCCGGCGGCAGCGCGGTCTCCCGCAGGAGCGCGCGCGCCGCCGCGAGCGCATACGCGCCCCCCGAGCCGATCGCGAGGATGCCGTCGTCGGGTTCGATCAGCTCGCCGTTCCCCGAGACCAGGAATCCGTGGTCGCGGTCGACGACCACGAGGAGTGCCTCGAGCCGCCGGAGGACGCGATCCGACCGCCACTCCTTGGCGAGCTCGACGGCAGCGCGCGACAGATTGCCCGGATGCCGTTCGAGCTTCTCCTCGAACTTCTCGAAGAGGGTGAAGGCGTCGGCGGCCGCGCCGGCGAACCCGGCGAGCACGCGCCCCCCCTTGAGGGGGCGGACCTTCACCGCACTCGACTTCATCACCGTGTCGCCCACCGACACCTGGCCATCCCCGCCGATCGCGACGCGACCGTCGCGCCGGACGGCGAGGATCGTCGTGGCGTGGAAGACCGGGAGGGGCATCGGCGTAATATATAGGCGTGCCGAACCCCCTAGAGCGCGAACCGGAGCGACGGTGGAGCGCCATCGCGCTCGCGCTCATCACCGGCGGCGCAGCCCTGCTCCGGCTCACGACGCTTGGCGCCGAGGAGCTCTGGTTCGACGAGATCTTCAGTGCGGTGCTCGCATCGCAGGAGCCGCCCGAGCTCCTCCGCCGCGCGCTCGCCGACAAGACGAATCCGCCCGGATTCTATCTCGCGCTCTGGCTCTGGACGCGCCTCGGCGGGTTCGATGTCGCGTGGATGCGCCTCCTTCCCGCGCTCGCCGGAATCGCGCTCGTCCCCGCCATCGCCTGGCTCGCGCGCGCGCTCGGGATGTCTCGCGGCGCCGTGCTCCTCGCGGCCCTCCTCGCCGCCGTCAGTCCACTCATGCTCGCGATGAGTGCGGAACTGCGCGCCTACGCGCCGCTCGCGCTCGTGACGACACTCACCCTGACCGCGGCGGTCCTCATCTCACGCGGCGACGGACGGCGTCCCGTGGTTGCGGCGCTCGTCGTCGGTGACCTCGCGCTCGTCACGCTGCATTATTTCGGACTCCTCGTCGTCGCGGCGACGGTCGTGGGGATCTCGTGGAACGCGCGAGACCGACTGCGCGTCGCCGTCGCAGCGGCGCTTCCCGCGACGCTTGCGATCTCCCTCTGGATCGGCTGGGTATTCGTGGCGGCGCGCCGCACCGCCGTCGACGCGAACGCCGATTGGGTCCCATCGCCGGGACCCGGCGCGATCGCTTCCCTCGCGTCGCAGGTGGTCGGCACGTTCGGCACTGCGTGGGGAGCCTGGATCATCGTCGCCGCGCTCGGCGTCGCGATCGCGCTTGCGGCGCGGGACGCCGCCCTTCCGGTGGCCGGCGACAAGCGTGTCCGCGCGCGCTGGCTCCTTACCGCCACCTGCCTGCCGATCCTGCTCCTCCTCGCGGGGATGGCCGCGACGCAGCGCTCACTCTGGGTCGCGCGCTACCTGATAATCGTGCTGCCAGGCTGCTGGCTCCTGCTCTCCGACGCCGCGATGCGCGTGCGCGTGCGCGGACGCGGGCCATCGTTGGTAGGCGCGACCCTTGCCGGGTGGGCAGCGGTCGCGGGCCCGATCGCGGACGCGGCGCGTCCGAAGAAGCCCGCTTGGTCACTCGTGATCCGGTCACTCCCGCGCGGCGCCACCGTCTGCGTGAACGAGTCCTTCGTCGGACTGCCGCTCGAGTATCACGCGCTCGCGTCAGGCGCGCGGATCGCGGTGCGGGAGATCCGCGACTGCGCCTTGGCGCACGCCGGCGACTACGTCCTCATCAGGCCCGGCACCGAGCGCTCACTCAAACCGCTCCGCACGGCGGGCGCCCGACTGGGTGCGCCGCGCGCCCTGCGCACCACCCTGCCCGACGTCGAGTTGCGCCGCGTCGAGTGGGAGTCGCGCTAGCGCGTGCCGACGGCGTCGATCGCGCTCAGGCGTTCGATCGAGCGCGCCGCCTCGGGATGGGCCCGGACCATCGCGCGATACCGGCCCTCGGCCGCGCGCAGCGCCTCGGGCGAGGGCTGCAGGTCGGCGAACGTGCGCGCCATCCCCGAGACATAGGCGCGGAGTTCCTGCTCGAGGGTAGGCCGAGCCAGAAGCGGTTCTCCTCGAGTCGGCTCGTGGCCGCCTCGGCCGACGCGAGAAGGACGGTGATGTTCGGCTCGAGGTCCTTGCGCACGCGCGACTGCGCCGCGGCGTCGAGCGTCACCGACCCCATCCGCTCGAAGGTGCGCATCGCGCCCTCCAGGTCGTTCGGCAGATTATCGGAAATGCCGTTCAACCCCGCGCGCTTCCACTCGACCAACATCACTTCGCAGAAGCGGCGCGCGTGCGAGAGGCAGGCGTGGTCGTACTCCCGAAGCTCGTCGGCCATCTCCGCGAGCACCGCGACCTGTCGCTTGGCGACCTCGGCGGCGACCGCCTCGGCTGACCCAGGAACCGCCGCGCGAGTTAGCCGCTGGTCCCCTGACCGTACACCTCGCGTCGCGAGCTCGCGCACTCGCCCTCCGATCCAAGCCGCGGCGGCGACCTGCACACCGACGATCGCGAGCAACGCCAGAAGCAGATCGGTCGCCAGCATCGGCACCTCAGGCGCGGGGATGACTCGTTCTGTAGACCTGTTTGAGGCGGTCGACTGACGTATG
The DNA here is from genome assembly GCA_031396245.1 of Gemmatimonadaceae bacterium. Taxonomy (GTDB): domain Bacteria; phylum Gemmatimonadota; class Gemmatimonadetes; order Gemmatimonadales; family Gemmatimonadaceae; genus Pseudogemmatithrix. The sequence goes on from JANNKK010000018.1 coordinate 6,348, forward strand.
AGTATATATCTGTGTCGTAGAAACGCTAGAGTGGCCTAGGAGTTCTTGGACTGATCGAAGGTCAGCCCCACCGTCCAGGAGGTGGGTGGCGAAGGTGTGACGGAGCGAGTGTGCGCTCAGCCCGGAGCCCTCGTCGACGCGCTGGAGGCGGGCCACGATGGCGTTGTGGAGCGCCCGTGGACTGATCCGCGCGCCGCGCACGCTGAGGAAGAACGCCCGTCGGTCCGCCTTGGCGGCTGCGCCCGCCAGGAGTCCGTCGCGGACTCGCTCGTACTCGCGCAGGGCCCTCTGAGCGGGGCCGCCCACGGGCACGATCCGTTCCTTGCGTCCCTTTCCGCGGACCTTCACGAGTCCCGCGATCAGATCGAGATCGCTGCGGTCGATCCCCCGCAACTCGGAGATGCGCAGGCCACCGGAGTAGAGGAGTTCGAGGATCGCGAGGTCGCGCACATCGGTCGGGCGCCCTGCCTGCGCTCGGGTCGCCGCGTCGGCGAGGAGGACCTCCATCTGGCGCCGGTCGAGGTGCGATGGAAGATGGCGGTCGAGCTTCGGCGAGCCGACGGCCCGCGCCGGATTCCCCTCCACGCGGTCGGCCTGCTGCAGGAAGCGAAAGAAGCTGCGCACGGCCGAGAGGGCGCGCGCGCTCGATCGTTTTGCGAGGCCTCGCCGGTGCAGATCGGCGAGCCAAGAGCGCATCGCCGAGCGGTCCACCCGCTCCCACGCCGCTTCACCTTCGACGCCGAGGTGGCGCCCGATGAAGGCAGCAAAGGCCGCGAGGTCGCGGCGATAGGCGGCGAGCGTGTGCGGTGAGAGGTCGCGTTCCTTCTCGAGGTGCGTCAGGAACTCGTGGATCGCGCCCTCGTGCATCGTCACTGCCGGCCGCTCAGTTCCCGTGGCGCGGCACGCTGACCTCGCCGAAGTAGGCGGCGAGTGAGGAGAGGTAGCTGTCCACGGTCTTGTGGTGCCCGATCAGCTTCGACACGACGCGGAAGAATGGCTTCTCGACCCATCCCTCTTCGGTGATCCTGACCTCCGTCCCGGAGGCCGACGAGCTGACAGTGTAGATCCACTTCCCGCCCCAGTCCTGTTGGTCGTCGTTGAGGACGGTGGTGATGAGTTGGCTGCCCGGATTCTCCGAGGTGATCTCGAGCTGCACCTTCCCCGACGCTCCCATATCCTCTTCCCACGACTCGCGCGGCTTCCCGGCGAGGGGACGCACCGATTGCACGTCGGTCCACCAGAGCGCGGCACCCCGCACGTTGCGGATCACGCGGTACACCGTGTCGGGACGCGCCACGAGCGTGATCGTGCTCGACACGCGGTGTTCCCGCGGCAGCGACCGTCCGTAGAGATAGAGGCCGCCGCCAGCGAGCAGCGCGAGGATGATCAGCTTCTTCAGGAACCGCATTCACGTCTCGAGGGCAGAGGAGGGTGCGATGGATGGCGCCTTGAGGAGGACGCCTCGGTCCACGTTCAGGTCACGGCGCGCACTCCGGCGTCCGCGACCCACGCGTCGAGCGCGGCAAGCGACCGCTCGGCGTACCGCTCGCGCTTGAGCACCTTGTCCCTCGGCGGATCCGGGAGTTCGTCGAGCAGCCCGAAGTTGGCGTTCATCGGCTGGAAGTGCGCCGGATCGGCCTCGCGGAGGTAGCGATAGAGGGCCCCGAGCATCGTCGTCGGCGGCGGCAGGGTCGGTCGGTCGCCGCGCAGCATCCGGTCGAGGTTCATCGCGGCCAAGAGCCCGGTGGCGGTGCTCTCGGTGTATCCCTCGACGCCGGTCAGCTGGCCGGCGAAGAGCGTGGTCGGCGCATCGCGCAATGCGAGGTGCGGTGCGAGGCTCGCCGGAGCGTTCAGGTACGAGTTGCGGTGGATGCTGCCGTATCGCAGGAACTCGGCCTCAGCGAGCCCTGGGATCGTCCGGAAGACTCGGGCCTGTTCGGGCATCCTGAGGCGCGTCTGGAAGCCGACGAGGTTCCACATCCGGCCGGCGCGATCCTCGCGGCGCAGCTGGACCACCGCCCAGGGGCGCTTCCCCGTCCGGGGGTCGCGCAGCCCGACCGGACGCATCGGCCCGTGGCGCAGGGATTCCCGCCCGCGGCGCGCGATCTCCTCGATCGGCATGCACCCTTCGAAGTACGGCAGGGCGTCGAACTCGTGCGCCGTGAATCGGTCAGCGGCGGTGAGGGCGTCGATGAACGCCTCGTAGGCGTCACGGTCCATCGCGCAGTTGAGGTACGCTCCCGGTTCGGCCTCCTCCTGCGCCATCGTCTCCTTGTCCCACCGCGCGGCCCGGAACGCGATTCCTTCGTCGATGCTATCGACCGCGAGGATCGGGGCGATCGCGTCGTAGAACGCGAGAGAGGCGAGACCGAGCCGCTCGCGGATCGCCGCCGCGAGCGCATCGCTCGTGAGGGGTCCGGTCGCGACGATCCCCACCGCCGGGAGTGCCGTCACCTCGCCGCGCTCGACTCTGATGTTCGGATGCCCCATCACCCGCTCGTGCACGAAGCCGCTGAAGAGATCGCGGTCGACCGCCAGGGCCGAACCCGCCGCCACGCGCGCCACGTCTGCGGCGTCGAGGATCAGCGAACCGAGGACGCGCATCTCGGCCTTCAGGAGCCCGTGCGCGTTCGTGACCTCGGTGCTCTTAAACGTGTTCGAACAGACGAGTTCGGCGAGGCGGTCCGTCTTGTGCGCCTCGGTCGCGCGCACCGGGCGCATCTCGTGGAGCACGACGCGATGGCCGCGTTCGGCCAACTGAAAGGCGGCCTCGCTCCCTGCGAGGCCGCCCCCGACCACATGGATCATCTCGTCCACCCGATCACCCCGCCAGCGACGCCGGCTCGCCCTCGGCGTCCGCGCCCTCGGGCGTCGCGACGTCCCACTCATTCTGACACTTGAGACAGCGCCGGAAGTGGCCACGCGTCTTCGTGCTCTTCGCCTCGGCGCCGACGTTTCCGCACTCGGGGCACTTCTCGGCCACCGGCTTGTCCCAGCAGACGAAGTCGCACTTCGGATAGTTCTCGCAGCCGAAGAACGCCTTCCCGCGCTTGCGCGACCGGCGCGCCGCGATGTCGCCCCCATCCTTCGGGCACTTCACGCCAGTCGGCATCGACTTCGTCCCGCGGCACTTCGGGAAGGTGGAGCAGCCAAGGAACTCCCCCGACCGCGAACGACGCACGACCATCATCTTGCCGCAGAGCGGACAGGGATGGTCGGTCAGCTGCGGGGGCACGCGCTCGCCCTTGAGGGGCCGCGTGTACTTGCAGGTCTTCGGATGGTTCACGCACGCGATGAAGGGGCCGAAGAACCCACCCTTCGGGATCAGGCGACCGCCGTCGAGCGGACACTTCTCGTTCTCGAGGGCCGAGAGGTCGTGCGCCTCGCGGATCAACGCCTCGGCGTCGACCGAGCCGACCGCCTTCTCGAACGGGGACCAGAAATCGCTCAACACCTGACGCCACTTGAGCCGGCCGTCCTCGACCTTGTCGAGCTCCCCTTCCATCGCGGCGGTGAACCCGATGTCGAACTCGCGGGGGAATTGCTTCACCATCACCTTCTCGACCGACTCCCCGAGCGGCGTGGGGAAGAAGCGCCGCTGCAGCAGCTCGGCGTAGTGCCGCTCGGTGAGCGTCGAGATGATGGAGGCGTACGTCGAGGGGCGCCCGATACCGCGCTTCTCGAGTTCCTTCACCAGCGAGGCCTCGGAGTACCGCGGTGGCGGCTCGGTGAAGTGCTGTGACGGGTCGATCGATCGCACTGGCACGTGTTCGCCCGGCTCGATCGCCGGGAGCGCCTGTTCGTCCTCGAGCGCCTTCGAGTCCCCTTCCTCGCGTGTCTCCTTGTAGAGCGCGAGGAACCCCTTGAACTTCACGACCGATCCGGTCGCGCGGAACAGATACTTGCCGAGATCGAAGTCGACCGTCGTCGTGTCGAAGACCGCCGGCGACATCTGCGACGCCATGAAGCGCTGCCAGATGAGCGTGTAGAGCCGGAGCTGCTCCGGCGAGAGGTACTTCGCGACGCTCTCCGGCGTGCGCGCCGGATCGGTCGGACGGATCCCTTCGTGCGCACCCTGCGCCGGATCGTCCTTCCCGGCCGGGAAGAGCCGCGGCGTGTCGGCGAGGAACTCCTTCGGGAAGTGCCCGCCGAGGTACTCGCGCGCGGCGGTCGCCGCCGACTCGGAGACGCGGACGTGGTCGGTGCGCATGTAGGTGATCAGACCCACTGACCCTTCGCTCTTCCCGAGCTCGACACCTTCGTACAGGTTCTGCGCGAGTCGCATCGTGCGCTTGGAGCCGAAGCCGAGCTTCTTCGCCGCCTCCTGCTGCAGCGTACTCGTCTTGAAGGGCGCCTCGGGATTCTTGCGCCGCTCGCGTCGCTTGATGTCGGTGACATCAAAGTGCGTGCGCCCCTGGAGGTCGTCGAGCACGCGCTGCGCCGTTGCCTGCGTCGGGATCTCCGGCTTCTCACCATCGACGTGATGCAGTTTCGCGGTGAACCCCTGCCCCTCATGCTCGAGCTGGGCGGCGATCGTCCAGTACTCCCTCGGGACGAATGCGCGGATCTCGCGCTCCCGTTCGACCAGCAGCCGAAGGGCGACGGTCTGCACGCGTCCGGCCGAGAGCCCCTTCTTCACCGTCTTCCAGAGCACCGGGCTCGCCTTGTACCCGACGAGGCGGTCGAGCACGCGGCGCGCCTGTTGCGCATCCACTTTTCGCTGATCGATCGCCTTGGCGCTGTCGAGCGCGGCCTTCACCGCCTCCTTCGTGATCTCGAAGAAGAGCGCACGCTTGATCGGCGGCGCGTTCTTCCCCTTGATCTGCTGTTCGACGTGCCAAGCGATCGCCTCACCCTCACGGTCGGGGTCGGTCGCGATGAAGACCGCCTTCGCAGTCTTCGCCGCGCTCTTGAGTTCGGCGACCGTCTTCTCCTTCCCGGGGATCGTGACGTACTCGGGTTCGAACCCCTTCTCGGTGTCGATCCCGATGCTCTTCACCGGAAGGTCGCGGATATGCCCTACCGTCGCCTTGACCGCATACGCGCTCCCGAGGTACTTGCCGATCGTCTTCGCCTTCGCCGGGGACTCCACGATGACGAGCGACTTCCCGGCGGCCGACCGCGCCGCCTCCTCATCATGAGGAAGCAGCTGATCTTCTGTCTCCGGTTTCGACCGCGACTTTGCCTTGGCCTTCGCGCGCTTCGCGGCGGGGGCCTTCAGGACCGTCTTCTTCGCGGCTGTCTTCTTCTTTGTCGCCATAAGGGTGGCTATCCTACTCCCCCTCCGACCCCGAGGCAAGCGCAACTATAGATGTGGCCACCTCTGCCTGGGACATCGATTCGACGCTAACCGTATGATCGGCGCGCAGATACAGCGGTTCGCGGCGCGCGAGCAGTTCCCTGAGCCTCGCCCCCGGATCCGCCCCGCCCAACAGAGGCCGAACCTCCTTGGAGGCACCGATTCTCGCGAGCGCCACATCGACGGAAACCCGAAGATAGACCGAGCGGACCATCGCCCCGAGCGCGTCGAAGTTGGCCCGATCCTCGATCCAGCCTCCGCCCGGAGCGAGCACCACACCTGTGTCGGTCTCGCGACCGACTTCACGAGTCGCCCGGCGCTCGCGTTCGCGGAATCCCGCCTCCCCCTCACGCGCGAAGATCGCGGCGATGGTCGTGCCGGCTTCGAGCTCTATCCGTCGATCGAGGTCGACGAAGCGCCAGCCGAGACGTTCCGCGACAAGGGGACCGACGGTGCTCTTCCCCGCGCCCGGAAGCCCGAGGAGAACGAGGAACCGCGTGCGCATCGCGCTAGCCGAGTCGCTCGGCGACTCGCGCGAGATAGCCGTCGAGATTGTGGCGGAGCTCTCGCAGGGAGTCGCCGCCGAACTTCTCGAGCAGGGCATCGGCGAGGACCAGTGCGGTCATCGCCTCGGCGATCACGCCCATCGCCGGTACCGCGGTCACGTCGCTGCGTTCGGCGGCCGCGTCGGCTCGCTCGCCGGTTCGCACATCCACGGTGCGGAGCGGCTGCATCAATGTCGAGATGGGCTTCATCGCCACGCGGAGCACCAGGAGCTCGCCCGTCGTCATCCCGCCTTCGAGACCGCCCGCCCGATTCGTCAGTCGCCTGACGTTGCCGCGGCGCACCTCTCCCGGCGCCGGCTCGATGGGATCGTGGACCTCCGATCCGGGAAGGCGGGCAGCGGCGAACCCCAGTCCCATCTCGACCCCCTTGACCGCGGGGATCGAGCAGATCGCCTGCGCGAGCCGGCCATCGAGCTTGCGGTCCCAGGAGACGTGGGCACCGAGTCCGACTGGCAGGCCAGTCACGACGACCTCGCAGACGCCTCCCAAGGTGTCGCCTGCCGCCTTCGCCTCGTCGATACGCGCGACCATTGCCGCTTCGGCGACCGGGTCCAAGCAGCGGAGCGCGGAGGCATCGGCGGCGGCGTTCAGGTCTGCGGGCAACACGCCCGCTGCCGTCGCGTCGATTCCGCCCAGCTGGACAAGGTGACTTCCGATCCGAACGCCGCACTCGGCGAGCAACCGCCTCGCCACGGCGCCGGCGGCGACGCGCGCCGTCGTCTCACGGGCCGACGCCCGCTCGAGGATATCCCGGGCGTCCTCGCGGTCGTACTTGAGCAGCCCGGTAAGGTCGGCGTGCCCTGGACGGACGCGCGTGACCTGGCGCTTCCTCCCCTGGGGCGCATCGTCCTCGGGACGCGGGGCGGGGTCCATGATCGCCTCCCAGTTCGCCCAGTCCCGATTCCGGACGAGCATCGCGATCGGCGACCCGAGTGTCTCACCGGCGCGAATGCCTCCGAGGAACTCGACGCGGTCCTGCTCGATCGCCATCCGGCGGCCGCGACCGTACCCCTGTTGGCGGCGCGCGAGTTCCTGGTCCACATCGGCCGCGAGGAGTGGCACTCCGGCGGGCATCCCCTCGACCAGCGCGACGAGTGCCGGGCCGTGGGATTCACCTGCAGTGTGGAAGCGGAGGGAGGGCACGAGTTCAGACGGCGGACGGCAGTGGGCGGACGGCAGCAACGGCGTTGCGGCGACTCGCCGTGAAACGAGACGAGCCGCAGGAACATACCCTGCGGCCCGGCCCTCTACTTACGCTCTGCCGTCAGGCGTCCTATGGTCGGGACGACCTGATGACTTCGCCTTCGTCCACGATGTGCGGAGTGACGAGGATCAGGAGGTCCTGCTTCCGTTCCTCGACGCGTTCCTGCCGGAAGAGCCGCCCGACCCACGGGAGGTTCATCAGGTACGGGATCCCCGACTTCACCTTCGTGACCTGCGTCTGGGTGAGCCCGGCGATGACCGCGGTCTCGCCATCGAGGACCAAGACCTCGTTCTGCGCCGTGCGCTCGTTGATGTTCGGCCCCGCCTCGGTGGTCCCGAGGAGCGACTGCTGGGTCGCCGAGATCTCCATCGAGATCTGGCGATTCGCGGTCACGTGCGGAGTCACTTCGAGTCGGATGCCGACCTTCTGCCGGAAGATCTGCGGTGCGACGGCCTGGATCTGGCCGGGAACCGTCGGCGGGGTGAGGAGGAACGCGATCTCGGTGCCGGCGAAGAGCGTCGCCGTGCGATTGTCGATGGTGGTGGTGCTCGGCTCCGCCTGGACATCCGAGAGCTGCTCGGAGCTGAGCGCGTCAACGAAGGCGGAGAAGTTGTAGCCGCGGATCGCCGTGTTGAAGATCAGCGACAGCGCGGAGGTGCTCCCGAAGAGCCGGCTCGCGTTGGCGACGCCGACGAAGGCGGTGCCGCCGAGGTCGACCGTGAACTCACCGGGTGTCCCACGGGGGATCAGTGCGTTGTTGTAGCTCGTGGCGCTGCCGATGTCGTAGCTCAGCCCGAGCTCGTCGGTCGCGGTACGATCGACCGAGATGATCTTCGCGCGGATCGCGACCTGCGGCGTACGCCGATCGAGGTCCCGCACGTAACCCACGATCTCCGGGAGACGCGAGACCGACTCGGTGATGATCAGCGTGTTCGTCTTGTCCTCGACCGCGACCGACCCGCGACCGCAGGTCTGTTGGGTCGGGGCGGCGGCCCCACCGGGTGCCGAGCCTGCATCGGTCGGCGGTGCCCCACCGGTGGCGTCCGCGCCGGCGGCTGGCGCGGCCTGAAGGTCGACCACGGCGGTGCCAGCGCCCACCTGCCCACTCGAGCAGGTCGCGATGATCTGCCGGATCGTCGTCGCCATCGCCGACGCCTTCGCGTAGTTGACCTGCACCATCTGCGAGACGAGGGGCTCGGCCGCCACGCGCGCGGCGATGTTCTTGTAGCTGTCGATCGTGATGATGCCGGTCGAGTCCTCGATCGCCGAGAACCCGTAGGCCTGGAGGATCTTATTGAGCGCGATATCCCAGGGCTGACCACTGATCTCGGCGGTCACGTTGCCCGAGACCGACGAACCGGTGATCATCGTGCGGCCGGAGAAATCGGCGAAGGCGGTGATCACCTCGATGATCGGCCGGTTGACGAACGAGATGCGGATGCGCGGTTCGCTCGACTGCGGCACGGGAAGCATCGGGGTGGCGGCAGCCTCGCGCTCCGCGATGATCGAGTTCACCGGCGTGTCGGCGGCGACCGCAGCGGCACCGGCCGACCAGGGAGCGAAGGCATCGGGTCCGATCACGCTGACCCGCACCTCACCCTCGCCACGCACGACGCTGTACTCGCGTGCGGCGTCGAGGTCGAGCACCAGGCGCACCACGTCATCCTTGAACTGCGCGAGGCGCACGTTCAGGATGCCGGCGCGCGAGACCCGATCATAGAGTGGGGCACGCAGGCGCATCGTGGCACCGCGCACGTCGACCACGATCCGGTGCGGCGTCTCGAGGATGAAATCGGTCACTTCCACCGCGCCGTCGAAACTCAGGACGACCTCGGCGCGACCAGCGCCCGGGACGACGCGCACCGCCGTCACCGCCGCATCGGCGCGTGCCACGGGGGCCGCATCCGCACGGGGCGCGGCAGTGAGTAGTGTGCCGGCCGCCAGAGCGGCCAGCTTCCAGTATCGCGTCATCGTCACCTTCCTCGCCTCGGAGGTTTGAGCGTCAGCACTTCTTGGCGCGTGAAGCCGAACTCGTCGATCGCAACACCGACTTCGTCCGCGCGGATATAACGAATCCGGATACGGCCCAGCACCGAGCCCACGCGGGCGCGGTAGAGTTCACCGGTGGAGACGTCCTTGAGCGTCGCGACCGAGTTCCGCGGGTCGGCGGACTCGATGATGACGGCGATCTCGAGATCAGCGAACATCGGACGGATCTCCCCGGTCGCGATGAGCGACGCGAAGGGGTCGCGGCGTCCATCCCGCGGGAAGTTGTAGACCTCGCGGCGGAAGACGATCCGCCCCTGGGAATCGGTCGGGAACTGTGTGATCGGCACCTGCGCCGGTGGCCGACGATTGCCGCCTGTCGGCTGTTGGGCCGCGCCGGTGACCGTCGCGGCCACCCACAGGACCCCGGTGACGACGCCGAGCCGGATGATCGATTGACGGGTCACGGGGTGCCTCCCGGCGGAGCCGCGCGGACCACATAGGTCTGGATGTCGAAGTTCGCGCGCAGCAGACGATTGGCCGGATCTGTCGCTGCTCGGGCCGCCTGCCCGGTGACCGGGGAGAGCGAGACGTTCACGGGGACGACGATCCGCCTCAGCGAACCGATCTCCGCGAGGAGCGAACCGATCTGGCCGAAGTTGCCGTCCATCGACATCCGATAGCGCTGCGTCTCGAACTGCTCTCCCTGCACGTTGCCGCCAGGGGTGAAGTTCGCGAACTGGAGCCCGGCACGGCGCGCCGCACCGATCACCTGGTCGATCAACGCCGGCACTTCGTTCCCGGTGGGGATGAGCGTACGCATCTGCGCGAGGTTGTCCTGCAGGCGCTTCGACTCCTCCTGCAGCTCCTGCACGGTGCCGCGCGCCATCATCGCCTTCGCCTTCTGGTTCGAGGCGTCGAGCCGTTCGATGTGGTCGACCTTCTCCGTGAGCAGGCCGGCCTTCGTGCTGTAGGGATACATGTAGTACGCGCCGGCACCGACGATGCCAAGGAAGCCGACGAGGAGCATCAGCTGGTCGCGCGTGTTCGTGGGCAGGCCGGCCATGGGTTACCTCACCGACACCGTGAGGGGAACGGTGCGAATGATCGACGGATCGGGCTTCGAATACTTCATATCGAGCGTGAATTCGGTGACACTCTTCCCCTCGACGTCAGCGATGTCGGAGGAGACGATCGTGATACCCTCGAGGTACGGGGACTCCTCGAGCTGCCTCATGAACACCGTGATCGCCTGGGCCTCGACGGTGTACCCGATGAGGCGCAGCGCGAGCGGCGGCGCCGAACCGGAGGCACTGGCCTCGGCGGCCGTCGTCGTCGCCGAACCCTGCTGGGCCAGCGAGGTGAGCCACGTGTAGGTCGGCAGGGCGCGCGAGATCTCGTCCATCACGTGCGGCCAGATGAACCGATTGCCGTCGATCGCGGCGATCACCGTCATCTGGCGCATGATCGAGTCGCGTTGGGCCTCGGCGGCCAGCCGCTGCTTCACGATCGCGTCGAACCGGGCGCTGTCCTGCACCGCGACCCGCTCCTGCTCGATGAGCCGTGATTCGGTCCGGCCCTGCAGGAACCAGAGCCCGCCGACCGCGAGGAGCCCGAGCGCGACGCCGCCGACGGCGACACCGAGCCAGGGATCCCTGAATCGCGCGGCGAACGAGGCGACCGCGGCGCGGACATCGAACGACGAGCCGCCGCCGGACGACCGCGACTTCTTCCGAGCACCGGGGAGGAGATTGATCTCGATCATCAGGACGTCCGCGTCAGGACGGCTGGCGCAAGGCCAGACCGATTGCGAGCATCATCAGGGGCGCCACCTCGTCGGTGACGAGCGATTCGAACGCCCCGTCACGGACCACGAGATTCGCCAGCGGATTCGCCGCCGCGACGGTCAGTCGGAGCCGCGAGGTGAGCGCATCGATGAGGCCGGGGGCGCGCGAGCCGCCGCCGCACACATACACGGCATTCACCTGGGCCCCCGAGCGGGACGAGGAGGCGAGGAAGGCCGCCGCCCGCTCGATGCCGACCGCGATCTCCTCCCCGCGCGACTCGAAGACCGCATCAAGGTGCTCCGACCGGTCGTAGCCCTGCAGCAGACCAGCCGCCTCTTCGGCGCCGAGTCCACGGTCGCGTTGCAGGTCCTCGCGGAACCGCCGAGTGCCCACGGACAGGTCGCGCGTCAGGATCGGGACACCCTGCTCGACGATGTTGATGTTCGTCACTTCGTGTCCGACGTTCACCAGGGCCACGATGCCCGTCATCGCGTCGGGGTGGTTCAGCTCGAATGCGTTGTGGAGGGCGAATGCGTCGACGTCCACCGCCGTCGGGGAGAGCCCCGCATCGGTCAGCAGGCGGACTTTCGCCTCGATCAGTTCGCGCTTCGCGGCGACCAGCAGCACGCTCATCATCTGGTCGGTGCCTTCGGGATCGAGGATCTGGAAGTCCAGTTCCACCGATTCCATGTCGAACGGCACGTGTTGTTCCGCCTCCCAACTCATCAACTCGCGGGCCTGCTGCTCCTTGGTCCGCTCGATCTGGATCTTCTTGATGATGACGTCGCGGCCGCCGACCGCCGTCACGACGGCCTTCGTCGTCACTCCGGCGCCCTGGAGCGCCGCGGTGATCGCGTCAGCCACGATCCCGGGATCCATGATCTCCCCCTCGACGATCGCATCGGCGAGCAGGGGGGTCATCGCCACCCGGACGAGCTCGGGCGCCGACTTCGAATGATCGACCACGGCCACCTTGATGAGGCCAGAGCCGATGTCGAGTCCGACGGTTGTCTTCTTGCGTCCGAAAAGGGCCATTGGGGGTGCTCTCGTGCGTCGAGCGAGACGAACAGGCTCGGGTCGCCAAAGTTGCTGGCGGGCCCGGTCAGGGTCAATGCACCACGGAATCGTGTCTCTGCCGCTCCTACACGAGCGGGGGTTCCCGGAAGTAACGGCGACAGGCCACCCTAGGCGGTTTCCCGACCTTCGATCACCCCTCCGGATGACCCTCCAGCCAGTCTGGGCCGGCGGGTCCCAGCCGCGTCGCGCCGGGGCACCGGAAGACCCCCGCCGAGAACTCGGTAGAGTCGGGCGTGAGGTAGGCCCGGAAGCGATGCCGCGTGCCACGGGCCCCCAGGCCCTCGATCATCCCGAGCATCGTCCCCGCACCGAGGTGCCTCCAGACCAATCGAACGGACCCTCCCGAGAACGCTCCGCGGATCTCCTCCACCTCGGCCACGGGTGGCATCAGGCAGAGCGCCTCGATATCCGGCGGCGCCCAGACGAATCCGATCCCCTCCAACGCGGCCGCGCGCGCGACGGCCCGGTCCTGCGCGAGTCCGGCGACCCGCGCCTCCTGCACCGCGTCGAAGAGCGCCAGCGCCGAGAGCGCGGCCATCGCGAGGATCACCGCGAGCACCACGGGTAGCACGATCCCACGTCTACCGGAGCGCATCGGCGCTCAGCACGTGAGCCTCCACGGAGCGATCCGATCCCGGGACCCGGATCGCGACGAGCCATCCGCCGCCGGCGGCCGCCACCACACGGAATCCACCGGAGCCTGGCGTTCGCAGTGGTCCGGCCACCGGCTGGATCACCCCGCACGTCCCGAGTGCGCAGCGCCGCCATCCGAGCATCCACTCCCCGTTCCCATCGACATAGAGTGCGAGACGGCCTCGCCGCCGGATCCGCACCGGTGTTCCCACCACCGCGCCGGCCAGCCGGCTTCGCAGCACGAGCCGCGTCAGGCGCGCGGACGCGTCGCCGATCGCCACCCAACCGTTCGCGGCGTCACAGGGAGCCGCGACCGCGACGGACGCGCTGCCATCGACCTCCTCGTCGACCCATCGACGGATCCCGGTCGCCGAATCGAACGCGAACACGGAGAGGGCGTCACCGACCTCGGGCGACTGGGTCCAGACGCTCAGCGGAGTCCCTGCGCTCGTGCGGGTCGGTGGCAACCAGAGGGTCGCCGAATCGGCGGCGCAGATGACTGCCGCTCCGAGAGCCAGCGAGAACTCGACCGCGGTGTCGCCAAGGATGCTCACCGAGTCCGCGCCGCGAAGCATCGCCGCAGTGACTGCGAGCGCCTCACGGGCGGAGCGCTCGACCGCCGCGCGCTCGTCCCCACGCGCGATCGCCGTGCGTGCACCGCTCAACGTCGCCGCCGCCGCGGCCGCGAGGATCCCGACGAGCGCGAGGGCACAGAGCGCCTCGGCGAGGGAATGTCCGCGACGCGCAGTCATCGGCACTCGCGCTGCGCGCGCAGGGGGAGTCGGATGGTGCGCGAGGCAAGTCGGCGGAGCGCCCGACCGTCGAGCCGGGCCGACGAGTCGGTGCGGGACACGATCCATCGTTCATCGACGTCGCCGACTGCGACGACCACGGTGTCGGCATCGCCGCACCCATCACTCTCGAACCAGCTGAGCCGCCGATCGACCGCGTCCACGACATCCTCGCGCGCCGACGACTCAAGGCGAAGACGCGCGGCGCCAAGGAGCGCTGCGACGCAGCCGGTCACGCCGACCGCCAACAACACGGTCGCGACCATCACTTCGGCGAGGGAGACCCCAGGGCGCGCGTCCATCGGGGCAGGATGCGCGCTCCTCGTCGAGGCGGCGGCATCATCCCGTTCGCGGTGTGACCGAAACAGCACATCCCGAACGCACCGCGGGCCGGGCGATGATCGCCCGGCCCGCGGCCCAACTAGAGAGTGCTAAGGATCAGGAGTCGCAAACCGGCTCGCCGTCCTTCGTCCCGGAGCCGACGGTGATCTGGCAGCTCTTGGTCGTGCCACCCGGGTACGTCACGCTGGCCGAGAAGCCACCAGTCGTCGGGGTCACGGTGCCAAGGATCACGCCAGTCGAGTTGCGGTACGAGTTCGACGAGAGCGTGGCGGTGTAGGTCGCCCACTCCGAGAAGTACGCCTCTTCGGCAGTCACGAGGTTACGAAGGTCGGACTTCATGGCGGTGAGGTACGCCTTCTCCTTCGTGTTCGCGAACTTCGGGATCGCGATTGCGGCCAGAATGCCGATGATCACGACGACGATCAGCAGTTCGATCAGCGTGAAACCCTTCTTGTTGCTCATCATTTGGAATACTCCACGGGTGAAGAGGGATCGGGCAGGGGGGTACCGCTGCGGACCACAAATGGCAAGAACCCTGCCACAGGCGGCACCGCCTGCAACATACTGCGTTACATGGACTTGCGAGAGTGGGGGAGGGTCACGACCCTGAAGTCAGGGCACCTTCGGCGGTGATTCTGGCATTCTGCGCCCCCGCTCGGACCCGGCCGGACGCTGGAACAGGACGGGCACTCGGAGCCGGGCGTCCGACTTCGAGACCGGCGCCCCGGCCCGGAACCACCGATTCCGAGCGTCGATGGAGTCGTTCGCGACGAGCGACGACTCCGCCTTCTGGAGGAGCATCCGGAAGGGTCCGACCGAGCGGCTGCGGGCGATCCCTTCCACCGCCGCCGCTCGCGCGTCGGAGAATCGCCGCGACTCCAGGAGGCAGGCCGCGCGGCCGATGCTGGCGATCTCGGCGTCCTTCCGCTTCGCGAGCACGGACTCGTAGAGCACGAGCGCCTCTGGACAACGATCGTCGAAGTGCAGCACGCGGGCGAGCGAGAGCTCGGTGAGGTCGTATCCGGGGAAGAGGGAGTCCGCGATGCGGAGGTGTTCCTCGGCGCGTCGCCAGGCCCCCGCGGCGCCGAAGAGCTCGCCGAGCGCGTGGTGCGCGCGGAAGTTCGCTGGCGCATCCACCACCGTCGTCGAGATGAGCGTCGCGTTGTCCTCCCAGACGAGCTGACGGTTGCCGCTTCGCAGCGCACCGGCAAGGAGAACGAAGCATGCCGCCGCGACCACCGCGTCGCGCACCCAACGCGTCGGGATGGCGGCGACGTGCGGCGCGAGCCGCGCCACCAGCACTCCGACGAGCAGCGCGACGGCGACACTTGGCAGGAAAAGGGTCCGTTCGGCGATCAGCACGCCGGTGGGAACCAGGACGTTCGAGATCGGCCCGAGCGTCACCGGGAGCCAGAGCAGGGCGAAGGTCGCGGTGCGATCGCGCCGCCAGGCCCACCCGAGCAGCACGAGATAGATGCCGATCCAGATGACGCCCGCCAGATGTGCGAGGGCTGGCACCGACGCGGCCGGGATCGCCTGTGGCGAGTAGTCGGCGAAGAGGCGAGCCGGCCACCAGAGGAGCCGCGCGAACTCCGGCACGAGCGCGAGCATCACCCATCGGCGAGCACCGCCGCTCATCCCGTCGATCGCCGGGTGCGGCGAATCTCCAGCGAAGCCTTCGAGTACCGTGAACCGCGCAACGAGGTACACGAACGTGACCAGCAGGACGCCGCGAACAAGGAACCAGGGCGTGACGGCGAGCGGAGCGTGCCCTGCCCTGTTCGATGCTTCGCGACGAACCAGGAGTTCGGCCGCGAGCAGCAGTGCTGGGAGCACGATCCCGTGCTCCTTGCTGAGGAGGGCGACCGCGTAGCACCCGAGGATCGCCGCGACCGCCCCGGGCGAGAGCGGCCCGGCGCGCCGACCCCGGATGAAGAGGAAGAGGGCGAGCAGCATCGGGAGCGCGGCGAGCATCTCCGACTGTCCGACGACGTTGGCGACAGCCTCGGCGTGCACGGGATGCACCGCCCACGCGACCGCGCCCACGAGCGCCGCCCCGGCAGGCAGAAGGAGCCGCAGGAGGAGGAGCACCACGACGGCCGCCGCCGCGTAGAACAGGACGTTCGTGAGATGGAACGGCAGCGGCGATCCATCCCCGATCGCCCACTCAACGCTGAAGAGCGCGATGGTGACCGGCCGATAGAGCGAGTTGCCACGCGACGGACCCCAGTAGGAGTCCCCGAGGTACTCGGCCGGCGAGTGCAGCGCGCCGACCATCGGATTCTCGACGAGGATCGGGATGTCGTCGTACGCGAATCCGTTCGTCAGGCCGCTCACCGACGAGCCAAGGGCCGCGGCAACGACGAGCGCGATCCCCCAGGCGAGCGGGCGCGCCGCGAAGGCGACGCGGGCGCGGGCGAACATCAACTGAGAAGATTGAATCGGAAGATGTGCCAGATCGCCGCGACGCCGTCGCGCCACCCGATCTTCTTCCCTTCGGCATAGGTGCGGCCGGAGTAGGAGATCGGCACCTCATAGATGCGGGCGTTGGTGCGCGCGAGGCGCGCAGTCACCTCGGGCTCGAACCCGAACCGGTCGGAGGTCAGCCGGAGCGATCGGGCCAGGTCGCCCCGAATCGCCTTGTAGCAGGTCTCCATGTCGGTCAGGTTGAGGTTCGTCATCATGTTGCTGAAGGTCGTGAGCGCGTTGTTGCCGACGGAGTGCCAGAAGTAGAGCACGCGGTGCGTCCCGCCGAGGAAGCGACTGCCGAACACCGCGTCGGCGCGTCCGTCGATGATCGGTTCGAGGAGCACCGGCCAATCGGCAGGGTCGTACTCGAGATCCGCATCCTGCACGACCACCACGTTCCCGGTGCTCGCGGCGAGGGCGGTGCGGATCGCCGCCCCTTTCCCGCGATTGACCGCATGCAGTTCGAGCACATCGATCCGCCCGGCCGCCTTGAGTTCGGCGAGGCGTTCCCTGGTGCCGTCGGTGGAACAGTCGTCGACGCAGACGATCTGCTTCCGCACCGACACCGCGTGCACCTCGTCGAGGATGCGGTCGATCGTGTTCCGTTCGTTGTAGACCGGGATCAGCACCGAGAGTAGCAGATCCGCGGCCGGGAGCGGTGTCCGTCCTCGAATCCGGGGTGCCGCGGCGGTGGAGGCGGGGGTGAGGGTCATCGGGGTTGGACCTTGAGGGTGCGCGCGGGGGCGCCGGGAGATGAGACGTCGAGGAGCGTGCGACCGCTGTCGAGGCGTGTCGCGAGGAGCGCCGGATAGAAGGGGCCTGCCTGCATCACCACGTAAGCGTCCGGACGGAACCGTCGGTCGATCCGTTCGAGTTCGGCCACGTGGTCGGTCGCCGATTTCTCCACGATATGGTCGCGCGCCGCGAGGATCTCGACCGGGAGCACGCGTTCGCCGGTGTAGATCGCGAGCATCGGTGCGAGCTCGGCCGCGAGGAGCTTCCCGTCGAGCGAGCGATCGTCGTTCACTTGGCGCACGAGCCGGATCCCGGCGGCTGTCATGTCGCGTGACGCGCTCGACTGCCAGCCACTCCCGATCCCGCGGATGTTGTACCCGGTATGGCCGAGCGCGAGGATGCCGAGGGCGAATCTCGGGAGCAACGCCAGGCGCGCGTGACCGCGCGTCATCAGGCGTTCGCGCGCCGCGACCATGCCCGCGACCGAGATCAGGACCAGGAGCGGCCACATCACCCAGAGGAAGCGGTCGACCCAGAATGGCCAGGCGATCACCACCCCGAGGTAACCGGCCAGCGCGAGCGCGGAGACGGGCGCGCGCCCGCGTCGCGCGATCGCGGCGAGACCGACGATGAACGCCACGACCGCGATCGACGCCATCGCGTGCCTCACCGCGCCGGCGATGAAGGGCGAGGTGAAGACGCCGAGCATCATCCACGTCGCGCCGATGTTCTTCGCCAGCACCTCACCCAGGAACGGGAGTCCCCCGGTGCGATATCCCTCGACGACCCATTCGAGGTACGGCCCATAGGACCCGCGCAGCTCATCGGGGAAGGTCGGCGCGGCGCGCCAGACGAAGTACTGCCACGGGAGGAGCAGCGCGACGGTCAGCGTGAGGTGGATCGCGAGCTCACGCCAGCGCCGCTCGCGAGCGAGGAGGAGCACCGACGCCACGAGCACCACGCCGCCGAGCGTCCGCACCAGGGAGAGGAGCGCGACGAGCGCCCCCGCCAACGCCGCTCGCTGCGCGCCGCCTTCACGCACCAGCCGTTCGCAGACCCAGAGCGTCGGCAGGAGCAGCGCGAGGAAGAGCGGCTCGGAAAGGAGGAGGTTGGTCAGCAGCAGCACCGGCACGCTGAGCGTTGCCGCGAGGGTCGCCGCGAGCGCGAGCCAGGAGGGCAGCCCGAGCAGCCGCCGGCCGACGATGGTCGCGCCGGCGGCAGCGGCGGCGAGCACCAGCGGATTGATGAGCTTGAACCATCCGATGTTCGCCGGGAACGCCGGCGCGACCTTCCACACCGCCGCGAGGAGGAGGGGCCAGATCGGCGGATAGTGGATCGCCGACGGCGTGCCCGGGAGATGGGGGTAGACGTATCCCTGACCTTCGGCCAGAGCCTTCGCCGTGAGCAGGTAGATGCCGTCGTCGTTGAACACCCCGATCGGATCGCTCGTCATCGTGGCGAGCGCGGCGATGAGGGCGACGATGGCGGCGATCCAGGGAGCGCGCCGCTCGATCACACCTCCACCCCGTAGCGAGCCAGCTTGCGATGGAGCGTCGACGGGTCGATCCCGAGCACCTCGGCCGCGCGTGTCTTGTTCCCCGCCTCACTGTGCAGCACCCAGAGGATGTAGGCCTTCTCGATCGTCTCCAGTGTCGGGTTCGCCGCCGTGCGGTCGGCAACGAGGGGCTCGCTGCGCCGTTCCGTCACCCGCTCGGGGAGGGCACCGACCCCGATCGTCGGACCGGAGGAGAGGATGACGGCCCGCTCGAGCGCATTCTCCAGTTCGCGGACGTTCCCCGGCCACTGGTACGCCTGCAACGCCTCCGCCGCGTCATCACCCAGTCGACGGGGCGTGTCCCCCCGCTGCTCGGCGGCACGCTGAAGGAAGCTCTCGGCGAGCAGGAGGATGTCATCGCGGCGGTCGCGCAGTGGCGGGAGATGCACCGCGATGACATTCAGGCGGTAGAACAGGTCGCGCCGGAAGCTCCCGCGCTTGATCTCCTCCTCCAGGTCCCGGTTCGTCGCGGCGATGATCCGGGTGTCGATCGGAAGGGGGTCGGTCGCACCGACCGGGATCACCTCGCGGTGCTGCAGCACGCGCAGCAGCTTGACCTGCGTGGCGGGCGTCGTCTCGCCGATCTCATCGAGGAAGAAGGTCCCGCCCGCCGCGGCGGTGAAGAGCCCTTCCTTGTCCTTCACGGCCCCGGTGAAGGAGCCCTTCACGTGACCGAAGAGCTCACTCTCGAGGAGGCCTTCGGGGAGTGCGCCGCAGTTGATCGAGTTGAACGCCGCGTCAGCGCGCATCGAGAGGTCGTGGATGTAGCGCGCGACCACCTCCTTCCCCGTCCCGGACTCGCCGGTGATGAGCACCGTCGAATCGGTCGGCGCGACCGCCTCGGCAACCCGCAGCACCTCGAGCCACGCGCGATTGTTGCCGATCGGCGAGCCGGCGGTGCGGCGCTCGCGACGACGGATCTCCTTCTTGAGCGAGGTGTTCTCGACCCGCAGCTGACGATGCTCGGCCGCGCGGCGGAGGATCGCCACCAACTCGTCGTTGCGGAACGGCTTCTGGATGTAATAGAAGGCCCCGGCGTTCACCGCCTGCATCGCGGTCTGCAGGGTCGCCTGCGCCGTCATCAGGATCACCGGCACGTCGGGGTCGTGGGCGCGCGCGGCGGCCAGCACCTCGACGCCGCCCACTCCCGGCATCCGTACATCGCTGAGGACGATGTCCGGCGAGAGCTGAGGGATGCGCTCGAGCGCTGCCTTCCCTCCCTGCGCCACGTGAGGCGCGAAGCCCTCGGCCCGCAGGAGGATCTCCAGCGTCTGCAGGATCCCCGACTCGTCGTCCACGACGAGCACCGAGGGAGGCGTGCTGCGATCGGTCATTGTGCGGCTCCAGCGAGCGGGAGGTTGTCGGGCAGGAGGACGGTGAAACGCGTGCCGGTCAAGTCGCTGTCGACGAGGATGACCCCGTGGTGCGCCTCGATCGCGCGGTGCACGATCGCGAGCCCCAGGCCGCTGCCGCCCGCCTTCGTCGTCGTGAATGGCTCGAAGAGGCGGTCCTGGATCTCGGCGGGGATGCCGCGACCGCCGTCCCGGATCTCGATCGAGATCGCCCCACCGCGAAAGGGAAGACCGGGAGGCGTCGCCGACTCACGCACGCGCCGCAGGGCGACCACGACCTCGCCGGTCGGCGACGAGGCCTGCAGCCCGTTGAGCAACAGGTTGAAGAGCGCCCGATGCAGGAGGTCCTCGTCCCCCTCGATCGAGAGGGGATCGGGAGGCAAGTCGAGCGTCAGTCGCATCTGTTCCCCGCGGTCGGGATGCGCACCAGCGAGCGCCGCCGCCCCCTGGATGAGCGCGCGCAGATCGAGCGCGGCGCGGCGCGCGACCGTCACGCGCGCGAAGTCGAGGAACTCCGAGAGGAGGCGCGAGAGCCGGTCGGACTCGCGCACGATCAACGCACCGAGCGTGCGCTCGTCGGGTGAGGCGGCGGGACGGCGCGACATCTGTTCGACCGCACTCTGGATGCTCGCGAGCGGATTCTTGATCTCGTGAGCGAGCGAGGCGCTGAGCTCGGCGACGGCCTCGAGGCGTTGGGCGCGCAGGTTCAGTGCGTCGATCCGCTTCTGGTCCGAGATGTCCTGGAAGATCGCGGTCGTCGCGCTCCCCTCCTGCGTCAGGTCGCCACTCACCGACGTCGTCGTGATGCCGATGGGGAGCGCCCGGCCATCCCGCAGGAGCAGCCCCTCGCTGCGGTTGGTCACGCGGCCAGCCTCGCGGTGCGCGTCGAGCGCGTCGGCAACGCCCGGTGCGGTGGCACGCAGCTGGTCGACGACGCTCAAGCCGATGCGCTCGGTGACCGCACGGCCGAGCAACGACTCGGCACCGGGGTTCGCGTAGAGGAGCCGACCCGCCTCGTCCACCGTCACGATCCCGGCGCGGATGTTGTCGAGGATGTCGGCCGCTCGGAGTTGCATCCTCGCCAGCTCCTCCTGCAGTCGCGCGCGTCCCTCCCCCGCCTCCTGGAGTCGCGCGGCGATGTAGCCGGTGCCGAGCGCCACGAGCGTGAAGACCACCAGCTGGAGCACGAGCGCGACGGTCAACGTCCCCTGACTCACCAGCACCGCATCGCCGACGTAGAGCGCGCTCCCGAGCATCGCCAGGAGCATCGTGCTCCCGATCGGGAGCAGGAGCGCCGCCGCCGCCATCACGAGGATGTAGAGCGCCGAGAAGGGCGACTCCACACCACCGGTGAGGTGCACCACCGACGTGATGAGCACGAGGTCGTGCACGAACTGGGCGTAGAGGAAGCCCGGCCCCGGGGTCTGGCGGTTAACTTCGGTGCGAACGAAGGAGAGGCCGGTCAGGCCCATCGCGGTCACGAACATCACCGTGGCGATGAGCGTGCTCGCGGGATCCTGGGTGAGCGTGACGAGGAGCGCCGAAGCAAAGCTCGCGGTCGCCACGCTGACTCGACCGAGGTAGATCCACCGCAACAGACGGCGTGGATCCAGCACGGCGCGGTACCGATCGACGCTTCCCCTGCTCAGCAAACGCACCAAGTGGACTCTCGCTGTTGCATTCCGCAATGACTTGAATGAGACGAACTTCGTGGCGTTCTGCAATGCCCGCGAGGCCCGATGACACTTTCTGACGAGGGACCGTCCGGACTCCGCGTCAACGGACGGCTGCGGATCCCGCTGACCGAACTGCACCTGAGCGCGACGCGGGCCGGTGGCCCCGGCGGCCAGCACGTGAACACCTCGTCGACCCGCGTCGAGGTCGAGTGGAACGTGCGTGAGTCGCGGTCCCTTCTCGAGCCCGAGCGCACGCTCCTCCTCGCGAAGCTCGCCTCACGGCTCGATTCCCGCGGCACCTTCCGCCTGGTCTCGGCGGAGACGCGTAGTCAGGCCCAGAACCGGGAACGCGTGCTCGACCGACTCGCGACCGTCGTGCGAGCGGCGCTGGTCGTGCCGAAGACGCGCCGCAAGACGAAGCCGACTCGCGCGTCGAAGGAGAAGCGCCTCGATACGAAGAAGCGGCGGTCCGCCGTGAAGCGAGACCGCCGCCAGAGGAGCGACGACTGACGGGGCGGGGATCGCCGCGTCAGCGTCCGGCCCGACTGGGCCTGATGGCGACGCCGAGGACGATCGTGAGGAGGTCGGCCCGCGACTCCCGCGGCGTCAGCACGATGTCGCCATTCACGTCCTCGATGATGTCGCCCGGTGTCAGGTAGCGGACACGCTCGCCGTTCCAGTTGTACCGGAGGCCCAGATCGAGCTGCGCCACGCCGCGGGCGAGCGGGATGTAGAGACCCGCGAGCGCGGTCTTGGCGAAGGCGCCGTCGCTGGAGTTGGTGGAGTTCGCGAAGGGAACGTCGGAACTGTTCGATCCCGACACGCTTGACGACGTGGTGAAGGCGGAGAATCCGATCGTCCCGCCGAGGTAAGGCGTGATCGACTCCCTCGGGACCCCGATCTGCGCTCCGATCCCGCCCCCGATGATCGTGTTCGTCGTCGTGACATCGACGTTGATCAGTCCGAGGGCGCCGCCGCCGAGCGGGACGCGCCGCGTCTCCGCGCCGTAGATCGACACCCCGAACTCGAGCCGCAGCGCCAACCACGGGGTCGTGTGCCAGAGGAGAGCCCCACCGATCCCTCCGGCAACGGCGACGTTCTCCGCGAACTCGCCCTGCGGCAGGCCCAACTGCAGCCCGACCGGGATCGAGAGGTTCGTCGGGAAGTCGGCGGCCGTGCTCGGCGCGGACGCCTGCGCGCCGGCCACCGTAGTGACGAGAACGCCGGCGACGGCCAGCGAGGCCAGCCGGTGCCGACTCACTGCGGCTTTCTTGGCGCCGCAGCCTTGTCGTGCTTCATCCCGCCGTGGTCCATCGCGGCGTCGGCCTTGTGGTGCGACTTCATGTTGGCCTCGAGCAGCTTCGCGTGCTCGGGTGCGAGCAACGCCTTGAACTCGGCGTGTTCGGCGTCCATGTGATGCTTCAACGCCACCTTCGTCGGCTCGTCGTTCGGGTCCTTCGCCGCCTTCCGCACGGCGTCCATCGCCTTGTGATGACGCGCCTTGATGTCGGTGATGTGCTTCACCTGATCGTCAGTGAGCGGGATCCCCTTGAAGTGCTCGGCGAGCTCGGCGTCGAGCGCGGGCTTCGCCGTCTGCGCGTGGCTGTCGTGCTTCGGGCGCGCCGGCTCCTGCGCGGCGAGTGCAGGAGCGGTGATGGCGAGGAGGAGGGCGGCGTAGCGGATCGGCGTTCGCATCGTTGAGCCAGTGGAGGGTGGAAAGGGCGTGATGGTGGTTCAGGGTTTGATCAGCGCTTTGACCGCGTCCGGCGGGGCCACGGCGGCCTCGTCGACGGTGTCGAAGACGACGTTGGAGATCGTCACGATGATCTCGAACTGCGGGTTGCGGGTGACGACCTTGGTCGCGAACCGCACGCCGCCGAACTCCTTGTACTCCGAGACGACCGAGCGGACCTCGATCTTCCCGCTCGGGGTGTCGATCTCGCTGATGCCGCCGATCCGGAGTCCGGTCGCGACCTCGTAGTACTCGTATGACACCTCGCCGGTCGCACGGGTGAGTTGCACGCGGTAGCTGCGCTTGCCCTCGTAGTCCGTCTCGTCGAGCGTCTCGGCCTTTGCGTACTTCCCGTAGTCGGGAAGCGCCCCGAGGAAGTCCGCCTGTTCGATGAGCTGCTCGGCCGAGGCGCCGGTGAGGAGCATCGGCGCCTGGCCCGGCTGCACGGACCACGCGTTCCTCCCATCGTAACCGGAGAGGACCTCGCCGGCGGGCCCGAGCGCGGTCCGCGTGAGGATCTTGTTCGGCCTCAGCTTGAGGATCTCCATCGGAGCGTCCATCCCCATCGCAGGGATCGCGAAGGTCCCCGTGACGTGCAGGCTCTTGCGCGCCTCGAGCGCCCTGCGCCCGCCGATCATCGAGTCGTGGCGCGCAGCGAGTTGCTGCGGCGTCGGCAACGATTGCGCACCCAGCGTCGAGGCGGCGGCGAGCAGGAGCGCTGGGATGATCGAGGTCCGGGGACCCCAGCTGCGGGGAGAACGCACGCGATGCCTCGATGAGTGAATGTCAGGCGGAACGGCGGGAGGTCGCCGCGAACCCGCCTCAATATGTACTGCTATGGCGTCCTTCGAGTGCCCGTGGCCGTCGGGGCGACGGTCACGGGAAGCCCCCCCTGCAGGGCGAGTGCGATCCGCTCCTGGTTCTGTCCACTCCCTCCCGTGACCACGGCGGCGAGATTGTTCTGGAGCACGAGCACGATGCTCCCCTCGAATGGTGCCGTGCGTCCGGCGGGGGCGGCCGTCGACGGATCCAGGGAGTCGGTCACCGCCCGGCGCGCTGAACTGTCCGCGTAGATCCACGCGAGGACCATCCCCCCACCGGCGTGGAAGGCGAGCGGCCGCTGACGCATCCACTCGAGCCCCGCGGGGGCCTCGGGCATCGGACGCGGCGCGACTCCGGCTCGCACGAGTCGCTCGGTGAGATGCGCCTCGGTCCAGAGTCCGGTCGAGGGGATCGTCGCCGCCACCTTCGCGACAGTCTCGGAGCGCGCGAGTTCCGTCCGCGCCATCGCTTGCTCGCGACTCGCACGGTCCGCGCCGGTGCAGGCGGTCGCCAAAGAGACGAGGAGTGAGAGCCGGGCCAGGCGCATTAGCTTCCGACCATGCCGCGCGCCGCCACCGACCGCCCCCTCAGCCTCGAACCGGTGCGCCTCGACAAGTGGCTCTGGGCGGCGCGCTTCTTCAAGACCCGCACGCTCGCCAGCGAGGCGGTCGACGGCGGCAAGGTGGAAGTCAATGGCGACCGCGCGAAGCCGTCGAAACCGGTACGACCGGGAGACGAGGTCCGCGTGCGACTCGGTCCCTACGAACACATCGCGATCGTGCACGGGACCGCTGAGCGGCGCGGCAGCGCGCCCGACGCGGCGCGGCTCTACACGGAGACCGAGGCGTCGCGCACCGCCCGTGAGAAGTTGCACTGGCAGCTCACCAAGGCCGCGCCGGCGATCGACCCCGAGAAGGGGCGACCGACCAAGCGGGACCGGCGGGACCTCGAGCGGTTTCGAGGTCGTTGAGCCGGGGCGTCGAGCGGCGTGCATCAGAGTGAATCAAGGGTTCGCGCGGGCGCCGAGCCAGTGGCGGCCGCGGCGCCTCGTCGATTAGGATTCCCCGTCCCCCTGAACCGACGGAGCGCTCGCGGATGACCGGCAAGACCGATGCATACGACCCGACCCGCCTCGGATGGGGCTTCGCCGCGGTGATCATCGCGCTGGCCATCGTCGCGAACCTCACGGCGTACTCGATCCACAAGGCGACATACCTGAAGCCGGACAAGCAGTCCTCCGCGGAAGCAGGCACCTCGCACTAACAGCAGACGGCGGACGGCAGACGGCAGTAACTGCGAAGCGGGGGCGATACGCTTGTGGTTAGCCCCCCCGTGCTTAAACCTCCCCCGTCCCCCGGCTGCCGTCTATTGGGAGGTGCCTGCATCCGCGGAGGACAGCTTGGCCCG
>JANNKK010000038.1:0-2339 GCA_031396245.1 Gemmatimonadaceae bacterium
GCGTGACGCAGATCAACCAGGCGATGGCGCAGGTGGACCAGGTGACCCAGCGGACCGCCTCGGCGGCCGAGGAACTCGCCTCGACGGCCGAGGAGATGACCGCCCAGGCCGAGTCCCTCAAGCAGCTCGTCGGCTTCTTCAAGCTTGACGGTACGTCACGGGCGCACACCGAGACCATCCGTCCTTCGGCGCCGGCGCACCCGGCGCACCCGGCGCACCCGTCGACCCGCGACAGCTACGCCGTCGTGCCTTCCCTCGCGCAGCCGTCCCAGCGCAGTAACGGGCGCAACGGCCGTCACGAGAAGGTCGGCGCCGGTGCTGATGATTCGTTCACCCGCTTCTAGGCCCCGACGATGACCACCAATCCCAACGAGTCGCGCACGCAGTTCCTGAGCTTCGTCCTCGCGGGCGAGGAGTATGCGATCGACATCCTGCGAGTGAAGGAGATCATCGAGTACGACACCCTCACCCGAGTGCCGGCGATGCCGGCTGCCGTGCGCGGCGTGATCAACCTCCGGGGACGCGTCGTCCCGGTGCTCGACCTCGCCGAGCGGTTCGGCCTCCCAGCGATCACCCTCACGCCGCGCAGTTGCATCGTGATGGTGGAGATCGCCGCCGAGGAGGGTGCGACGGTGATGGGGATCATCACGGACGCGGTCTGCGAAGTGCTCGACCTGACCGCCGATCGCATCCAGCCACCGCCGTCCTTCGGCACCTCCGTCGGCGCCGAGTTCCTCGACGGCCTGGCCGAGACGACGACACGGAAGTTCACGATGCTCCTCAACGTGGACCGCGCCCTGCACGCCGTGACAGTTGCTCAACCCGCCGACGCACTCGTGGCGGTCGCCTGACCCGTTGTACCGCAGTCCATCCATCGCACAACACCAACCACGCCACAACCAACAGGACAATGTCAAAGATCAAGTTCGCCCTGGCCCTCGGCCTCCTCCTCGCAGTCCTCCCCTCGAATGCCTCGGCGCAACAGGCCACCGCATCCGAAGGGGGTTCCACCTACCTCGACTTCCAGGTCGACCGCCCGGCGAAGGTCAAGATGGCCGTGAGCCCGTCGTACCCGGAGCGCCTGCTGAGCGCGAAGGTCCAGGGTGAAGTGCTCGTGCAGTTCGTCGTCGACGAGCGCGGTGTCGCCGAGATGAGCTCCTTCAAGGTGCTTCGCTCGACCAACTCCGAGTTCACCGAATCCGTCCGCAAGGCCGTCCGCTCGACGACGTTCCAGCCCGCTGAGTTCGGCGGCAAGCGCGTCCGTCAGCTCGTGCAGCAGCCCTACCAGTTCGCAGTCAAGTAGTCGGTTTCGGCGGGTCCGGGCAGCGAACGCTGTCCGGGCCACGCCGGACCCTGATCAGTCCACCGATCGCATCGCGACATCCCTCGTCCTCGGCGCCTCCCAGATGAAGCTCACCCATCGCACCAAGCTCGTCGCCGCGTTCCTTGGCGTCCTCCTCGTCGGCAGCGTCGCGTCGGTCGGAGCCTTCTCGATGCTCAGCCGTTCGGTCGCCAACCTGCAGGACGTCATCGACCACGACGACGTCATCGCACGCGAGGCGCTCGAGATCCGCTATGCGATGCTCGAGATGAGTGACGCGATGCGTGGGTATCTCCTCGACCCCACGAATCAGGCGGAGGCGGATCGGAAGATCGCTGCCGATAGCGCCCTCGTCGCCCACGTCGAGGCGCTGAAATTGCTGGCGCCTTCGGCCGACGTCCTCGAGAAGATCGAGCAGACCGCGGCGTTCGACGCCGCCACCCTCAATCGGCTCGAGAACTCGGTGCTCGAAGCCACGTCAGCGCGTCGCACCGCCGAGGCCCGCGACCAGTTCAACGGGCAGTACCTCGCGGCGCGCGGCCTGCAGACGGCGATGATGGAGGATCTCGAACGGCTCGCGCGGCGGGACAAGGACGCCGCGGTGGCTGCCGCAGCGGTCGCCGAGCGCCGGGCGCGACTGACGATGATCGTGATGCTCGCGCTCACGATCGCGCTGGGCCTCGCGATCTCGGTCACGCTGGCGAACCGGATCGCACGACCAGTGGTCGCCGCTAGCCGGAGCTTCCAGCGGATGGCGACCGGGGACCTCACCGGCCGGCTCGAGGTCACCTCGAACGACGAGCTCGGCGAGATGGCCCACCACTTCAATGGATTCGCCGCCGAGATGGAACGCGTCATCCGGCAGGTCCGCAGCGGCGCCGAGGCATTGTCGGGGGCGTCGACGCAGGTGTCGGCGACGGCGACGACGCTCTCGCAGGGGACGAGCGAGCAGGCGGCGTCGGTCGAGGAGACGACGGCGAGCCTGGAGCAGATGTCGGCCTCGATCACCCAGAACGCG
>JANNKK010000104.1:0-9781 GCA_031396245.1 Gemmatimonadaceae bacterium
GCCGCTGCGCCCCCGGCGCCCGCGATCCAGACCCACTTCGGCACTCCCTTCTTCGCTGGTTGCGCCGCCGGACCTCCCGTCACCACACGCAGCGATTGCGTGACCCGCACCGTCTCGCCGGCGCGGATGGTCACTTCCTGCGTCCGCGTCGTCAGTCCGGGCGCGGAGAACTCGACCCGGTAGCGTCCCATCGGACCGCTGAAGGTCATCGGGGCCGTACCGGTCGTGGCGAGCGTCGCCCACTGCCAGTTCTCGAGTGGCGTGACCCGCGCCGTCGCGCCCGTCACATCGGCCACGATCGCGAGCGATCCGTAGCTGTGGTTCTCGCGTCGCGCCACATCGACCAGCGCGAGCGTCTGCGAGGAGGCGAGGTTCGCGCGCGCCGTCGCGAGGAGCGTCGCCGCATTCGGCGCCGCGATCGCCTCGGTGCCGCCGGTCCAGATGCCGGTGAGCCGACCGGTGTAGTCCACCAGCGGCGTGCCCGGCACGCCCTGCGCGATCGTCTCGCTCAGCCGCAACACTCCGAGCGGCCGTTGCTGCCACTCGGCCACCAGCGCGCGCGAATCGGAGCGGGTCGAGCACTGATTGAGCCCAACGCCCCACACCGCCTGATTCTCGATCACGTTGGCGGTGAGCGTTGCCGAGTCGGGCCGCGGGGCGGGGAAGAGCAACACCGCGAGGTTCGCGGTGGCATCGTATGCGGCGACGCGCACATCGGTCACCGGCGTCGTGGAGCCCGCGAAGGACGCCGAGATGGCGGTCACGCCGCGGATCGCGGAGTAGGAGGTGAGGGCGAAACGTCCGCCACCCACGAAGGTGCCGGCCGCGCACGCCGCCGGTCCACCGAATCGGGTCGTCGAGAGGGCGGCGACGCTGCGATAGGCCGCTTGCCGCACATTCTCGGCGATGGTTGCGCTCGCGACCACCGCACTCGTGAGCCGGAAGGTGAGGATCATCGTCACGCCGGGGAGCACTTCACGCGTGATGCGCGCCGGCAGGTAGCCCGAAGCCGCGACCTCGATCTCATAGCTCCCTGGGGCGATCGCGACGCCCGCTCCGGCCGGAAGGAGTCCGACGCCGCGCACCACGACGTTCACCGGAACCGGCATCGTCGATGGATCGAAGCGGATCCGTCCCTGCGTCTCCTGCGAGCCGCGCGCCGCCCACTGCCACGCCATCGCCGTCACGTCATCACCGGCGGTCCGCGCACCGACCGCGGTGCGGGCATCGCGCAGCGCCGTCACGACGCCGGCCAGGAAGTTCACCGAGTCGATCGCCATCGCCGGGTGCGTCCGCATCGCCCAGCGGGCCCAGGTGCGGGCGAGGTCCTCTTCGCCGCCCTCGACCAGCACCTGCGAGAGGAGGTGCACGCCGCGCACCCAAAGGGTATCGGGACTCCCGAGCGCCGGATCCAGGGCGGCGCGCGCGAGGTCACGGGCGCGCTCGGGCGCGAAGTCGTCGTAGGCCTGTGTCGCCTGCCGGAGCAGCGAGGCACGGGTGTCCTGCGCCTGCGCGGAAAGGGCCGCGACGGCGAGCAGGGAGAGGAGAGAGAGCGCACGGCGCATCAGGATCGGTGCTCCAACGCGAAGGTGGGGCGTGCTCTTCAGGCTCGGGATCAGGGCTTCTTGACCAGGTCGACCCTCAAGGTCTTCGTCTCACCGGCCGCGAGCGTCACGTTCTGCTCGTTGGTGACATAGCCGTCCTTCTCGAACTTCAGCGAGTGGATCCCCGCTCGAAGAGTATCGATGTACGTCGCCTTCTCACCCTTCGACTCGAGGTTCAAGTAGACGGTCGCGGCCGGGTTGATGCGAACGCGAACGATGCCGCGGTCGCCGAGTCCGCCAGCCGGCGGAGGTGCGGTGGGCGTCGGCGCGGGGACTGTCGTCGGCGCGGTGACTGGCTGCTGGACCGGCTGCTGCTGGACCGGCTGCTGCGTAGTCGTCGTTGCGGGCGGCGGGTTGTTCTTCGCGACCCTCGGCGGCGGTGTGGACTTGGTCGGCGCCTTCGGCGCCGGAGCAGCAGCGGTCGGCAGCGGGTCGGGCGTCTTCGTGCCCGCGTCGGCCACCACGATCGGCGGCGGAGTCTGCGATTCAGTCCCGGTCCCGGCGGCGGTCCCGGCGGGAGGGGTCGGCGTCCCGCCGATCGGCGCTAGCGTCGACGGGCTCGTGGCAGCGTCCGGTGCGCTCAGGATCTTCCATGCGCCGAAGCCGCCTCCCGCGACGATGACGAGAGCGGCGACGGCGATGAGGCCGGCCTTCGACTTGGCCGGCGCAGGAGCAGGAGCCACTGCGACAGGTGCACCGGGCTTCGGTCGCGCAGCCGGCGTTGCGCCGGGCTTGGCTGCCACGGTCTTCGCGGCCGGTCCGGTGGAGCCAGCACCCTTCGACGCCACACCGCTGCGGATCTTCTTGGCGTCCTCAGGCGAGACCATCACCGTCGCCACGCTCGAGCGCGTCGGCTGCTTCTCCTCGAATGAGGCGTCCTTCATCGCCTTGACGAAGTCGCTCACCGACTGGAAGCGCTCGGCGCCACCCTTGGAGAGGGCGCGCTCGACAGCGTGCACCACGTGATCGGGCAGGTGCGGCGCCGCCTCAGCGAGCGACGGGGGCGGGAACATGCAGTGCTTGTGCAGGATGTCGATCGCCGAGTCGCCGTCGAACGGCACGTGTCCGGCGAGCATCCGGTAGGCCATCACCGCGACCGAGTATTGGTCGGAGGCGCCGGTGACGGTCTTCCCCATCCCCTGCTCGGGGCTCATGAAGTACGGCGTCCCGATCACCGAGTCGGTCGCGGTGAGCTTCCCTTCGCTCAAGGCCTTCGCGATGCCGAAGTCGGTGAGGATCACCCGGTTCCGGTTGTCGAGCATCACGTTCGCGGGCTTGATGTCGCGATGGATGACCTTGTGCTCGTGCGCGTAGTCGAGCGCCTCGGCCACCTGCGTGAGGACCTCGAGCGTCTCGTCGACCGAGAAGGCGCCGCGTTCACGAAGCAGGTCCTCGAGCGACCGCCCCTCGAGGTACTTCATCGCGTACCAGAACAGCTTCTGGCTGTTCGAGATGCGATAGATCGGGATGATGTGCGGGTGGTCGAGCGCGGCGGCGGTCTTCGCCTCGCGCTTGAAGCGTTCGACGCCGTGGCCGAAAGTCAGTTCAGGCGGGAGGACCTTGAGTGCGACCTTGCGCGAGAGCGACGTCTCGGTGGCGAGGTAGACGACCGCCATGCCGCCCTTGCCCAGCATGTGACCGATGGTGTAATCGCCCTTCGTCTCCTCACGGAGGAGCTTCTCCATGTGGTCGAAGGACGAGCGGTCCATGTTCGCTGTGGCCGCCGCCTGGCCCTCGGCGTCAGACACGAGCGAGCCGCAGCTGTGGCAGAACTTCGCCTCATCCGCGACCGGAGTGCTGCAGTGAGCGCAAATCGCCAAGAAGTTCTGGTCCTCTAAGGTTGTGGCCCGTTGGCGACCGAATATCCGTCACCCCCGGTTGGTCCGCAATGGGGCGTGACGGCTCGCGGTCGATCCGAGCGACGGTCTGATTCTCGGTGAGAGAATCGTGCCATCCCGACACAGCTTCCACCAGCTGTGGATAAAACGAATAGTGACAAGGGATTGGCGGGGCGGCAAGGGTGCGGTGGCGACTGGTCGGCGTTGTCGCGGTTCACGTCACCCAAGAGTGTGGTCGAGGGACACAGCACCGGCCTTCTCGACCTGCCCAACCGCGCGTAACGGGAGTCGCGTCACAGATCACGCAACACTCGGTGATGCACCTGCGCATCGCCGGCGCTGAACCCCGCTTCAGGCCCCGGCGACGAGTCGCCAGACCTGCGCGACGAGGAAGCAGATCACGAAGCCGAGCACGAGGGGCAGCAGCGTCGCGACCGTCGTCCACTTCGCGCTCCGCGTCTCGCGATAGATCGTGTAGATCGTCGTCGAGCAGGGGTTATGCAGCAGCGAGAAGAGCATCAGGTTGACGGCGGTCAGCGTGGTCCAGCCATTCGCGCGGAGCACTTCGCCGATCTTCGCCGCATCGAGCTCGAACATCACGCCGGCTCCCGCACCCATCTCGGGCGTGCCCCCCGCCAGCACGGTGAGCATCAGCACCGTGGGGATCACGATCTCGTTCGCCGGGATCGCGACCACGTAGGCGAGGAGGATGACGCCATTGAGCCCGAGCAGGATCCCGACGGGGTCGAGCCCCTCGATCAGGTGCGCGGCAACGCTCACGCCACCCCACTGCACGTTGCCGATGAGCCAGATCACCGCTCCGGCCGGCGCCGCGAAGACGACCGCGCGCCAGAGCACGATCAGCGTGCGGTCGATCAGCGAGGTGTAGAGCGTCTGCCAGATGCGCGGCGGGCGATACGGCGGCAGCTCGAGACTGAAACTGGTGGCCTCGCCGCGCAGCACCGTGCGGGTGAGGAGCCAGGAACTGGCGAACATCATCAGGACGCCGATCAGCGTCACTCCGACCACCGCCGTCGCCGAGATGAGGCCGGCGACCGCGGCTGGCGCCAGCGAGCCGATGAAGAGCGAGGCCATCAGGATCTGCGTCGGCCAGCGGCCGTTGCAGAGGGAGAAATTGTTGGTGATGATCGCGACGAGCCGCTCCCGCGGGCTGTCGATGACCCGCGTCGCGACGACGCCGGCGGCGTTGCAGCCGAACCCCATGCACATCGTGAGCGCCTGCTTCCCGTGGGCCCCGACCCTCCGGAACAATCCGTCGAGGTTGAACGCCACCCGCGGGAGGTAGCCGAAATCCTCGAGGAGCGTGAAGAGGGGGAAGAAGATCGCCATCGGCGGGAGCATCACCGCGATCACCCACGCCGTCGCGAGATAGACGCCATCGACGAGCAGGCCGGTGATCCACCAGGGCACGCCGATCGTCAGCATCCCCGCCTTGAGCCAGGGATGGACGGTGTCGACGAGGAAGCTGGCGATCATCCCCGAGGGGACGTTCGCGCCGGCGATCGTGAGCCAGAAGACGATCCCGAGCATCAGGATCATCAGCGGGAAACCGGTCACCGGACTCGTGAGCCAGCGGTCGAGCGTGCGATCGAAATCGAATCTCACCTTCTTGATGCCAGTGAGTCGCGACCGCTCCGCGATCCCCTCGGCGGCCTCGTAGATCCCCTGCGTGATCCGGTCGTGGAAGTCGGGGCTGAGCTTCCATCGCACGGCACTCGCGGCGGCCAATGCCTCGGGAGGCACCGTAGCTTCGACCCGCTCGTCGGCGTTGAGCAATCGAAGCGCGATCCAGCGGGAGTTCGCGCGCTCGGGCTGGGCCGCGAGCACCGCCTGCTCGACCTCGGCGATCAGCGCCTCGACATCGGGTGGGAAGGTCCGGACGCGGAAGGGCGAAGTGTGCACGTCACCGCGGGCGACCGTCCGGATCGCCTCGCGCAATGGATCGATCCCCTCGCCCCGGCGCGCCGACGTGGCGACGACCGGCACCCCGAGTTCGCGGGAGAGCGCCGCGGGATCGACCCCGATCCCCAAGCGTCGTGCCTCGTCCATCAGGTTCAGGCAGACGACCACCCTTGGGGTGATCTCGAGGACCTGGAGGGCGAGGTTCAAGTTCCGTTCGAGACGCGTGGCGTCTACCACGAGCACAGTCACATCGGGGGCGCCGAAGAGCAGGGCGTCACGGGCGACCTCCTCGTCGGTGCTCGCCGCTTGCAGCGAATAGGTGCCCGGGAGGTCAATCAGCTTGAATCGGTCACCCCCGGCCGTGAAGATCCCCTCGGCCCGAGTAACCGTCTTTCCGGGCCAATTGCCGGTGTGCTGGCGAAGGCCAGTTAACACATTGAAAACAGTGGACTTACCTGTGTTTGGATTGCCGGCGAGGGCGACGAGATAGTCGAATTTGTCACTCCGGACGCCAAGCTGGACGAGGGATTCGTCCCGCGAGGGGAGGCGGGTGCGCATCGTGGTAGCCATCAGGCCGCCACCTCAGAGGATGATGGGAGAGGCTCGACCTCGACCCACTCTGCCTGGTGCCGGCGGAGGGCGATGAGGGCGCCGCGGATCTGGTACGCGGTCGGGTCGCCGGTCGCGCTGCGAAGCTCGGCGCTGATCTCTGTGCCTGGTACGACTCCCAAGTCGAGCAGTCGGCGGCGCTGGGCGCCGCGGCACTCTGTCGAAAGGCGCACGACGGTCGCAGCCTCTCCCTTGCCCAAGTCGGCGAGGGTCCGCGGGCGCACCGGGGTCTCCACGGCCCCGCGGACGACATTCACCGAATCGGTGAGTTCGAGTGGGAGCTCGAGGATCCTTCCCTCGAACTCGAGTGAGACGCCCTCGCTCGTCCGGCCGCGCCGCACGACGGCGCGTCCGAGCTTGAAGCCGAGCGTGGCGAGCCGCGCATAGTCCTCGGGGGGCTCATCCTCCAAGTGCACGATGGTGCCGGTCTCTCCCTCGGCGAGCGCCGCGACCGGGATCCCCTTTATCTCGGGGAGTTCGCCGCTGGCGGTCGGGATCGGATCGCCGTGCGGGTCGTAGCGGGGCTGGCCGAGTCGAGCGGCGAGCGCGTCGGCCTGGGCGGGCGAGAGCTCGTGCTCCCCCGCTTCGGCGAGCTCGTGCCACTCGGCGGGTGCGACCCCGGTGCGGTCGGCGAAATACGACTCGAGGAGGCGGTGCGAGCGAACGATGCGGATGGCTTCGCGGCGGCCATTCTCCGAGAGGTGTGCGCCGTGACTGTCCGACGTGGCAAGTCCGCGCTCGGCGAGTCGGGCGAGGATGCGCCGGGCGAGGCCACGACGGATCTCGAGCGCGCCCGCGAGCGCGTCGGCGTGCACGCCCTCACCGGCGGTGTTCCGGTGGAAGATGTACTTGAGGGTGTCCTCGATCCGCACGCGCTCGGAGACCTGACGGAGTCGGCGGATGCGGGCGAGGACGCCGGTGCGCGGCCAGAGGGCGATCGCGACGAGCAGCGAGCCGACGGCGAAGAGGAAGAGGGCGAGTTTGGGGTCGGGAACGGGCATCGGGAAAAGTTAGGACGCACGAAAACTCGGATTCGGCACGCAGAAAGTCAAGGGCCGACGGCGGAGGGCGGTTGGCCGACGGCGGTCGCCTACTTCTGTCGTGCGCCGGCCGACTTCGGCGACTTCGCCTTCTTCGGCTTCCGCGCCACGAGTTCGATCTCGACCCGAGCGCCGAGCGGCAATCCGGCGACGGCGACCGTCGTGCGGGCGGGGAAGGGTTTCGTGAACCGCGACTCGTAGGCGCGGTTCATCTCCGGGAAGTCCTTCATATCAGTGAGGTACACGTTGCACTTGATGACGTCGGACATCGTGACGCCGGCGTCGCCGAGCACCGCCTCGAGGTTCGCGAACGCGCGGAGGGTCTGCGCGTACACATCACCCTCGATCAGCGTCCCGGTCGCGGGATCGATCGGCGTCTGGCCGGAGAGGTAGAGGAGCTTGCCCGTCCAGACTGCGTGGGAGTAGGGGCCGATCGCCGCTGGGCCGTGGGTGCTGGTGACGGATTTGCGCATCTGAGATGGGTGATGGGAGATGGGAGATGTGAGGAACTACCTTGTCCCTTTCGCGGCGCGACGGATGTCGCGATTCTCGAGTAGCCGTTCGCCGCGGCCGGTGCGGGCCGCCTCGAGCATCACGCGAGCGAGGTCGCGTGCGCCGATGCCGAGGAAGGGGAAGAGTCGGAAGAAGGGCCGAACGAGCCAGGTCGGTACGGTCGCGCGAGTGGCGACGCTACCGGGATCGATGTACGCCGGCCGGAAGATGAAGTGGTCTGTGAGCTGCGACGACGTGAGGCGTCGTTCCGCGCGCCCCTTCGCCCTGGCGAAGAGGAATCGACTCTTCTCGGTCGGGTCTGCGCCGCTGGCACCCATGAGCACGAACCGCACGCCCGGTCGCACGCGTTCGAACGCTGTGACGAGGGCGTCGATGTAGCCGTGCGTGATCCGCCAGAACTCGTCCTCGGGGACCTGCCCCTGATAGACGCCGAGGCAGTGCACACAGGCGTCGGCGCGGCGGAGGTGGGGCTCGAGGGAGGTGAGGTCAAGGAAGTCCGCGTGGGTCACCTCCTCGAGCTTCGCGTGCGTCACGCCGCTGCGCCGTCGCCCGATGGAGATGACGTGCGACAGGCGCGGATCAGAGAGCGCGAGGTCCAGGACCTCGGCACCGACCATTCCCGTCGCACCGAAGAGCAGGAGCGTCGTCATCGCTACAACTTATCGCGGTGCCGGAACTCCCCGACATCGTCAGCTACTGCGAGGCCCTGGAGCGCCACGTCGCCGGCAGGGAGCTCGTGGCGCTCACGATCAGGGGTCCCTTCCTCGTGCGCTCGGTGGATCCTCCGGTCACCTCATTCGTGGGCCGGCGAGTGACGGGCATCGAACGGATGGGCAAGCGCATCGTCCTCGCCTTCGGTGATGGGCTCTTCCTCGTCATTCACCTGATGATCGCCGGGCGACTCCGGTGGCGACCGCCGAAGGGGAAGGTGCCGGGCAGGGGGCCCCTGGCGACGTTCGCCTTCGAGCACGGGTCGCTCTTCCTCACCGAAGCGGGGACGAAGCGACGCGCCTCACTCACCGCCGTGCGTGGCCGTGAGGCGCTCGCGGCGATCGATCGCGGCGGCCTCGAGGTGATGACGGCGGCGCAGGGCGCGTTCATCGCGCGGCTGCGGAGCGAGAATCACACGCTCAAGCGTGCGATGACGGATCCGCGGCTCTTTAGCGGAATCGGTAATGCGTATTCAGACGAGATCCTCCATCACGCGCGGCTCTCGCCGCTGCAGACCACGGCGCGGCTCGACGACGAGGGTGCGGCGCGGCTCTTCGAGTCGACGCGGAGCGTGCTCACGTGGTGGCTCGCGCACCTGCGCGCCGAGGTCGGCGACGGATTCCCCGAGACGGTGACGGCCTTCCGTCCGGAGATGAAGGTGCACGGTCGCTTCAAGGAGCCCTGCCCGGACTGCGGTGCGCCGGTGCAGCGCATCAGGTACGCCGACAACGAGACGAACTACTGTGCGCGCTGCCAGACCGGCGGGCGGCTGCTCGCCGACCGCGCGATGTCGCGGCTGCTCAAGGACGACTGGCCGAAGTCGCTGGACGAGATCGACTGAGGGGCGATCAGCGGATCAGGGTCATGAAGCCATCAGCGTTCGCGACCACGATCGTTGAGCCATCCGGAGAGACAGCAAGCCGGCGCGGCTCGCCGCCGCTGATGTGCCGCACCGTCACCTGCGACAGGGTGTTCATCACCGAGACGAGCCCGGCCGACGGACGAGTGACGTAGGCCTCCATCCCATCCTGAGTGATCGCGACATCGAATGCGGCGGCGAACTCGCCGAGCGTCTGGCTGAGGGTGAATGAGTCGGCATCGACGATCTGGAGGCCGACGCTCTCGTTCGCGACGTAGATCCGTCCCGAGGTGCCGACCGCGAGCCCTTGTGGGACTCCGCCGAGCGTCGCCGAGCGAAGCAGCCCGAAGGTCACGAGGGAGATCTCGTGGAGACTGCCAGTCGTCGTGCTCGCGTAGATCACTCCGCGCGTGGCGTCGACCTCGACCCCGTTGACGATCCCTCCGAGGGCAAGGGAGGTGATGCCGTCGGTCGCCGTGTCGATCCGGTGGAGCAAGCCGGCGATGGTGCCGACGAAGACGTGGGCGCCGTCAGGCGACACGACGACGCGGACCGGTTGTCCGAGTCCGCCGACGGTGCGCAAAAGGGAGTTCGTGGCCAGGTCGAGGATGGCGAGCCCGCCAGTGAACTGCTGCGCGGCGTAGGCGCGTGTACCGGTCGGGGCGAACGCGATATCGGTAGCGC